>JAUIEM010000603.1 GCA_030428695.1 bacterium
CCGCCCACGCGAACTCGGTCTTGCCGCAGCCCGGCTCGCCCGTGAGCAGGAGCGGGCGACCGAGGTCCGCGGCGGTCTCTGCCGCGGCCACGAGCTCCGGCGCGGCGAAGTAGACCAGGCCGTCTCGGCCTTGGAGCTTGATCGGAGGGGAGGAGCGAGTCGGCATGGACGATCCTTATCGAGCCGGAGAGCGGAGCTTGCGAATTTTTTTCAAGAGGCCGTCAGCGAGCTGACGGAAGGTGATCTCGCCGACGGTTCGAAAGTTCTCGTAGCAGTCACGGCACTGCTCGAGGTCACGAGCGCTCAGCTCGGGGTAGCGTCTTCGGACCTCGTCAACAACCTCGGAGGGTGGCGGGAAATCGAGCGGGTCCATACGCTCGAACCCGATCGCCCCCCCCTTCGCCGCCCGCTCAAAAAGCGCCGCGAGCCGTTTCCTCGGAGTCGCGCTGAAGTCGATCCCAAGAGTCCGTGGCGGAATGATGACCGGTACGAGCACGTGTACCTTGTTGTCGCCGGAGGACACGCGCGCAGCGGCTGGGAGCAGGTCGCGCTCGAGGAAGGTCCGGATGAAGTCGGTCCGCCAGCGTACGCTCTCCGCCTCATCGGGTGCGAGGAAGCTACGCGGAAAGCCGCCACGGATCCACAGGCGCGAGAGGTCTTCCACGCCGACCTCCGAGAGGTCGAAGCCCTCGAGGTGGACGAAGGCAATGCGTCCGGCCAGGGTCTCCGCAGTCTGGCTTACCAGGTGCGGGGAGGCGCTGCCGAGGAGCAGAAAGCGCGCGGGCAGGGGCTCGCGGTCGGCGAGGACCCGCAGAAGCGGAAACAGCGAAGGCATCCGCTGCACCTCGTCGAGGATGACCAGCCCTTCGAGGGGTCGCAGCGCGAGACCGGGCGCTGTCAGGCGTGCGAGGTCCGCGGGGTCTTCGAGGTCGAAGCTGTGGACGGGTCCGCGGCCATCTGATGCGACCTGCCGGGCGACGAGCCTGGAGAGGGTGGTCTTGCCGACCTGGCGTGCGCCGAGGAGCGCGACGACCGGGGACACCTCGAGTCGCTGGAGAACTTCCTGGGTGGCTGTGCGAGGGTGTGTCATCCTTGAAAAATCGAACCCTGGGTTGGAGATTTCTATGATAGGGCCCCTGGGGCTCGGTTTCCAGCGCGACCATCCTTGAAAAACCAAACCCTGGGTGGGAGATTTCCATGATGGGCGGCTGGACCCCCCGCCCCTCACTCCCCCAACGCCGCCTCCAACAGCCCGCCCTCGCGCAGAGGCGCGAAGTCCTCGTCGCCGAGGAGAAACGCGCGCGTCCCCACCCAGGCCGTGGATGCGTCGGGCTCGTGGGCCGCGAGGGTGCGCCACTGATCGCCGGTCTCGGCGAGGTGGAGCAGGGCGGCGTCGCGGTCACCGTCGGCGAGGCCCAGTGGGGCCGCCAGGGTGCAGATGCGGGTCGAGCTGGCCATGGACCCGAGCTGGCTGCCCTATCCCCTGGACCAGCTCGAAGAGGATGCGTCCGAAGCCGCCCGCGAGCGCGCAGCGATCATCTGGCTCTGCGATACCGGCGACCAGTCCTGGACAGAGCTCAACCTCGAAAACGTCGCGGGCCGCTGGACGCTGACGGCGGTCGGTCTGGCCGATGCCAACACTGCCTTCGTGCTCCCCCAGCTCGACGATGACTTCGCCACAGGCCGCGCCCTGACCGTGATCCGGCGTTGGGACCAGCCCCGCGAACAGGCCGAGCTCGTCGTGCAGGCCCTGCCGCCGCGCCAGCCGCTGGCCGACGTGCTGGTGCGCGTGCGGCTGCCGGCGGAACCTGTTCTCAACCAGGGCTTTGTCGCGCAGGACGGCCTGCTGCGATGGAAACTGGCCGCGGAGGGAGCCGAGGACGTGCGCCGACAGCGATCCGGTGAGCCACGAGCTCGGGGAGAGCTTGCGGCGGGCAGACCTGGAATGGGTGGAGCGGTCTCAGGAAGCTTTCAGCGAGGACTGAGCTGCTCCCGGAAGAGCCCCAACACCCGGCCGCGGGCCCGTCGGATGGGATAGGCAGCTCTGGAACGCCAGCTGCGCAATACCCCCTTGCCGCTCCGCCCTCCGCTCTGGCCCGGCGGATGCTTTCGCTTCGGCGATGTCGAAGGGAACGGACATCGCGGCCGCGATCGCGCTGATCGGTTCTCGTCCTCAGGGCGAGCCATCACCCCGAGGATCCACCCTCACCGACCCCGTCGAGCTCCCAGACCAGCACGGTGGTGTCGTCGCTGCCGCTGGCGAGGCAGCGGCCGTCCGGCGTGTAGCACAGGGCGCGCACGGCTCCGCAGTGGCCGCGCAGCTCGGCGCGGCGCTTGCCGCGCAGGCCGTCGAGCAGCCAGATCGAGCCGTCCTCGCGGCCGACGGCGAGCTGCTGGCCGTCGGGCGAGGCGGCGATGGCGGTGGCCGCGACCGCTTCCTGCACGTACAGCTCCTCCCGGTCGATCAGGTCGAGCACGTGCAGGCTGCCGGCCTCGTCGCTCCAGGCGCAGAGCTGGCGCGCCTCGGCCAGGGCGAGGTGGCCGGGCCGGCCGGAGACCCCCGTCAGTCGGCGCAGCTTCGACGGGTCGTCGAGGTTCCACAGCTTGAGGCTGCCGTCCTCGGTCGCGAGCAGGACCTTGCCCCCCTCGCGGGCGAGCGTGAAGTCGACGACCTCGGGGAGGCCGGCCTGCTCGCGGCCGAGCGCGAGGTCCCACAGGCTGAGGTAGCCCTCCGCCGACAGGAGCAGCATCTGGCCCTGCGCGCTGACCGCGATCGTGCGCGCGTCGCCGCGGAAGCCCGCGAGGGGGTTCCAGCCCTGCCTCGTCGGCGCCTGCAGCCGCACCGCCCCGCCGGCGACGGCCAGCTGCTCCTGCGGAGCGAAGGCGACGTGGGGCGCGACCACCGTGTCCCAGGCCAGGCTCTGCAGGAGCGCGCCCTGCTCGAGGTCCCAGAGCCGCACGCTCGCGTCGTCGCCGCCGCTCGCGAGCCAGCGGCCGTCCGGCGCGATCGCGAGCGAACGGACGGCGCCGGTGTGGCCGGGGAAGCGGGAGCTCTCCCGCCGGCTCGCGACGTCCCACAAGCGCGGCGCGGCGCTGTGGTCGGCGGCGTCGCTGCTGGTGGCCAGCTCGCGGCCATCCGGGGAGAACACCATGTCGCGGGGGTTCTGCAGGGCGCCGTCGAAGAGCGGCGAGTAGCGGCCGGCGGCGAGTTCCCACAGGCGCACACCGTTCGCGACGAAGCCCTCCGCCGGGTCGTTGGCCCCCCAGACGTAGACGGCGAGCTGCTGGCCGTCGGGCGTGAACGCGAGGCAGCCGAAGTGCTCGAGCAGCCGGTCGCCGGTCGAGGCGAGGGTGTCGAGGCGGTGGCCGGTGGTCGGGTCCCACAGGGTAGGCGGGGTGTTCGGCGCGCTGAGCGCCAGCACGCGGCCGTCGGGGGCGAGCGCCATCTCGTCGAAGCCGAAGTCGGTGCTGATCCGTACACGCGGCCCGTCGCCGAGGTGGGCGAGCTCGAAGATCAGGCACGG
>JAUIEM010000134.1 GCA_030428695.1 bacterium
ATCGTCCACGCCTACAAGGCCAGCGTCGACCCCGGCGACTCCTGCGAGCTCGACTCGACCAAGCAGTACGGGCGCATCAACGTCCTCGACGGCTGGCAGTACTGGTACCGCTACTCCGATCCGAGCATGGACAGCAGCGAGCGCGGCCACGGCGGCAACCCCGCCCTGCGCAACGACGGCAAGATCAAGTACTGGTGCGACAAGAACTACGACTTCCATCGCGACACGAACGAAGGCGAGAGCGAAGCCGGGGCCGACTGCGGCATCAACCTGCACTACGCCGGCACCGGCGACTCGGTCAGCACCTGGTCCGAGGGCTGCCAGGTGATCTGGGGCGGCAAGGACGGCGACCCCTACCAGCAGCTGATGGGCTCCTGCAAGACCCACACGGGCAAGCACGGCAAGCGCATCCCCTACACCCTGCTGCTCGGCTCGAGCCTGCCGCAGCCCTTCGCCAAGGAGCCGAAGACCCACGAGACCGAGGAGCCCAAGACGCCCGTCGAGCCGGTCCACGGCATCACCTACGTCGTCAAGGAAGACGGCGAGACCCTGACCTCGATCGCCGAGCAGCAGGGCAAAACCGTCTCCGCCCTGCTCGCCGACAACCCCTCGATCACCGACCCGAACGCGCCGCTCAGCGAGGGCGACGAGGTCTTCCTCTCCCACGGCAAGGGCGTGCTCGACTACTTCATCTACACGGTCAGGTCCGGGGACATCCTCAGCGCGATCGCGGACAAGTACGGCACGACCTACCAGCACCTCGCCGAGATCAACGGCATCCCCGATCCCGACGTGATCGAGGTCGGTCAGAAGATCCGCATCCCCAGGCCGGGCGCCTCGAGCTCGAGCTCCTCGGGCGGGTACACGCTGCTGTTCGACAGCGGCAACGCAGGCGCGGGGGTCTGAAGCGCTGCGGAGATCACCGCCGCCCTCGACGCCTCTGCCCGACCCTCGGAACCCTGCCCGCGCCTCTGCGCCTCTGCGTTGACATCCCCCTCCGCGCCCTCGCTCTGCTTGAACCCGTCCGATGTGAGCAACGGGTTCACACGGAACACGGGGTGCGGTACGCTGTGGCGCAACCCCAGCACCGAGGTCGCGACCTCGAGGAGGAAGCGTTGAGCCCCGCCCCGTGGTACCTGATGACCGCACCGAACCAGAAGCTCGGCCCCGAGCCGACGGAGAAGGTGCTCGCCCGGATCCGCTCCGGTGAGATCCCCGAGCGGGCGATGTGCTGGCGCGACGGCATGCCCGGCTGGGCCCCCGTCAAAGACCAGCCCGAGCTCGCCGCCGCGTTCGCGACGCCCGCCCCGGAGCCGGAGCCGGAGCCCGGCATCGGCCTCGATCTCGATGCCGGCAGCGACGAAGGGCCGTCCTGCTCCTTCGACCTGCAGGCCGAGCCGGCCGCCCAGCCGCTGGCCCAGCCCCAGCCCGGGATCCAGCCCCCGCAGCCCGAGCCCGGGGTCCAACAACTGCCGCAGCCCGGGATCCAGCCCCCGCAGCCCGAGCCCGGGGTCCAACAACTGCCCGCGCCCCCACCGCAACAGCAGCAGCAGGCCCCGGCCCCGAAGCCGGCGAGCTCCTTCGACGTGTTCGAGCTCTTCGTCGCGCTGCTGCTCGGGCTCGCGGCCCTCGGCGGCGCGTGGGCGGGGCACCAGTCCTCGCTCTGGGGCGGAACCTCGGCGACCGCCTACGGCGAGGCGGCCAACCAGACCACGGTCGCCTCGACGCTGTTCCAGCTCGGCGTCAGCATCGCCAACCGCGACGCCGCCGTCGACATCGAGGCCAAGCAGCTCGTCGTCGGGATGCTGACCGCGAAGACCGAGGAAGACGAGCTCAAGAACCGCTACCTCGCGACCTACCTGTACTGCAAGCAGCTGTCGGAGGACGCCTACGCCGCGCTCGGGCTGCCGCCGGAGTACTACATGGGCGACGACGAGATGCTCGATGCCTTCCCCGTCGAGGCGCTGGTCGCGGCCCTCGACGCCGAGCTCGGCGAAGAGTACTACGACGTCGTGCTCGCCGACGGCCTGCAGGGCTTCGAGGAATCGAACGCGAAGTTCGAGGAGGGCCGGGGCGCCAACGTCAACGGCGACCAGTTCGGCCTCGCCGTCGTGCTGTTCACCATCGCCCTGTTCTTCGGCGGCCTCGCGCTGGTCTTCAAGAGCAAGGTCAAGTGGTTGTTCTTCCTCGCCGGCCTGGTGCTCTTCGGGCTCGCCGCCGACTACATGCGCAAGCTGCCCTACGCCGGCACCGGCATCCCGACGCCGGAGGCCGTCGTCGCCGACTCGACCGGCGTCTGAGGCGGAGTCGGCGCGCGCCTTCGGGGTCGACACCCTCCTCCTCGCTCAAGCCGGCGAGGAGGTTGGCCGATAGCCGAAGAAGCGCTACCATCCGGGAGGATCGTCATGCACCGTCACCGCGAGCTGCGTCGCTTCCTGCTTGGCGCCTCCCTGCCGAGCGTCGTGTATCTGTGCGCGTCCCTGCTCTTCGCGGTCGTCTGACCCGGAGGCTCCCATCGCTCTTCTGACCGTCTACGCCGACATCATCTGCCCGTACTGCTACCTCGCCGAGCAGAGCGAGCTGCGGGAGCTGCTCGACCGCGTCGAGCTGAGCTGGGACTGGAAGGGCTACGAGATCCACCCCGAGCTGCCCTCCGGCGGCGTCGACACCCGCGTCCTGCCCGAGCACCTGCGCCGCGCGAGGCGCGAGGAGCTCAAGGGCCTCGCCGCCGCCCGGGGCATCCCCCTCGGCAGCGTGCGGCGGGTCGGGAACTCCCGCCGGGTGCTCGCGATGCTCGAGCTCGCCCGCGACCGCGGCCTTCTGCATCCCTTCCGCGAGCGCGTCAGCCGGGCCTATTGGCAGGAATCCGCCGACCTCGCCGACGACGCCCTGCTCGCCCGCCTCGCCGCCGAGGTCGGCCTGCCCCCGGAGGAGACTGTCGCCGCCGGAGACGCGCCGCGCTACCGCGAACGCGTCGCCGCCCATCGCGAGGAAGCCCTCGAGCTCGGGGTCAGCGGCGTGCCCGCCTTCGTCTTCAACGGCTACCCCCTGCTCGGCCTGCAGCCCCTCGCCACCCTCGAGCGCGTCGCGCGCCGCACCCTGCGCCGCGCTACCTGAGCAGCGAGCGCAGGGTCAGGGCGACGTCCCAGCGCGGCTCGAACAGGTCGAGCAAGGTGCGCGCGAGCAGCCATCCCGAGCCGCTCCAGCCCGCGTTCTCCCGGCGCTGGGCGGCGCGCTGCAGGAGGCCGTGCAGGAGAGCGAGGAAGAGCATCCAGACGAAGCTGACGGTCAGGGCGAGGAAGCCGACCATGTAGTTCACCGGCCAGGCCATGCACACCAGGCAGAACGGGATCACCACGCAGGCCCAGTAGACGAAGTCCCCGAGCGGCCCGCGCACCAGGCGCAGCACCGGCGCGTCCTCGCGGCGCGCGGGCTCCGCGGCGGACGCTCCGCCCGCTTCCACCGGCTCCGGCTCCGTGGTCTCCGGCGACTCCGGCTGCGGCGGCGTCCACCCCGACCGCCGCGCCGTCGCCCCGTGGGGTCTCCGCGTCGGCGCGGGAGGCCGCACCGCCGAGCTCGGCGGGCGCGCGACCCGGCACTCCTCCGCCCAGCTCTCCCGCGGCGGCAGCTCCTCCCGCGTCGGCAGCGCCTCCCGCGTCGGCCAGCCGTGCGAGCCGGACGGCGGCGTCGCGAGGGCGACGCCCGGCGCCTCCGGCCCCCGCCGCCGGGTCCGCCGCGCCGCCCGGCTGCGCCGCGGCCGCACCCGCATCCGGCCCGGGCACAGCGGGCAGGGCGTCGAGAAGCCGACGCGCCGGTTCTCCTCCCGCTGGGCGCTGCGCTCGAGCAGCCGCGAGGGCGCGTCGAACAGCTCGTTGAGCCCGCAGCGCACGCAGGGCTCGATCAGCCACTGCCGGCGCTCCCGCAGGTAGGCCCGGTCGGTCTGGATCGGATGCGGCGCGCGGTGCGGCGCGAGGAACAGGATCGCGTCGCCGGCCCGGGTGCCGCGCACCCGCTCGGGAGCATCGAGCACGCGCCCCTCGAAGACCTGCCCGTGCCGGCCGGTCACCCGCACCCAGGCGAGCTCCGGTGGCCGGCCGGTCAGCGAGCGACCGCCGTCGTGCAGGAGCACCCGCAGCTCGGAGGGGCGGCGGGAGTGGAAGTGATGACGCAGGCGGGGGTGGTGTAGCCAGGTTTCAGACATCGCGGCTCCTCGGTGGGACATCGCGACGGCTACGGATGGGGTGCGGAAAGCCGGAACTGTACACACGGGGCGCAGAGGGATCTTCTACGCAAAGCGGGGGCGCAGAGGGGATCTTCTACGCAAAGCGGGGGCGCAAGAAGGGGATTTTTAACGCAGAGGCTCAGAGGCGCAGAGGCGCAGAGCGGGCCTCTGCCGGCGGATGCGGGATCGCGATGGTGGAGGCGAAGGGCCGTCGGATGTTCCGGTCGGTGGGTGTCAGATCGAAGACGGGAAGAGACGAAGCCCAGGTCAAGAGGGGAGCCATGGGACAAAGGAGAGTGAGTGAGAGGGGAAGGGAAGGAGAAAGAAGAAGAGAAGAAGAAGAAGAATTTATAAGGAAGGCAGGAGGGGGGAGAAGGCAGGAAAAGAGGAAACGAGAAGGGGTTCGACTGATCTGATCTGATATCTTTGCGCTTCTCTATTTTCGCTTTCCATTTTCTCTTTTCTATCTTCCACTCTCTTCTCTTCTCTTCCTTTTCTTCGTTCTTTTCCTGCATTCCTTACTTCCTGCCTTCCTGATAAACTCTTCTTTCTTCCTTTTCTTCTTCTTTTTCTTCTTCTTCGCCTAACTCCTACTTCTTTTTTTTCGAGTTGGGTTCGTTTGATTCAATTCAACCCAACTCAAGCGCTCCCAATCACGACGATCCATGCCTCCCCTCTTGTTACGCTATGTTACGTGAGAACACGTGCCAGTACCAGTAACCCAGAAGTTTGTCGACACCTGCGTTTACCAGACCTGACCCGTTCGATCACGGCTTGAAGCACCGTGCCAAGCACGTTGACACCACGCGGTCGGCGGACTCGGGGAAGACCACCTCCTGGGAGGGACACGTCCTGCGCTGGGACTCGCGCCAGCGCGGTCCCGCGGCCGTCGGCAAAGGCCCGCTCTGCGCCTCCAAGCCTCTGCGCCTCTGCGTTAAAATCCGTTCGTTCACCGCGAGGAGACGTCCTCCAAGCAGACCCGCGCCAGCGCGATCCCGCGGCCGTCGGCAAGGCTCGCTCTGCGCCTCCAGGCCTCTGCGCCTCTGCGTTGAAATCCGTCCGTTCACCGCGAGGAGACGTCCTGCAAGCGGACCTGCGCCAACGCGATCCCGCGGCCGTCGGCAGAGGCTCGCTTTGCGTCGGCTCCTTCCTCCGGCTTCCTGCCCCGCGGACCATCCCTCTTTCCCTTCTCAGCCCCCGCTCCCAAAGCTAGAATCGCCCCACCTGATCGGAGTGACCATGGCGAGGACCCCCTTCGGCATCGACGACGCCCGCCCCGGGCATCTGCTCGACCACAGCCTGTGGACGTTGCGGTTGTGCTGGCAGACCGCACGCGGGCCGATCCTCGGCATCTACCTGACGATCGCCGTGCGGGCCTTCATCCCGGCGGGCCTCGCGCTGTTCAGCAAGGGCCTGATCGACAGCCTGACCGCGCCGGAGGAGATCTCGCTGCCGCTCTCGGTCTGGCTCGGCATCGGCCTGGTGCTGTGGCTGCTCGAGGCGCTGGCGGGGTTCGTCCAGAACTACTTCCAGCGAGCCCTGCGCAGCGAGCTCGACCTGACGATCTCGCGGCGCCTGCTCGAGCACGCCGACCGGCTCGACGCCTCGACCTTCGAGGACACCGAGTACCGGGACGTGATCGGCCGCGCCCAGGCGAACAGCGCGTACCGCATGTCGCAGTTCGTCAAGAGCCTCGCCAACCTCTGCACCGGCGCGCTGCAGTCGGCCCTGCTCGGGGTCGTGGTCGCGACCGTCGAGCCGCTCGCCCTGGGCGCCCTCCTGCTGTGCAGCGTGCCCTACGCGGTGTTCCGCTGGCGCCTGGCCTCGCGGGAATACAACCTCGAGTTCGCGCGGGTGACGAAGCTGCGCTGGACGTACTACTTCGTCAAGACCCTGACCGACGGCCACGGCGCCAAGGAGGTCAAGCTGCTCGCCCTCGGACCCTACCTGGTCGAGCGGTTCGCGACGCTGATGCGCGGCTTCCGGGACGAGGACATGCGGCTGCACCGGCTCGAGCTCCTCGGCAACAGCCTGTTCGGAGGGTTCGGGGCGGCGCTGTTCTTCGGCGTGCTCCTGTACGTCCTGTCCAACGCCCAGGCCGGCCTCCTGACCGTCGGCGACGTCGTCGTCTTCATCGCCGCCTCGGTCAGCCTGCGGCGCGACGTCGAGACCGCCCTGCGCAACGGCGGGATGTTCATCCGCGACACCCTGTTCATCTCGAACCTGCGCAAGTTCTTCTCGATCCAGCCGATGCTGGCCGACGGAGAGGAGTCGCTGCCGCAGCCGATCGCGGGCCGCATCGAGGTCCGCGACCTGTGGTTCCGCTACCCGAACACCGAGCGCGACGTGCTGCGCGGGCTGAACCTGACGATCGAGCCCGGGGAGACCGTCGCCCTGGTCGGCCGGAACGGCGAGGGCAAGTCGACCCTGCTCAAGCTCCTCGCGCGTTTCTACGACCCCCACCAGGGGAGCATCGCGATCGACGGGGTCGACCTGCGCGCGCTCGATCACAAGAAGCTGCGCCGGCACCTGTGCTGCGTGGTGCAGGAGTACGGACGCTACGAGGCGACCGTCGGCGAGGTGATCGCGTACGGCGACATCGAGCGCCTGCTCGACGACCGCGAGGGCGTACGCGAGGTCGCACGGGCGGCCAGCGTCGACACCTGGATCGAGAGCCTGCCGGAAGGGTACGACACCCGCCTGGGCCACCACTTCGGGCAGCTCGAGCCCTCCCGCGGCCAGTGGCAGTGGCTCGCGATCGCCCGCGCCTTCGCCCGGCCGGCGCCGATCGTGCTGATGGATGAGCCGACGAGCAGCCTCGACGCACAGGCCGAGCGGCGCATCCTCGAGCGCCTGCAGATCCTGGCCGCCGAGCGCACCGCCCTGCTGGTCAGCCACCGCTTCACCACCCTCGGCTTCGCCGACCGCATCGTCGTCCTCGACGAGGGCCGCATCGTCGAGTCGGGCACCCACGCCGAGCTGCTCGCGGCGGGGGGGCTGTACGCCGAGCTGTACGACAACGCGACGCTGGGGATGCCGGTATGAAGTCGCTCGCCGCTGGGCTGGCGCTGCCGCTGCTGGTGCTCGCGCTCGCCGCGTTCTCCTACCGTCCCCCTCCGCCGCTGCCCGCCGACGCGCCTCCGGAGACGTTCTCGGCGGAGCGGGCGCTCGCCGCGCTGCGCGCCGTAATCGGCGAGGACAGCAGCCCGCATCCGCTCGGCAGCCCCGCCCACGGCGCGGTGCGCGAGCGGTTGTGCGCGGCCCTGCACGACCTCGGCCTGCGCCCGGAGCTGCAGGACACCTGGCGGGCGACCGGCGTCAACGGGACGGTCACCCGGCTGGTCAACGTGCTCGCCCGCTTCCCCGGCAGGGAAGACCGCGCGCCGCTGATGCTGCTCGCCCACTACGACTCCGTGCCGGCAGGCCCCGGGGCGTCCGACGACGGCGCGGGCCTCGGGGTGATGCTCGAGGCGGCGCGCTGGCTGCGCGATCGGGGTCCGCTGGCGCGGCCGGTGTGGCTGTTGTTCAGCGACGGGGAGGAGGCCGGCCTGCTCGGGGCCCGGGCCTTCGTCGACGCCGACCCCGACCGCGAGCTCGCCCTGGTGATCAACTTCGAGGCGCGCGGCAGCCGCGGGCCGAGCCTGATGTTCGAGACCTACGGCGGCAGCGCGCCGATCCTCGAGGGGCTGCGGAACAGCCCGCGCCCGATCACCAACTCCCTCGCCCGCACGATCTACGAGCTGCTGCCGAACGACACCGACCTGACCGTGTTCGGGGAGGCGGGCTACGCGGGCGCGAACTTCGCGTACCTCGGCGGCATCGCGCACTACCACACGCCCCTCGACGACCTCGCCCATCTCGACCGCGGCAGCCTCCAGCACCACGGCGAGCACGCCCTCGCCCTGCTCGAGGTGCTCGGCGAGCGGACGGAGCTGCTCGAGACCGAGGCGGCCGAGCCGGTGTTCTTCGACCTCTTCGCCGGCCCGATCGTCGCGCTGCCGCTCGGGGCGATGCCGGTGCTCGCGGTGCTCGCCGTCATCCTGCTCCTGGCCTCCTTCGGCTGGAACCTGTGGAAGCGGGACCGGCGGGTAGCCTGGGGGCTGGCCGCCTGGCCGCTGCTCGCGCTGCTCTGCGGGGCGCTGTCCTGGGCTCTGGGGGAGCTGTGGATCGCGGTCGGCGCGCACCCTCCGCGCATCCCCTTCCCCGCCTCGCCCCTGTCCGGGGTGCTGTGCCTGCTCTTCGCCTGCCTCGCGCTCCTCCTGCTGGTCGCGGAGCTGTTCCGCGCCGCGCGGCCGACCGGGCTGTGGCTCGGCGCCTGGCTGTGGAGCGCCGCGCTCGGCTGCGTCCTCGCCTTCACCCTGCCCGCCGCCAGCTACCTGCTCGTGCTGCCCGCCTGCGGCGCGGCCCTGTGCGCGCGCTGGCCGGAGCGGACCGCGCCGGCCCTGTTCAGCCTCGGACTCGGCTGCGTGCTGGTCGGGCCCTCGGCCTGGCTGCTCGGCGACGCGATGGGCTACGGCCCGACCTCCCCCCTGATCGCGCCGATCGCGCTCCAGCTCGGCTGGCTGCTGCCCCTGGCGGGCGCCGCCTGCTCGCGGGGGCGCCGCCTCGGGGCCGCGCTGTGCGGCGGCCTCGCGCTGGTGTGCGGGGTGTGGTGCGCCGCCAGCGCGCCCTACGGCCCCGAGCACCCGCAGCGCCTGAGCCTGGTCTGGCACCAGCAGGAGCGCGGCGCCCGGGTCTGGGCCTCCAGCCACGGCGCCCCCCTGCCCGCCACCCTCGAGGCGGCCGCCTCCTTCGGCGCCGCCGAGGACGCCTACCGCTGGCTGCTCGACGCGCGCACGGCCCGGTCGGTCCCCGTCTCCGGGCCCGCCCTGACGGCGCCGGAGCTGGTCGACCTCGTCTGGAGCCCCTCCGGCGCCGGCCGCATGCTGACGGGCCGCCTGGTCGCCCCGCCGGGAGCCAGCCTGCTGCACGTCTCCTGGCCGCGGGACGCGGGCGTCGACCGCGTGACGGTGCGGGGGCTCGACCTGCCGAGCTGGTGGACCGACCGGGGGCGCGCGTACGGCTTCCTGTGCCCGAGCCTGCCCGCCGAGGGCCTCGACTTCGCCCTCCATCTCGCGCACCGCGGGCCCCTCCAGCTGACCCTGAGCAGCCACGCGCCCGGCCTGCCGCCGGCGGCTCTTCCCCTGCTCGAGGCGCGCGGCCCCGCCGCGGTCGGCTCGCAGCTCGGGGACCGCACGGTGGTCACCCGGGAGCTGCGCCTGGACGGGGAGTGAGCTGCTGGCCCTTTCCCCAGCTCCCCCGCTCCCTGGTCACCCCAACCCGAGCAGCGCCCGCGCCAGCTTCCCCCGCACCCACCGGTCGAGGAACAGTCCCGCGCCGAAGGACCCGGCCAGGGCAACCGGGTAGAGCAGCGCGAAGCTGTCCCCCCAGCGGGTCGGGGCGATGCCGCGCAGGAGCCAGGGATGCAGGAGGTAGACCGTGAAGCTGACGCGGGCCAGGCGCACCGCCCAGCCGTCCGGGGGCCGCGGCGCCAGGGCCGGGCCGCGCCGCCAGCGCAGCACCCAGGCCAGGCCGTAGCCGATCACCGTGAAGCGGAAGAAGTGGTTGAACCACGAGGCGTCGGCCTGCCAGGTCGCGAACCAGAAGTACTCGGCGACCACCAGCGCCCCGCTCAGGCCGAGCAACACCGCGCTCAGCCGCGGCCGGGGCGTCCCCGCCGGGCGGTCGGCGAGCCGAACACCGAGGCAGAACCAGCCCGCCCAGTGGACGAGCAGCCAGCCCGGCAGGGAGATGCGCCCGGGCCAGAAGAAGTGCACCGGCGAGGACAGGGCGAGCTGCACGCCGAACAGCACGCTGACGCCCGCCCAGGGGACGCGCCGGAGCAGCGGCCAGAGCAGGTAGGCCTGGATGATGAACGAGCAGAAGTACAGGTGGTAGTCCGCGGTGCCCTTCAACAGCGCCTCGGCGATCACCGCCGGCTCGCTGAGCAGGCCGCGGTAGGCGAGGCTGAGGAAGCTCCACGCCAGGTAGGGCAGCACCACGCGGGTGGCGCGTCGGGTGTAGAAGGAGACGAGGCTCGCGCGCCGGCTCTTGCCGAGGCCGTAGCCGGACAGGACGACGAACAGCGGCACGCTGAAGCGCGCGAGCTGCGAGACCAGACCGGCCAGGCCCGCGTCGCTCAGCCAGCGTTGGGACGCGATCAGCCGGCCCTCGAAGCCGCCCGCGGCGTGGATGGCGACCACCGCGCAGGTCGCGAGCACGCGCACGCGGTCAGCCCGCGCCCGGTCATCGGCCGCCGTCGTGACGGCGACGGCCCGCTGTTCCGCGTCCGCTTCCACCCCGCAAGGATGCTCGAACGGACGCACTTCTGCAAGGAACCACGCGGACCGCGGCGCGCTACCAGAAGCTGCTGTCGGAGGGGGCGTCGTCGAGCACGATCTGGGACATGTCCTGCTCGGGCCGGGGCATCATAGGAGGCGCATGGTCCTCCTCGTCCACGCTGACGTCCTCGATGCTGTCCTCAGGCGCGTCCGTGGTGATCAGGTAGCTGGCGAACTTGCCGAAGTCGAAGAAGCAGTCGGTGCCGATGATCTCGCTGATCTTCTTGCCGCGCTTGGCGAAGTCGTCGTTCTCGTACAGCCTGCGCATGCCGTCGGTCGAGCGCACCAGGGGCCAGCGGCTGATCACGCGCACGATCAGGGACTGCACGATCGAGTAGAACGGTGCGCCGCCGAGCAGCACCCGGGCCTCGGCTTCGTTCGCGCCGATCGCCTCGTGGAAGGCCTTCGCGAGGTCGCCGTGCGCGACGTGCGTGTCCTCGAAGACCGCCTTGTAGATCTTCGGCATCAGGTACTTGAACAGGTAGCGATGGTGCTCGTTGATGAAGTAGTAGCCGTGGTTGGTGTACTCTTCGCGCGCGTTGCGGATGTCGTAGTCCGCCTTGACGTCGACCCGGTACTTGGAGTGCAGGATGCCCCAGCTCTCGAAGTAGCTGTCCTTCTTCAGCACGACCCGGGAGTAGCGCTCGAGCAGCATCGCGTCGGTCTGCTCCGGGCCGATGCCGCGCAAGGGCGTGGCGAGCTGCGGGTGGAAGTGGGCGAGGAAGCGATAGGCGAGCTCGGCGGCGATCACGCCGACGTCCTGGATGTCGCTGGTCGGCTCTCCGCCGCCGTAGCTGTAGCGGTAGTTGCGCTCGTTGGCCCGCGCGTTGACGCGGATCGAGCAGGTGTTGTGCACGCCCGGGAAGGGCAGATACACGACGTTGGTCGCCGTCTCGTCCTCGATGTCGAGCAGCTCGTAGTCCTGGGGCTTGAAGCCCGGCTTGGTCTCGGCCTGGCTGATCAACACGACCAGGTTCTTCACGTTGCTGCCGATGGTCTTGTTCTGCTTGCTGTCGCGGTTGCCCGGCCCGGGGACAGGGTCGATCGCGAAGATGTTGATCGGCACCGTCGCCAGCTTCTTGAGCGCGCCCCCGGTGTGGTAGGCGCGGGCCTTGGAGCGGAAGCTGAAGGACTCCCACAGCTTGGTGAAGAAGCTCTTGTCCTCGCCGACCTGCTTGAGCATGTAGGCGACCTTGAGACAGGTGACTGCCCCGCGGCTCCAGCCGATCAGGTTGATGCGCTCGATGTTCAGCAGGCTCGGATCGGTGAAGAGCTGCTTGTGCAGGAGCGCCAGACGCCTCTCCGCCGTGGAGCTGTCCGTGGTGAGCTTGAACGGCTTCGTGAAAAAGACCGCCTCGAGGACGGTGCGCAGGTAGAGGATGTTGTCATTCCAGCCCGCGCCCGAGATCTTCGCGGAGGCCGCGAAGTTGTCCTTGTGGGGGTTGAGCTTCGAGCGCAGCTGCTTGTCGATGCTCGAGGGGTCGAAGGTGCCGGCGCGGGGATGCTTCGAGGTCGGGGCCCAGCCGATCGGGTCCGCGCCCGGGCCGTCGAGGACGATGTGGGTGCGGCCCAGGCGCTGCTCCATCGCCGTCTCGATCAGGCCTTCCCGCGGCTGCGCGCCGACGTCCGGCCAGCCGTTGACCAGCACCTCGGTCAGGTCGAGCCCCGGCTCGTAGAGCAGGTCACCGAGGCGGGTGATCACCTCATCGTGGGTGGCGGAGAGGTTCTCGCCGTCGATGTAGGTCCCGCTGCGGTGCGAGCCCGTGCCGTGACACAGAATCGTCAAGATCATGACGAGCTCCTGGTTCCAGACCGATTGTGGAAGAGAGTCTTACAGAATTCTACAGCCGGGCGCAACTCTTCGCCGCAGAGGCTCAAAGCGGCTACGGTTCCCCTGCCTCCGCCGTCTTCCGCGCCAGCTCCCGGCGGGCCATGCGCTCGAGCATCCGCACGCCGTGGGGCGCGATGCCGAGCTCGACGGTGCCGATCGCGGCCGCCAGGCCCATCCACAGCCAGGCGTGCTCGGTCCACACCACCGCCGCGGCGGCGGCGAGGAAGAAGACGAGGGCGGCGGGCAGGAAGCGCCAGTCGATGGCGAGGGCCATCATCGTGAACAGCAGGAACACCATCCCGATCTCCTGCGTCACCGCCTGCTCCGGCAACACGCCGAGCAGGGCCGCGGCGATGCGGTGGTTGACGATCGCGAAGGCGATGAAAAAGGCGCTGCGCGCGATGCGCCGGTTGAAGCGGTTCGCGCGGAAGGACTTCCACCAGAAGGCGATGCAGCCGACCTGGACGCTGATGAAGACCAGGGCGACGCTGATGTTGCTCGCGTGGGTCGCGGGCAGCAGGCCGGCGGCGGAGGCGAAGCACAGCAGCGCCCAGAGGATCCCGACCGCCCGCACGAAGGCGATGCGGCTCGAGACGTTGAGCTGGCGGTCTTGCTGGTGCTTGAACGCCTCGATCGCCGCGCGCTCCCGGGCCTGCTCCTGGCCGAGCGCCATCACCCGGCCCGCGAGCTCCGGGTTGGGCTCCGGCAGCTGGTCGAGCAGGGTCGCCGCGGCGGCGTGGGCGCCGCGCTCGAGCTCGTAGGTCAGCATCAGCTCGAGGCAGGACTGCAGCCCGAGCCGCGCCTGCACGTTCTCCGGCCAGACGCGCAGGGCGTGGTGGAAGCCGAAACGGCACTCGCCGAACAGGGGGTAGAGGCTCGACGGCGCGCCCTCCCGCTGCTGCGCGCGCAGCTCCTCGAGCCGCTCCCAGGCGGCCAGGGCCAGGGCCCGGCTCTCGCTGTGGGCGAGGAAGCCGCGCAGCGCGGCCTGGAAGCTGCGGACGTCGGGGAAGCGGTCGACGGGCGAGCGGCGCAGAGCACGCCGGCAGATCGCCTTGAGCGCGGCGGGGACCGCGGCGTCGAGCTCCGGGGGGTCGTCGGACAGCGCGGAGCGCAACACCGCCTCGAGGTCCTTCCCGCCGTGCGGGGGGCGCTTGCTCAGCAGCTCGTGCAGCAGGCCCCCGAGGAGGTAGACGTCGGTCCAGGGCCCGACCGCATCCCCCCTCCCCGCCAGCAGCTCGGGGGCGGCGTACAAGGGCGTCCCGCACGGCTTGGCCAGGTGCACGGCGGAGCGCAGCCGCGTGCCCCCGGCGGGCGGCTCGCCGAGCGCTAGGGCCAGGCCCCAGTCGAGCACCAGCACCTCGCCGAAGGCGCCGACCATCACGTTGGCGGGCTTGAGGTCACAGTGCACGATGCCCTTGCTGTGGGCGAAGGCCAGGGCGTTGCAGACCTTGTCGAGGATGCCGAGGTGCAGGTCGAGGTCGTCGCCCTGGGGCCCGCGCAGGATGTCCTTCCAGGCCTCGCCCTCGATCAGCTTCATCGCCATCGACAGCTCGTCGCCGTCCTCGAGCAGGCTGTACACCGGCACGATGTTCGGGTGCTCGAGGCGCCCGGTCACGACCGCCTCGGCCAGGAAGCGCGCGCGGCTGCGGGGGTTCCCCGCCTTCGAAGGACGCAGCTTCTTCAGGGCGACCTCGCGCTCGAGGGCGACCTGCCGCGCGCGGAACACCTCGCCCATGCCGCCGCGGCCGAGCAGCTCGCCGGTGTCGAAGCCGGTGTGCGCGACCGGATCGCCGCCCGGCTCCTCGATGGTGGCGGACGGCCGGTAGCTCTCCTCGGCCGAGAGCGAGCGCAGGTCGACCCCCTTGCCGACGCTCGCGGTCCACACTTCGATCAGCTGGGGGGTCTCGAGGTCGATGGGAGCCGCTCCTCCGCGCCGCGTGGCCGTGTTGTACCGTTCCCCTACGAGATGATAGCGAACCGGGGCCGGGGTGTCGCCTGTCGGGCAGCCGGCGCGGTTGGCCCGACACGTGGCGGTGTGCTATCAAAGGGCAGGAGACCCCGGCCCGCGCATCGCCCTGCGCCGGGGGCACGTCTGCAGGAGGAGCGATGGCCCCCGTCGACCCCGCCCTGTCCACCGCCTTCCTCACCCAGGCCCTGGCAGCCCTTCACCCGCGGCTCCGGACCTGGCGCGGAGAGGCGGCGCTGCGCGGCGAGCGGCGCGCGTTCCTGCAGGGAGCGCTGGCGCGCTGTGAGGACCGGGCCTTCGCCGCGCGCTTCGCCCGCAGCTGTCCGGTGCCGGGCGCGGAGCCGAGCGAGTACCTCCATCGTCTGCTCGCGCTGGACGACACGCGGGTGCTCCTCGGCGGCATCCGCTTCCGCGGCGGCGCGCTCGATCATCCCTTCGTCGACGTGCTCGCGACGAGCTGGGACGTGGAGGCCGCGGGCGGCTACGCGGCGGTCGTCGCCGCGGTGAACGCGGAGTGGTCGCGATTCGCGCCCCGCGCCGTGCGGATCCTGCGCGCCACCCCCGGGCTCGAGGAGCCCGCCCTCGCGGTGGAGGTCGACCAGCTGGTGGTCGCCGGGCGGGTCGACGAGCTGGTCCGCCGCGCGCCGCCGCAGCACACCGGGCGCGTCGCGCTGCGCCCGCTGGAGGTCGAGCCGGCGCTCGCGCTGGTCCGCTCCGCCTACGACGCGCTCTTCGCGCGGCACCCCGCCCTCGGCGCGAAGCTGCACGCCGCGACCCGGGAGGAGCTGGTCGCCTGCCGGGAGCGCGGGCGCCTCTTCGCGATCGCTGTCGACGGCGCGGCGCGGGCCGTCGGCGTGCTGGCGGTCGAGGCCCGGGCCGAGCACGGCGTCGACGGCTGGGTGGTGGTCGAAGAGATCATCGTCGGCTCCCATCGCGGCCAGCGTCTCGCCTCCGCGGCCCAGCGACGGCTCGCCGAGGCGCTGGTCGCGGAGGATCCTCGCGGCGTGCTGTTCGGCACGATCGCGGGGAGCAACCAGGCCTCGCTGCGCACCGCTGCGCGCGTCGGCCGGGAGGTCATCGCCGCCTACCTGTTCGTGCGGGCGCGCGACCAAGAACGACCCGCCCCGGGCTTCGCGACCGACGTCGCCGTCTGCCAGGATGCGTCGGGCGCTCCCTGCGGAGGCGGGGCCGACGCGGGAAGGGACGCGACGATTCCTGACAACGACACCGAAGAGGACCTGCGCAAGACGCTGATCGAGGATCCGCGCGTCAGCCTGGTGCCCGGCGCGGCCTCTCCTCCCGACGAGGCGGCGCTGCTCGCGGCGCTGAGCCTGCCCGCCGCGGGCGGGCGGCTCGAGCTGAAGGAGACCCTCGGCCAGGGCGGCATGGGGGTCGTGCACCTCGCGACCCAGAGCAGCATGGGCCGGGCGGTCGCCGTCAAGCGCCTGCATCCCGAGGCGGCCTCCGAGCGCGCGCGGCTGAAGCTGCTGCGCGAGGCCTGGGTGACCGGGACGCTCGAGCATCCGAACGTGGTCCCGGTCTACGATGTCAGCATCGACGGGGAGGGCCAGCCCGCGATCGTGCTGAAGCTGATCGACGGGGTGCGCTGGAGCGCGTTGATGCACGACCCCGCGGCCGTCGCGCGGCGCAGCACGGGCCACGACCCCCTGGAGTGGAACCTGCGGGTGCTGATGCAGGTGTGCAATGCGGTCCACTTCGCCCACAGCCGCGGCATCCTGCACCGCGACATCAAGCCCGACAACGTGATGATCGGGGGCTTCGGCGAGGTCTACGTGCTCGACTGGGGCATCGCCCTGAGCCTGCGCCCGGACCCGCTGGGGCGCCTGCCGTCGGTCGAGGAGGCGCGCGGCATCGCGGGCACGCCGGCCTACATGGCGCCGGAGATGCTCGACGAGGACCCGCGCACCCTGACCAGCGCCTGCGACATCTACCTGCTCGGCGCGGTGCTGTACGAGATCCTGGCCGGCGAGCCTCCGCAGCGGGGCGAGAATCTGGCGGCGATCCTGCACGGCATCCTGCACCGCAGCCCTCCGCTGCCCGATGCGGCTCCGGCCCTGCGCGCGATCTGCCGCCGGGCGATGCACCGCGATCCCGCGCGTCGCTACGCCAGCGCGGAGGAGATGCGGGCTGCGTGCGACCACTTCCTGACCCAGCGCGGCTCGATGCGCCTGGCGGAGACCGCCGAGCAGCAGCTCGCCAGCATCCGCGCGCAGCTGGCAGGGGGCGGGACGCTCAACGAGGAGGAGCACGGTCGGCTCTACCTGTCCTACGGCGCCTGCCGTTTCGGCTTCCAGGCCGCGCTGGAGGCCTGGCCCGGCAACGCGCAGGCGCGCGCCGCGCTGCAGGAGGCCTGCGAGGAGCTGTGCCGCTACGAGCTGCGGCAGCGGGACTCGAAGGCGGCGGCCCGCTTCGTCGCCGAGATGGAGCAGGTCCCGCCGGCGCTGGAGCGGGCGCTGCGGAGCCTGCAGGAGGAGGAAGCCCGGGAGGCGCGGCGGCTCGCGCAGCTGCACCGGCAGCACTACGAGCTCGACCCCGAGGTGGGCTGGCGGGCGCGCACCGCGATCGTGCTGACGATGGGGAGCGTCTGGGCGATCGGGCCCGCCGCCAGCGAGTGGTTCGGCTGGACGACGATCGAGCAGGTCGGCGAGAATGTGCTCGCCTACAGCCTGGTGTTCGCGGCGATGGTCCTGGCCCTCGGCCTGCTGGCGCGGCGGACCGTGCTCTCCACCACCCTCAACCGACGCGTCTTCCTCACCCTCTTGTTCGTGCCCCTGGCCCAGGTCGTCCTGCACCTGGGCACCAGGCTCGGCGGGCTGGCCCCTTTCGACAGCATGCGGCTGCACTTCTTCCTGTGGATGAGCACCGGCACGCTCGCCGCGATCCACGTCGAGCGGGGCCTGTGGCCTTCGGCGGTGGGCTACCTGCTCGGCTTCTTCGGGGCGATGGCCTGGCCCGACCAGGTGATCAAGCTGATGTCGCTGGCCAACCTCGGCTTCTTCCTCAACCTGCTCGCCCTGACCTACCGCGACAAGGCCCCGCGCCGCCCGGGAGCGTAGAGTTTGAGGAGACCGCGGGCCTACATCTGCTCGAGCCGCGGGATGCCGAGCAGGTCCAGGCCCGTGCCGACCGCCTGGGCCACCGCCCGGGTCAGGAGCAGCCGCGCGTTGCGCAGGGCCGGGTCGGGACACTTGACCACCGGGTGCTTGTCGCCGGCGTAGAAGCTCGAGAAGGCCTTGGCGACCGCGTACATCGCCGCGGCCACCCGCGACGGGTCGAAGCCCTCGGCCGCCCGCGCGAGCTCGCCCGGGAAGGCGTAGAGCGCCTGCAGGAGGGCGCGCTCCTCGTCGGTGCCGAGGCCGGACAGGTCGGCGCCCTCGAGGTCGAGGCCGGCGGGGTCGATGCCCGCCTTGGCGAAGATGCTCTGCACCCGGGCGTAGGCGTACAGGTGGTAGGGGCCGGTGTTGCCGGTGAACTCGATCGACTTCGCCGGGTCGAACAGCATCGTCGTCGCCGGGGAGACGTCGAGGATGAAGTACTTCAGGGCCGCGAGGCCGACCACCCGGGCGCGCTCGGCGGCGTCCGCCTCGGAGAGCTCGGGCCAGCGCTGCCGGGTCTCCTGCTCGGCGAGACCGAACAGCTCGTCGAGCAGGTCGTCGGCGTCGACGACGGTGCCCTCGCGGCTCTTCATCTTGCCGCTCGGCAGGTTGACCATGCCGTAGGACAGGTGGTGGCAGGCGCCCTTGAGCTTCGGCTCGAGCAGGCCGAGGATGCCGAACAGCACCTCGAAGTGGTAGTTCTGCTCGTCCGCGACGACGTACACCATGCGCTCGGCGCCGAACGTCTCGAAGCGCGAGACCGCGGTGCCGAGGTCCTGGGTCATGTAGACGCTGGTGCCGTCGGAGCGCAGCAGCACCTTCTCGCCCTTCATGCCGACCTGGCTGAGGTCGCAGGCGACCGCGCCGTTGTCGAGCCGGTGGAAGATGCCCTGCTCGAGGCCCTTGTCGACCAGGCTCTTGCCGAGCAGATAGGTCAGGCTCTCCTTGTCGATGTGGTCGAAGCGGATCCCGAGCCGGCGGTAGGTCTCATCGAAGCCGGCGAAGACCCAGCCGTTCATCGTCTCCCACAGGGTCCGGACCTCGGCGTCGCCCGCCTCCCACTTGCGCAGCATCTCCCGCGCCTGGCCGCCGAGGGGCGACTCGGCGTTGAAGTAGCCGTCCTTGTAGGTCGTCCGGAAGGTGTCCCAGAGGGCGGCGACCTTGGCGAGCAGCTTCTCCTTCTTGGCCGGGTTCGTCTGCTTCTCCGCCTTGGCGATGGCGCGGGTCCGCTTGGCCGCGGCCTTCTTCCCGGCCGGCTCGGTCTGCCAGCGCGCGAAGCGCTCCTGGGCCGCGGGGCTCGCCAGCCAGGCGGCGTACTCCTCGCGGAAGGCGGTCTCGAAGGCGACGTAGTAGCGGCCGACCAGGTGGTCGCCCTTGACGCCGGAGCTCGCCGGGGTCTCGCCCTCTCCCTGCAGCCGGTAGGCGAGCATCGACTTGCAGATGTGGATGCCCCGGTCGTTGATCAGGTTGACCCGGGTCACGCGCCGGCCGGCGTGCTCGAGGATGCGGGCGCTCGCGTCGCCGAGCAGGTTGTTGCGGATGTGGCCGAGGTGCTGGGGCTTGTTCGTGTTCGGCGAGCTGAACTCGATCAGCACGTGGCCGCCGCCGTCGCTCTCCCCTCCGCCCGCCAGCTCGCCGAGCACCGCGGAGGCCAGGGCGCCGGCGTGCAGCCGCAGGTTGAGGTACGGACCGGTCGGCTCGACCGCGGCGATCACCGCGTCGGGGGCGAGGGCCTCGGCGAGGGCGGCCGCGATCTTGGGCGGCGCCTGGCGCAGGGCCTTGGCGAAGGGGAAGCAGGGCAGGCACAGGTCGCCCATCTCCGGCCGCGGCGGCGCGCTGAGCTCCGGGCAGGGGGCGTCGGCGCCCAGGCCGCGCAGGGCTGCCTCGACGGTCGTCTGGACGTGGCCGGCCAGGGCCGCGAGATGGCGGGGCGGGGTCATCGGAAGCTCCTCTCGGAACGTGGGGGGAAACCGACGCCCCGCGCGCCGGATGGCGGGGCGGGGCGGATCGGACCGGATGGCTCGTGGCGGATCGGCGTCCGCTCCCCGCGGGACGACGCGGGGAACGGAGGGGCGCGCGGAGGCTACTCCTCCGTGCCGCCCTCTTCCTGGTCGAGCTCGGCGGCCTGCTGCTTGGCGCGCTCGATCAGGGCGTGGACCTTCTTCGTCGCCAGCAGCATCACGGCGGCGCCGCCCTGCGCAGCGGCGAGACGGGCGCCGAGGCCCTGGCCTTCCTCGCCGTCGGGCAGGACGGTGATGCCGACGCCGAGCAGCGCGCCGGCCTCGGTGAACAGGGGCAGACCGGTCTCGATCGCGCCGGTGAGGTGCCACAGCTTGCGCGGCTTCTTGACCTTGCCGCTCAGCATCGCGCGGGTGAAGTACGGGGCGAAGTCGAAGGAGCGACCGAAGCGGGTCACGCCGTAGACCATCGAGCCGATCGCGGCCTCGCCGCCGGCCTGGGAGAAGTCGATCGCGGTCAGCTCACGGCCTTCGAGCTCGTCGATCATCAGGAAGGCGAGGTCGAGCTCGGTGTCGGTCGCGACCAGGCGCGCGGTGTACTCGGTCTCCTCGTTCTCGAAGACGACGAAGATGTCGTTGGTGCTGATCGCGATGTCGATGCGGGGATCGTCGCCGAACATGCGAGCGATCGCGCCGTTGTTCAGGCCGCTGTCGCTGACCATCACCAGACCGCTCGGGTCGACGACGACGCCGCGCATCTCGACCTTGTCTTCTTCCTCCTGGGCCCCCCGGCCGGCCATCGTGATCGAGATGCTCTGCACCGCCTTGACGGTGACGATCGCGGGCGCGGTGTTGTCGATCAGGGTCTGGAAGGGGTTGTCCTGGGCAAAGGCGAGCCCGCTGAGCAGCAGGCAGGCGATGCCGATACGTCCGAAACTCATGGTGTCTCCAGGTCGTGGGCCCGCAGGCCCGGGGGGGTGCGGCGGCGGCCGCGGTCTCAGTCGGAGCTGACTTCGCTCCAGTCCGGTTCGATAAACACGAAGTGCGTGCGGTAGCTGCGCTGCACGAAGATCTGGATGTAGCGCGGCTGCTCCTGCATCAGCACGCCGAGGGCGGTCTCGAAGTCGGTCACGTCGCGGACATCGAACATGTCGACCTTGGTGATGCGGTCGCCGAAGCTCAGGCCGCCGAGCTGCGCCCAGTTGCCGGTCTCGATGTCCGTGACGATGACGCCCTTGAGCTGCGGATCATTCGACGCGAGCCGGTCGCCGTAGGTCAGGTCGCGCACGCTGACGCCGAGGGCCTCGTTCTCGTAGGCCGCCGGGGAATCGCTCAGGGCGGGGTTCTCCTCGAGCACCACGCTCAGAGCGTGCTCCTCGCCGTCGCGCAGGACGCCGAGCTCGACGCTGCCGCCGATCAGGTAGTCCTCGAGCTCACGGCGCAGGTCTTCGGCGTCCTGGCTGCGGTAGGCCTCGAGCTCCTCGCCGTCGAGGCTGACGAGCAGGTCACCGACCAGCAGGCCGGTCTTCGCGGCCTCGGTGCCCGGGTACACGCGGGTGACCCGGTAGCCCTTGGTGCCTTCGAGGCCGAGCGCGGTGGCGACGTTCGGGGTCAGCACCTGGGTCTCGATGCCCATCCAGGCCTTGGGCAGCTCACCGCCCCGCGGCCGATCGGGCTTCTCTTCGGGATTCTCGACCGCGCTGAGGATCGAGCTGGCGCCGCGGCGGATGCCGATCACGACGGCCTCGTCCTCGGCGTGGGCCGCCAGCAGCGTCTGGAAGCTGGCGAGGTCGCTGACCGCCTGGCCCGCGACCGACACGATCACGTCGCCGGCCGCGACGTTCGGCTTGGCCTCGTCGAGGGGCAGCCCGGTGCGCATGCCGGTGATCACGACGCCCTGGTCGTCCGCGTAGCGGCGCAGGAGGGCCATCGGCGGGGTGATGTCGCGGGCGGTGAAGCCCCACTCGCGGAACTCGGCGCCCTCGCCGAGGTACGGCTCCATCTTCGCGACCGCGGCGTGCAGGGTGTGCTGCTCGCCATCGCGCAGCAGGTCGACCGCGACCGTCGCGCCGACCTCGAGCTCGGCGACCTGCAGGAGGAAGCTCGGGATGTCCTCGAGCCGCTGCACGCTGACCGGGTCGCCGTCGAAGCCGAGCAGCACGTCCCCGGGCTCGATGCCGGCGTGGTCGGCGGGGCTGCCCTCGATCACCATCGAGACCAGCGCTCCGGACTTCCGCCCGATCGACTGCACCGGCACGACGTTGATGCCGAGCCAGCCGCGGATCACCTCGCCGTGGACCATCACCTGGTTCAGGATGCGCCCGGCCAGGTCGGAGGGGCAGGCGAAGCCCATGCCGGCGCCGCCGCGCGTGTTGATCCCGACCACCTCGCCGTCGAGGTTGACGAGCGGGCCGCCGGAGTTGCCGGGGTTGATCAGGGCGTCGTGCTGGATCCAGCGGGTGAAGACGCCGGTGATCTCGCCGTCGCCGAAGTCGAGGTCGTTCAAGCCGTCGCTGAGGATGCGCGAGGTGTGCGAGACGATGCCGAGGGTCATCGAGCTCGACAGGCCGAAGGGGTTGCCGAGCGCGACGACGTAGTCACCGACGCCGAGGTCGCCGGACTTGCCGAGGGTCGCGAAGGGCAGCGGCTCGTTGCGGTCCTCGCGGGCCGACAGGTCGAGCTGCAGGATCGAGAGGTCGGTCAGCGAATCGTGGGCGACGACCTCGGCCGGGATCTCCTCGCCGCTCGGCAGCGTGCAGATGCGGCGGATGGTGTTGCCCGCGACGTGGTAGTTGGTCAGCACGTGGCCCGCGGGGCTGACGATCACGCCGCTGCCCCCCCCGCCGAGGCGGCGCACCTGGCCGCCCTGCTGGACCTCGGTGATCACGGTGATGTTGACCAGCGTCGGATAGACCTTCTTGCGCACGAAGTCGAGGTCTTCGCGCAAGGCGTCCTGGGCGAGCAGGCTCGCGCACAGGCCCAGGGTCAGAAGCA
>JAUIEM010000604.1 GCA_030428695.1 bacterium
CCTGGGCGCCGCGGTTCAGCACGCGGACGGCGAGGGTGTCGCGGTCGATCAGGAGGACCTCTTCGACGCCGACCTCGAAGTAGAACGGCAGCTTGGCTTCGCTCTCGTCTCCGGGCGACACGATCTCGAGCACCGCATCGGGTCCGCCGACGATCCAGGCGCCCTGCAGACGTTCGTAGCGTTTCGGGGTCAGGAAGGCGCGGTCGGGCACACGGTAGTCGCGCGGGGTGCCGGGAAGCTCCGCCAGCTCACCGGCGGCGGGCCGCCGCACGCCGGTCTCCGGGAAGGTCCGTCCGCGGCCCTCGCGCTGCCAGGTGGAGCGGAAGAAGTAGCCGAGCTCGTCGTTGAGCTCGTTGTGGCGCCAGTGGGGCGGGGGAACCATGTGCAGCACGCCCTCCCAGACCTCATCCCGGCGATCGAGGCCACGTCTCCGTCGCTCCTCGAGCCACTCCTGCGGAATGTCGAGCACCAGCGCGCGCATGGTCCCTCCTCCTCTGAAGTCTCCGTGCCGATCCTCATCACGTCAAGGGCACCGTCGCTGACACCGATCGCGAGGACCCAACGCGTTCGGGCAACTCCGCCGCCCGGGACGCAAGCGAGCGGAAGGACAGGCTCGGAGCGGGCAGCCGGGCAGGCTCGAGGACCCGACTGCGCTCGCTTCCCGTGAGCCGCGGAGCTCCGCGCCTTGCGATCGGGCATCGAGCACAGCGCTCCGATATCTGCTACCCTCTGCGCAGTTCTGCTGCCCGCCAACCCGAAAGCCCGCGATGCCCGATTCCAACGACTCCATCTTCGAGCTCTGGTCCGCGCACCTGCCGAAGGACGCCGACTGGAACGAGCTGCCGACCCACGTGACCTACCGGCCGCGCGCGGGGCAGATGCCGCTCTCCGCCGAGAGCGTGCTCGCCTCGCAGAGCTACGTCGTGCACGAAGAGCTCGGTCGCGGCGGCTTCGGCATCGTCAACCGCGCCCAGGCCCCGAACCTGCGCCGCGACGTCGCGATCAAGACCCTGCGCGCCGAGCTGGCGCGCCAGCCCGAGGTGCTGCGCGGCTTCATCGCCGAGGCGCTGGTCACCGGTCAGCTCGAGCATCCGCACATCATCCCGGTCTACGACCTCGGCGCCGACGACGACGGGGCGATCTACATGGCGATGAAGCTCGTCGACGGCCGCGCGTGGTCGGACCTGTTGCACGGGAGCAAGCCGCTGCGCGCGATCCGCACCGGCGACTTCTACGTGGTGTCGAACCTCGAGATCCTGCTCCACGTCTGCAACGCGGTCGCCTTCGCCCACAGCCGCCAGTTCCTGCACCTCGACCTCAAGCCGGCCAACGTGATGGTCGGCTCCTACGACGAGGTGCTGCTGATGGACTGGGGGCTGGCGGTCACCTTCGCGGACGCCAAGCCCAGCCCGCTCCTGCGCAGCAAGCGCGAGCTGACCAGTCCCTGCGGGACGCCGAGCTACATGGCCCCCGAGCAGGCCCGCGGCGACAGCGAGGCGATCGGCCCGTGGACGGACACCTACCTGCTCGGGGGGATCCTGTTCCGGATCCTGCACGGCCAGCCGCCGCACGGGCTGGGGACCTTCTCAGAGGTCGTCACCCGCGCGGCGACCGGGCAGGTCGCGCCGCTGCCGGACGACGTGCCCGAGGAGCTCGTGCGCATCTGCGGCAAGGCCCTCGACCCCGACCCCGCGCAGCGGTACCAGACGGCGACGGCCTTCGCGAACGCGGTGCGCGGCTTCCTGCGCCACAAGGAGAGCCTCAAGCTCTACGCCCAGGGGAAGCGCAAGCTCGAGCGTCTGCGCGCGGCGAAGGGCTCCTTCCAGGCGCACGTCGAGGCGATCTCGCTGTTCGGCATCGCGCGCCGCTTCTGGAACGACAACCAGAAGGCGCGCGAGGCCGAGCGCGAAGCCCAGCGCGCCCTGTTCGACAGGCTCGTCGAGCGCGGCGCCCTGCCCGAGGCCGGCGACGCCCTGGTCCGCCTCGAGCGCCTGCAGCTCGCCGCCGACAAGCTCGCCGACTGCCGCGCCCGGCTCGCCGAGGGGGTGCGGTCGCGGCTGGCGGGTGTGGAGATGCTGCTCGAGGGCCTGGCGCAGCTCCCCGAGGGTCCGGTGCGCGA
This sequence comes from bacterium, assembly GCA_030428695.1. The sequence goes on from JAUIEM010000604.1 coordinate 2,120, forward strand.
CCGCGAGCGGCAGACCCTGCGCGCGGAGCGGGAGCGGCTGGCCGCCCAGCTCGGGGCTCTCGCGCCGGAGCGGCGGCCGTGAGGGCGGGCTACGCAAGGAACCGTCGGGCGCCGACTTGCGGGACGCCGCGGCATCCGGCATAACTCATGAACCCCGCCCGCTCTGGAGGATCGATGCCTGAGATCTCGAGCGACATCATCATCGACGCCCCCGCGGCGGACGTGTGGCAGGCGGCGATCGACTTCTCCCGCTACCCGGACTGGAACCCGCTGATTGCGAAGGTCAAGGGCCGCGCCCGCCTCGGCAGCGAGCTCGAGATGCACTACAAGCAGGCCGGCGGCAAGGTGCGCGTGGTCAAACGCACGGTCAAGACGGTCGCGAAGTACCGCGAGCTCCTGTGCGAGGCCCACTACCTGTTTCCCGGCCTGTGCGACGGCCACTACGCCCTGATCCTCAACGAGCAGGGTCCCGACGAGACGCGCGTGATCCAGCGCGAGACCTTCACCGGCCTGTTCAGCTTTCTGTACAAGCGCTTCTCCCCCGTGACCGCCGCCGGTTTCGAGGCGATGAACGAAGCGCTCCGCGCGCAGCTCGAAGGGGAGGAGGAGGAGGAAGCCTGACGGCGCTTCCTCCCATCCGCTGCCGCGACACCAGCCCGAGCGGGAACCAGGCGTGCGCTGTCCGAGCTGCTCCCACAAGAACCCCCGCCGCTCACCGCTCTGCCTGGAGTGCGGCGCGGCCCTGAGCCAGGGGCCCTCCAGCCACGGCACCAAGGACACCATCCGGGTGCCGAGCCTGGCCGAGGTCCTCCGCCTCGAGCTGCCCGGCTACACCATCGAGCGGAAGATCGGGGCCGGCGGCATGGGCACGGTCTTCCTCGCCCGCGAGCACGCGACCGGCGCGGCCGTCGCGGTCAAGGCGCTGCCGCCCTCCTTCGCCCGGAAGGAGGACTCCGTCCGCCGCTTCGAGCGGGAGGTCAAGGCCCTCGCCAGCCTCCGCCACCCGAACATCGTCCGGGTGCGCAAGCAGGTGCGCTGGAAGGACTACCTGTTCCTGATCATGCCGCGGGCCGAGCTCGGCTCCCTGCGCGACCTGCTGCGGCGCAAGGGGAAGCTCGAAGAGCCGACCGCCGCCGAGCTGATCAAACAGGCCGCGTCGGGCCTGTGGGCCGCCGCCCAGGCGCAGATCGTGCACCGGGACATCAAGCCGGACAACCTGCTGCTCGACGACCAGGAGCGGCTGATGATCTCCGACTTCGGCCTCGCCAAACAGAGCGCGCTGTCGGAGCTGACCGAGGAGGGCGCCTCCCTCGGCACCGCGGCCTACATGCCCCCCGAGCAGTGGGACGACTGCCGCAGCGCCGACCACCGCTCCGACCTCTACGCCCTCGGCTGCACCC
>JAUIEM010000605.1 GCA_030428695.1 bacterium
CAGGCCGGCCTGCGTCCGGCCCCCAGCGGCCCGCTCGAGCCCTACTTCGTCGGGCCCCTCGCCCGCTTCGCCCTCAACTTCGACCGGCTGCCGGAGTCGGTGCGCGCCCTCGCCGAGGAGGTCGGCGTGACCGCGCCCTGCCGGAACCCCTTCCGCAGCATCGTCGTGCGCGCCCTCGAGATCCTGTTCGCGGTCGAGGAGGCCCTGCGCATCATCGGCAGCTACAAGCCGCCGGCGCAGTCCTCGCTCGCCTACACTCCCCGGGCCGGGGTGGGCCGGGCGGCTACCGAGGCGCCGCGGGGGCTGCTCTACCACCGCTACGAGGTCGACGCGGAGGGGGCGATCGTCGCCTGCCAGATCGTGCCGCCGACCTCCCAGAACCAGTGGACCATCGAGCAGGACCTGCGCGCCTTCGTGCCGCGCCACCTCGACCTCGACGACGCGGAGCTGACCTGGCGCTGCGAGCAGGCGGTGCGGAACTACGACCCGTGCATCTCCTGCGCGACCCACTTCCTCCAGCTCGACATCGAGCGCTGACCCGTTTGACGGCCATCCCGCGGTAGGGTACACCTGCGGCAGGCTGCTGGAGCCGCCGCGGGCGTGGAGCAGGGGCGACGAGGACGAGGTGGAACCCTGCCGGACGCAGGCATGACGGGAGCCCAGTCGGAACCGGGCGGCCTCCGCGGGACGCTGGCGGCGCTGCTGTTCGTCTCGGCGGCGGCCGCCCTCCCCTACCTCGGCGTGCTCGACGCTCCCTTCCACTTCGACGACTTCCCCGCGCTGCCGGAGAGCCCGGCCGTCAAGAGCCTCGTGCCCGGCCCCGACCTGTGGGCCGCGCCCCAGTCCACGCTCGCGGGGAGGCCGGTCGCCGCCCTGAGCTTCGCCCTCGGCTATGCGCTGTGGGGACTCGAGACCACCGGGCACCGGCTGGTCAACATCATCGTCCACCTGCTCGCCGCCCAGGTGCTCTTCGCGCTCCTGCGCCGCACCCTGCGCAACCCACGCTGCGGCGCCGACCTCGCCCCCGCCGCGGGCTGGCTCGCCGCGGTGTGCGCGGCGGCCTGGGCCGCGCATCCGCTGCAGACCGAGAGCGTCACCTACATCGTGCAGCGGGTCGAGGCGCTGATGGGGCTGTTCTACCTGCTGACGCTGTACTGCTCGGTGCGCGCCTTCGAGGGCGGATCGCGCGGGTGGACGGTGGCGGCGGCGGTGTGCTGCCTGCTCGGGATGGGCACGAAGGAGGTGATGGTGACGGCGCCTGTCGTCGTCCTCCTCTACGACCGCTGCTTCATCAGCCGCTCGTGGGGGGACGCCCTGCGCGCGCACCGGCTGCACCATCTCGCGTTGAGCGCGGGCTGGATCCTGCTCGCGGTGCTGGTGATCCAGGGACCGCGCTCGGACTCGGCGGGCTTCAGCCAATCAACCGTGGGGTGGGCGGACTACGCCCTGACCCAGCCGGAGATCATCCTGCACTACCTGCGGCTCACCGTGATCCCCGAGGGGCTGTGCCTCGACTACGGGTGGCGTCCGGTCCCCACCTGGGCCGATGCCCTGCCGGCGCTGGCGGTGCTGGTCGCGCTGCTCCTCGTCAGCGCGGTCCTCGCGCTGCGCGGGCGCCCGGCAGGATGTGCGGCGGCGAGCTTCTTCCTGATCCTCTCTCCCACCTCGTCGATCGTGCCGATCCTCGACCTGTGCTTCGAGCACCGGCTGTATCTCCCGCTGGCGCCCCTGCTCGCGTTCCTCCTGGTCGGCCTCTACACCGTGCTGCGGCGCTTCACGCGCAGGGGGATCGTCGCCTTCGCCCTGGTCGGGGTCCCCCTGGTCGCCGGCCTCGGGGTGCAGGCCGCGGTCCGCAACCGGGTGTACCGCAGCGCCGAGGCCCTGTGGCGGGATGTGGTCGAGAAGCGGCCGGAGAATGCGCGCGGCCACCGCAACCTCGGCAAGGCCCTCTTCGACCAGGGGCGCCTCGCCGAGGCCGAGGCGAGCTTCCTCAGGAGCATCGCGCTCGCGCCCGTTTCCCGCTCGCACCGCCACCTCAGCCTGCTCTACGCCGCGCAGGGACGGTGGGAGGAAGCCCTGCCCTTCGCCCTGCGGGCCGTGCAGCTCGCGCCGGGCTCCGCCGAGGCGATGTTCGAGCTCGGCAACGTGCTGCACGAGCTCGACCAGCCCGAGCGGGCCGCGGCGGCGTTCGAGGCTGCCCTGCGTCTCGATGGGGAGAGCTTCGGGGCCCACTACAACCTCGGCAACCTGCTGCGGGTGCATGGCCGGCTGCCTCAGGCGATCCACCACCTCGAGCGCGCCGTCGCCATCGATCCGGACGCCCTCCACGCGCGCTGGAACCTCGCCGCCACCCTCGAGCTCGCCGGGCGCATCGACGAGGCCCGCGCCCGGTTCGCGGCGCTGGCGGAGGTCGCGCGCCGGGTCTCGGCCAGACTCCGCCATGAGGACCGCCCGGAGGAAGCGCTGGAGGCCGCGCAGATCGCGGTCCAGGCGGCGCCGGACCAAGCCGCGTCGTACCTCGAGCTGGCCCACGGCCTGGCGGCGCTCGGCCGCGCGGCGGAGGCGGCGGAGGCCGCGCGCCAGGCACTGGAGAGGGAGCCGGGGCTGACGGCGGCAGCCGAGCTGCTCGAGGCCCTCGAGCCCTGATCAGGCGCACAGGTCCGGTGAAGGCGCCGGGTCTCGTCGCGAGGGCCGGGAAACTGGTCGATCAAACGGGCTACGGAACAGATGGTTGCGCACCCACAGCGGGCACGGTATCCTCGCCCTGGCGATCGTTCACTGTGAACTAAACAGGCAACAACATGCACTTCGGACAGCTTCTGCGCGTGTTGCGCACCGAGTCCGGCCTCGGGCTGCGCGAGCTCGCCCGCCGGATCGGCATCTCCCCGTCCTATCTCAGCCTGGTCGAAAACGGGAAGATGGGGCCGCCGTCCAGCGAGCGCATCACACAGATCGCCGGGATCCTGCACGTCTCGCCGAGCGTGCTGATGAACATCGCGGGCATCGTCGATCCGCAGGTCCTCGACTTCCTCTGCACGACCCCCGAGGCAGGAGCCCTGCTGCGCGCCACGATGCGGGCCGGGCTGAGCGGCGCCGAGCTCGGCGCCCTCGCCCGCCTGCTGCGCGAGAACGGGCGGACGGTCATCGAGCGTCTGCTCGCCGACGCCCCGCCGCTCGAGCCGCGCGCTTCGGCGACCGTCCAGGCCGCGCTCGACGCCCTGCTGCTGCTGCCGGCCCTGTACTGCACCACGCGGGACGAGCTCTTCGGCGCGCTCGCCGAGGCGGTCACGGCGGCCCATCCGCAGCTCGCCGCCCCGTCCATCATCACGGCCCTCGAGGAGCGCGAGGCGCAGGCCTCCACCGCCCTCGGCGGAGGGGTCGCGCTGCCGCACGCGCGGCTCCCCGGCCTCGACGGGGCGATCGTCGCGCTCGCGCGCTGCCCCGACGGGCTGCGCTATCCCGCCCGGCCGACGGAGACCGTGACGATCGTCTTCCTGCTGCTCAGCGCCG
>JAUIEM010000135.1 GCA_030428695.1 bacterium
GCTGTCGGTCAACGATCCATTTATCCCGTAGGCAATTGTGCCGGTTCCGGCCATCGGTTCGACGCCGCGCGCAATGTCAGGTGCGGCACCGGCGGTTAGCCTGGACGCGTTGCTAAAACTGGATTCCGCCGCTGGCGGTGTGGAATCAGTATTGACCATGTGGTTGTTGCGCACGACGATGCCGGAGCCCTCGATACGAAGGGGCGTGTAAGTATTGTTGTCTAGCAGGCTGTCCTCGATGACATGGCCGGACGAGGTGCCGTCAACCTGATCGAGCCAGAATTGCCATGCCGAAACACTTTCCTGTTTCGTCAGGACCGCCAGCGCCTTCGTCTTGTCGCCGGCCTCCATCCCCATCATCGGCGCCGCCCCGGTCAGCCCCGCGCCGCCGAGGGCCGCGCCGAGCGTCGCGAGCACCGCGTCGAGGGTCGAGGGCGGAATCACGACCGGCGCGCCGGGCAGCTGCAGGCCGACCGGCGCCCCGACCACGTTGCACACGCCGCCGGCGAAGATGTTCGCGACGCCGCCCGCCTGGCAGCCGAAGGTGCCCGCGCCGGTCACTTCGCCCTTGCTGCCCTGGATGGTCAGGGGGCCGCCGGCCTGGAAGCCGACCGCGCCGCCCGCCTTGACCTCGAGGTTCGCGCGCGAGTCGAAGGTGATGTTCCCGGCGGCTTTGATGCTCATGCCCGCCTTCGAGCCGAAGGTCGCGTCGCCGAGCACCTGGATCTCGACCTCCTTGCCGGCGAGGTTCAGTCCTCCGGCAGGGCTGTTGAGCAGGTTGTTGCCGTCGGCGTTGCTCATCACCACCTTCTTCTCCTCGGTGACGAGGTCGAAGCGGTGCTTCCCGGTCTTGTCGGCGACGGTCAGGCCGCTGTTGTCGTCGAACACGATCATGTGCCCGGAGCGGCTGCGCATGTACTTCTTGTCGTTCTTGCCGTCGGCGTTGAAGGCGGTGTTCGCGTGGCTCTCGGCGTGGCTCGGATCCTCGACGCACTTCGCGCAGAACACGTCGTGCAGCGACGGGGGGCGGTCCTTCTCGTTCCACAGCACCCCGAGCACGAAGGGCCGGGTGATGTCGCCGTGCTCGAACGCGACCAGGCACTCGTCGCCGACCTCGGGCAGGAACCAGAAGCCGCGGCCCTTCCCGGCCATCGGCTGGATCACCCGCGCCCAGTGGCTCTCGAAGCCGTCGCCGAGCCACGGCATCAGCAGCTTGACGCGGCCGAGGCTCTCCTCGTCCTGGTTGTTCGAGACCAGGCCGATCGCCAGCCCGGTCATCCGCATCAGGGTGCGGTCGCTCGTCTGTGGAAGCATCGGGTCCCCCGTGTCTGCTCCCCTATTGTACCGTGCGCGTCGCGCGTGTGGCAGCCCGGTCCCGATCGGCGTGGCGGGGCAATCCGCGGGGGAACTTGCTCCGTAACCGCTTCGCCCCCCCTGGAGGCTTCGCTATACTGCGCACCCATGGAACCCGTACGACACGGTGTGGCCGGCTCCCCGACGGACGCGACGGTCTGGTTGGAAGCGCTCGCGCGCGGTGAGGAGAGCGCCCTGGCGGCGCTGTACGACGCCTTCGCCGCGCCGGTCTTCAACCTGTGCGTGCGGATGCTGCGCGACCGCGGCGCCGCCGAGGACCTGCTGCAGGATGTCTTCCTCGAGGCCTGGCGCCGGGCGGAACGCTACGACGCGGGACGCGGCAACGTGCTCAGCTGGCTCTTGTGCATGACTCGCAGCCGTGCGCTCGACCGGCTGCGCGCGGAGAAGTCCCGCCAGCGCCGCGAGCGGGCGGTCGGGATCCGCATGACCCCGGCCGTCGAGCCGCTCGCCCACGCCTCGCTGCAAGAGGAGGGCGAGCGGGTGCGCGCGGCCTTCGCGACCCTGCCGGAGGCCCGCCGCCGCTGCCTCGAGCTCGCCTACTTCGAGGGCTTGAGCCAGAGCGAGATCGCCGCCCGCCTCGCGCTCCCGCTCGGGACCGTCAAGACCCACGTCCGCAAAGGTCTGCAGCGCCTGCGCGTCGAGTTGGGGGCGACCTGATGGGCTGTGCCTTCGACGACACCTGCACCGCCTTCGCGCTCGACGCCCTCGAGCCCGAGGAGGCCCGCGCCTTCGCGGCGCATCTGCCGGGCTGCGCGGACTGCAGCGACGCCGTGGCGCGAGCCCGCGCCGACCTGGCGGCCGTCGCCTCCAGCGCGCCGCCCGCGCCGCTGCCCGCAGGCGGCTTCGCGCGCCTGGCCGAGCGCTTCGCGCAGCGGCGGAAGGCGGCGGAGCGGGGCTCGGTGGTGCTGGTCGCCGAGTGCTTCCAGCGCGACTTCCTCGGACCCCTCGCCGCCGACGAGCGGCCGCCGCGCACCCACGTCGGCACGGAGGCCGTCGGCCGCGTGCTCGGGGACGATCCGCAGAGCGGGGCTCTCGCCGCCCTGCTCGAGGCGTTCGCGGCGCGGCTCGGGCGCGACACCCGGCACAGCCTGCTGCACGTCATCGACTTCCACGAGCGGGATGATCCGGCGACCGCGGAGCACTTCGCGGCGCTCCTGCCCCACTGCCTGGCCGGCGAGCCCGGCGCGCGCCTGCTCGCGCCGCTGGCCGGGCTGTGGAACGCGCCGGGCAGCCAGGTCGCCGAGCTCGAGGACTGTCAGGGCGCGGCGCTGCTCGACCTCCTGCGGCAGGTCGCTCGCGGGCATCCGGACCCCCGCCGCAGCAAGTACGCCTTCATCGGCGCGATGACCGAGCACAACCTCGGCTACCACGCGCGCAAGGCCCGCCAGCTCGAGGCCCGGGCCGCGCTCTGCCCGGCCTTCTGCGCCGCCTCCGATCCCGCGCGGCAGGAGCCGGCCCTGCAGGCCCTCGCGACGCGCTACGGGGTCGAGATCCTGCCGGATGGCGACGCGCTCGCCGAGTGGCTGGAGCTGTGAGGGGCGCGGGCGGGTGACGGCGGACGTCGGAGCCTTCGGTCGCGTCTCCCCCCGTCCATCGAGGTGGAGGAAGCTCCGCGTCGCGGTGTTCGTCGACAGCTTCCCCTGCATCTCCGAGCCCTTCATCCTCAACCAGCTGACCGGGCTGCTCGACCGCGGCCACGCCGTGCGGATCTTCGCCCGGCGCCGGCGCGGTCCGCGGCACCGCCAGCCCGATGTGCTCCGCTACGGGCTCGAGGCACGGACGACCTGGCTGACCCCGGGGCGCGGCCGGATCGGTCGCATCGCGGAGGCCCTGGGCCTGATCGGGCAGGGCGGATGGGGGTCGCCTCGCGGCCGGCGGCTCGCCGCGTCGCTGCTGCGGGACTTCCTCCGCAGAGGCGCGAACAAGCTCGACGGGCTGCGGGTCGCATCCCACGGCCGCCACGGCCCCTTCGACATCGTCCACTGTCAGTACCTGACCCTCGGCCGCCATGTGTTGCCCTGGAGGCGCGCGGGCCTGCTCGAGGGCAGGCTGCTCTGCTCCGTGCGCGGGCACGACATCAGCGATCCGCGGGCGGTCGGCGCAGGGTACGCCGCGCTGTTCGCCGCCTGCGCACGGGTCCTGCCGGTCGGCGCCAACCTCGCGCGGCTGGTCCGGGCGCACGGCTGCCCGCCGGAGAAGATCGAGGTGCTGCACTCGGCCATCGACCTCGGGCGCTTCCCCTTCGCCGCGCGCCGGAAGCGGGAGGGCCCGCTGCGGTTGCTCAGCGTCGGACGCCTGATGCCGCTCAAAGGGCTGGCGGACGGTATCGAAGCGGCCGGCCTGCTGCGCGACGCCGGGCTCCCTCTCACCTACCGCATCGTCGGCGAGGGCCCGCAGCGCCCGGCGCTCGAGGAGCTGATCCGCCAGCGCGGGCTGCGCGCGCAGGTCGAGCTGCTCGGCGCCCTGAACCACGCGGCCCTGCCCCCGCTGCTCGCCCGCTCCGACGTGCTGCTGACCCCGAGCGTGACACCCCGCGCGGGCAACCAGGAGGGCATCCCCAACGTCCTCAAGGAGGCGCTCGCCTCCGGTCTGCCGGTCATCGCGACCCGCCACGGCGGCATCCCCGAGCTCGTCGAGCACGACGTCGGCGGCCTGCTGGTCCCCGAGCGCGACCCCGCGGCCCTCGCCGCCGCGGTGCGCCGCCTGTGCGAGGAGCCGGAGCTCGGGCCGCGGCTCGCCCGGGCCGGGCGCGCGAAGGTCGAGGCGGAGTTCGCCAAGGAGGCGCTGAACGACCGTCTCGAGGCGCTCTACCTCGAGGTGGCGCGGGCCTGACGATCAGCGCTTCCAGCGGAAGGTCGCGCTCTGCACCAGCTCGAGCGCTCCCTGGCGGGCGAGCGCGCGCACGCAGCGCACGACCAGGGGCCGCGCCAGGCCGAGGTCCGCGCCGAGGGCCGCGCTGTCCAGGGTGCCCTCGCCGAGCTCCCGCAGCTTCCCCGCGACCGCTTCGAGCGCACGCGGAGGGGGACCGGAGGAGGGCAGGAAGCGCGTCCCCCGCAGCGGCTCCGGCAGGAACTCCTGGCGGACCTCGGGCCGGTCGTGGGTGTAGACGTAGCCCTCCCCGCCGCTGCCGCGCAGGTGGGCAGGCACCGGGTGGTCGCCGCCGCGCTTGAGGGTGTCGAGCACCGCGTCGAGGGCGGCGTAGGCGGCGTTGCTCTTCGGCGCGCGGGCGACGTACACGGTGGCCTGGGCGAGGGCGATGCGGCCCTCGGGCATGCCGACCCGCTCGACGACCTGCCAGGCGCTGAGGGCCTGGACCAGCGCCTGGGGATCGGCGAGGCCGACGTCCTCGCTCGCGCACACGGTCAGCCGCCGGCAGATGAACAGGGGATCCTCCCCTGCCCGCAACATCTTCCCGAGGTAGTACAGGGCCGCGTCCGCGTCGGAGCCGCGCAGGCTCTTCTGGAAGGCCGACGCGCAGTCGTAGTGGCCCGCCCCGCGCTCGAAGCCGTCCGCCGCTTCCGGCACCAGGGCGCGCACCGCCGCCGCGCTCAGCGGTCCCTGGCCGAGCCGCGCCGCGACCTCGAGGCCGTTCAGGGCCCGGCGCAGGTCGCCGCCGGCGCTGCGCGCGAGCCACTGCAGGGCCTCGGGCTCGACCTCGAGCGCCGGAAGCTCGCGGGCGGCGATCTCCCGGAGCCGGGCGGCGATGACCTCCTCGCGCACCGGCTCGAGGGCGAAGATCGTGCAGCGCGAGCGCAGGGCGCGGTTGACGCGGAAGCCGGGGTTCTCGGTCGTCGCGCCGATCAGGATCAGCAGCCCGGACTCGACGTGCGGCAACACCGCGTCCTGCTGCGACTTCGAGAAGCGGTGGATCTCGTCGATGAACAGCACGCTCGGCGTCGGCCGCGCCCGCTCGGCGTCCCGCGCCGCCTCGCGCAGGGCGGCGACGCCGACCGAGACCGCGCTGAGCTCGACGAAGCGGGCCTCGACCGCACGCGCCAGCGCGCGGGCCAGGGTGGTCTTGCCGCAGCCGGGGGGACCCCACAGGAGGAGCGAGGGCAGCACCCCGCGCTCGACGCACAGGCGCAGCGGCCGGCCCGGACCGAGCAGCGCCTCCTGGCCGACGATGCCGTCGATCGTCGTCGGGCGCACGCGGTCAGCGAGAGGGGATGCCATCGTCCGCTTCCAGACAAGCCGCCGGACCGGGCGGGAGATTTGGTATAACGAAGCGGGGTTGGTGTCCGTCGGGGCGCAGTCCGCCGCCGTCCATTCGAGGAGAGACCCGCCATGTCCGAGCCTTCCCAGGATGATGATGGACTGGCGGAAGTCAAGAAGCTCGCGGCGGCGGGCAAGAAGATCGAGGCGATCAAGGTCTACCGCGAGCGCACCGGCTGCAGCCTGCGGGAGGCCAAGGCGGCGGTCGAGGCGCTCGCTGCGCCGCCGTCCTCCAGGGGCGATGAGAGGCTGGCGGAGGTCAGGGAGCTCGCGGCGGCGGGTCACAAGATCGAGGCGATCAAGGTCTACCGCGCACGCACCGGCTGCAGCCTGAGCGAGGCCAAGACCTTCGTCGACGGGCTCCATACACCGCAGCCCGAGGAGCCGAGCGCGAACCCGTTGACCTCCGGCGAGCCGCTGCCGCTGTTGATGCTCGGCGTCGTGGTGGCGCTGATGTTCCTCGCCGCCTGGGTCGTGCAGTCGCTGCTCGGTTCGTGAACGCGCCCGGCGCCCGGTCCCGCAGGCCGCGGATTCCGGGCGCAGAGGAGATCCGATGTACAGCTCCCTCGATCGCGTCGACATCGTCCTCGAGGACGACGACGGGGGCTGCGTGCTCTTGCAGACCGAGCACCGCACCGCCGACGAGATCGAGGCCGAGCCCGAGCTGAGCACCCTGTTCCTGCTCGCCCGCGTGATCAACCCGCGGCGCTTCGGCACCGAAGAGCACGGTCCCGCCCGCGTCCGCGTCGCCTGTCAGCACGAGCCGGGGACGCGGGTGCGGCACCTGCTCGCCAGCGCCGGCGTCGAGCTGCAGGTGCTGCCGGACGGCGAGCCCTCGGTCCCGGTCGAGGGCGAGGCCGTCGACCTCGCCGACCTCGCCGACGCGGCCTTCGCCGGGCTCTCCCGCCGGGTCCTCGCGCGGGAGGACCTGCCGCTGTCCCGCGACGGGCTCGGCACCTTCGAGGATCGGCTGAGCGAGCGCGCCCTGACGCCGGAGCTCGAGATCGAGTGGTGGACCGCGGTCGCCGAGCTCGCGGCGCTGACCGGCGAGCTGCTGCGGGGCCTGTTCGGGGGACGCTGGATCGACGATCCGCAGCGCTTCTCCACCCTGCCCTTCGTCTTCCAGCTCGAGGACGGGGCGAACCTGATCAACGTCGCGGACAAGGCGCGGCGCTTCCTCGAGCTCGGGCCGCGGCAGAGCCCGCGCCACCTGCTGACGATGGCCGAGGACGCCGAGGAGCCGAGCGGTCCGCTGCTTCCCAACCTCAAGGCCCCCGACTGGCCGCAGCGCGAGCTGGTGGTCTGCCAGCCGCTGGTCGACGAGGGGGACTGGAAGCCCGGCGAGCTGCCGCTGATCGCCTACGGCAATGACCGGCCGCACACCTTCGGCCTGCTCCACAAGAACTCGCTGCCCGCGCCGGATCTGCCCGCGCTGCGCAAGGAGGCGATCGCCAACCTCGCCCAGGTCGGGGTCGCGGTCGAGGAGCTCGAGGTGCTCGGCCTGCGGCTGCGGGTGATCCACGACAGCTACTTCGCGGCCGAGAAGATCCTCGACCGGGACTTCATGCGCTCCCTGGCGGTGCTGCTCGACGCGCAGATGCTCGCGGTCGCGATCCCGCGCAAGTGCATGATGGTCGTCGCCGACGCGACCCAGTCGGACATCCCGAAGCTGGTCGCGATCGCCCGCGGCAAGTTCGCGGAGGACGCCGAAGAGCCGGCGCTGGTGCCGACGGTCTTCCTGCTGCACGACGGGCTGATCGCGGGCAAGATCGAGGCGGCCGGGGAGTAGGAGGAACCGGGGATGTGGAAGTGTGGGAGCTGCGGAGAGCGGCACGAAGAGACCTTCGACGCCTGCTGGAGGTGCGGGACGACGCGCGCGGGAGAAGCTCCCGCGGGCGCCTTCGAGGTCCCGGATGACGCGCCGGAGGACGGCCCGCGAGCGAAGCTCGGCACCTGTGTGCGCTGCGGCTCGCAGAGCGTGTTCCCGGCGACCCAGATCATCGACCACGACGACGGGATCAAGCGCAGCCTGACCGTCGCCGTCGACGGCGACCCGGGGGCCTGGGTGTTCAAGGACCGCGTCACCGGCACGCTCAAGGCCTGGATCTGCGGGACCTGCGGGCACACCGAGCTGGTCTGCGACGGGGCCGCGGAGCTCCTCCAACGCTACCTGGAGCGGGAGTCCTGAGCCTGTCCCGGCGGCGCCGATGGCTGTTCGTGGCCAGCCTCGCTCTCGGCTGCATCCTGCTCGGCGAGCTCGCGCTGCGCCTGCTCACCCCCTTCCCGCAGCGGCTCGACCCGCGCGTGCCCCACCCGACCCTGCGCTACGTCCTCGACCCCGCGCTGCCGGACGTCGACGCCGCCGGCTTCCGCAACCTCCGGCTGAGCCGCGACATCGCCGCGATCGGCGACTCGCACACCTACGGCTACAACGTCGAGGCAGACGCGAGCTGGCCCGCGCGGCTCGCCGCGGAGAGCGGCCGCGAGGTCTACAACTTCGGCGTCGGCGGCTTCGGCGTCCCGGACTATGCCCACTGTGTGCAGCTCGCCCTCGCCCAGGGCTGCCGCACGCTGCTGGTCGCCTTCTACCCGGCCAACGACCTCGCGGACTGGGACTACGTCTTCCCGCCCCCGCCCCTGTCCGCGCCGATGGCCCTGCAGCGCTTCGCGATCGAGCGCTCCGCCCTGGTCGCCGCCACGCGCAGCGCCCTGCGGAAGCGGCCCGCGCTCGTGCGGCCCGGGGCCCCCTGCACGGACCTCGCCATCGCCGCCGGGCGGGTGCGGCGCCACGGCGCGGCGATGGACCTCGCCGACAGCCTCGTCGTCGCGCGGCTGCAGCAGGCGGGGACGCTGTTCGCCGCGATGGCCGAGGCCTGCCGGGCCGACGACGCGCGGCTCGGGGTGCTGCTGATCCCGAGCAAGATGCGGGTCTACTCCGCGTGCGCCGCGCGCCACGGCGCCGAGCTGCCCCCGGAGGTCGCCCGGGCCGTCGCCTCCGAGCAGGCGCTGCTCGCGTCGTTCCGGGAGGAGCTCGCGCGCCTCGGCCTGCCCTGCCGCGACGCGCTCGCGGAGCTCGGCGAGGCCCTGGAGATAGAGCGCGCGGCGGGGCGTCCATTGTATCCCGCCACCGATGGCCATCCCCTGGCGGCGGGCTACGCGGCCTACGCGCGGGCGGCGGCCGCGCTGCTCGCGGAGGTCGAGGCGCGCTGAGACGATCGGCTCCAGCCGTCCCGGGCCCGCCAACCGGGGATTGACAGCGCGCGGCCGCGGGAGGCGCGTTCCGCCACGTCCGGGGGGATGGCCCGGGCTTTGCAAAGTCGGCGGACACCACGCACACGAGGAAGCGAACCGATGCGCATCACCGTCCCCCTGACCGTCCTGCTCCTGCTCGCCAGCGGCAGCGCCGACACCCTGAGCGAGCGCGCCCGCGCCCTGGCGGAGCTGTCTCCCGCCGAGGGCGCGCGCGCCGCCCTGGCCTGGCCCGCCGAGGAACGCGAGCAGGCCGTCCGCGCCCTGCTCGACGCCGGCCACCCGGCGGCCGTGTCCCTCGCCGACCGACTCTGGCTGCACGGCCTGCTCCCCGCCCTGTCCGCGCAGCCCGGCTGCGAGGAGCTGTGCGGGCGGCTCGAGCAGTACGCGCGCTTCGCCCCGGCCAGCGAGCCGCCGGTCGCCCGGCCGGCGGCCGCGGAGGTCGCGGCCTGCACCCTGGCCCTCAGCGCCCGGGACCTCGACGGCGCGCCCCTGGCCAGAGCGCGCGTGCAGGCCTGGAGCAGCGACTACTCGGTCGCCTTCGAGGGCGAGCTCGACGCCTCCGGCAACGGCGCGCTCATCCTCCCCGCTGGCGACATCGAGCTGTTCGTCAGCGCGGCGCCACGGGCGGCCCCGGTGTTGCTGCACGCCCGCCTCGCGCTCGACGCCGGCGCCCGGAGCCTCGCGCTCGCCCCCGACGAGACGCTGCCCTGGACGCTGCACGGCGGCACGGCGGTCGAGCTCGAGCTCGCGCCCCGGGCGCTGCCCTTCCTGCGCAGCGTCTTCCGGCCGGCGACCAGCGCGGGCGTGCTCCAGCGCAGCGCGGGCCTGGCCGTCGACGCGCGGTTGGTCGCCTCCACCCCCGAGGGCCCGGCCTTCCTGCTGCCGACGGAGGGCCTGGCCTTCACGCTCGAGGACGCGGTCGCGGTGTCCTGCGCGCGGGCCGGAGCGGTCGACGCGGTCGAGCTGCGCGTGCGCCTCGGCGAGGATGGCCTCGGCCAGCGCAGCTTCGCCCTCGCGGAGGGGGAGCGCCTGTGGCTGAGCCGCGGCCCCTGCGACCTCGGCTACGGGCTGAAGACCGCGGCGGGCGCCCTCGACTTCGCGCTCAAGGCCTACAGCCTCGACGATGCGCTGACGCTGACGGTCGGCGCTCCCCTGCAGCCGCGGGTCTGGCACCGGCTGTACCAGAAGCGCTACCAGAAGCAGCCCCTGTTCGCCGCCCGGGTCTTCCTGCTCGACCAGGCCGGCCACGTGCTCGAGGCCGGCCGCAAGCAGGAGCGCCTCGTGCGCTTCGCCATCGACCGCGAGGGCGAGCCCTGGCAGCGCGCCCGGCGCAGCTTCCTCGACTGCGACCCGCCGGCGTCCCTCGACGGGCTGCGCTACCGCATCCAGACCGCCCTGCCGCTGGTCGAGAGCGAAGTCGACGGGGAAGAGGCGGCGCAGTTCGAGAGCGCGCACTACCGGGTCAGCGCCCCCGCCTTCCTCGAAGCCTACGCCGAGGTGCTGCTCGCCGCGTCGGACTTGCTGTACCCCTCGCTGCGCGAGGCCGCGATCAAGAAGCTGCGCTGGGAGCGGGGCCGGATCACCATCCACTCGACGATGCCGCGCGGCGTGCGGGCCTACGCGAGCAGCAACGGCACGAGCAAATTCAACGTCAAGGACCTGCTGCGCTGCGTGCGCCTGCGCGACGGGCTCGGCCGCACCCCGCTGTTCCACGAGCACCTGCACACGGTCGGCTACAACCACTCCGACTACATGGACCTCGCCGGCCTGCGCCTGCGCCGCGGCCTCGGCCCGCGCTGGATGCGCCCGGAGGGCAAGGCCGCGGCGTGGCGGAGGTTCCTCTGCGAGGGCGAGGGCGGCAACGGCAAGATGCTCGCGCGGCTCCTGCTGCTGCGCCACGGCCCGGAGCTGTTCGACACCTACCTCGCGCGGCGCGGCGAGCGCGGCGCCCTGCAGGCGCGGGGGCTGAGCGAGAAGGAGGCCGACTGCGCGCTGTTCTCCGACGTCTGCGGCAGCGACCTCGGCCCCCTGTTCGCCGCGGTCCACGCCGGGGTCGAAGCGGACTGCCTGGAGACTCTGGAGGAAGCGGAGGACGCGCCGGAGGCCGCGAGCGGAGGCTTCCGCTTCCAGGCTCTGCAGCGCCTGCTCGCCGCGGATGACGCGACCGTGCCCGCGGAGGTCGACGCCGTCCTCGACCGCATCGCCGCCGTCCCCGCCCTGCGCCAGCGGGTACGCCACAACCTGCGGCTCGCCGCGGTGCTGATCGGGGAAGACCGCGAGGAGCTCGGCTGCCAGGCCCTGCGCGCGGCCCTCGAAGCGGCCCTGGAGGTCGACCGGCGGTTCTTCGAGCGGGCCCGCGGCGAGGCGCTGCGGGTGCTGAACGGGGAGGAGCTGGCGCTCGGCTGGATCTGAGCGCGGAGGGCTGCCTCCGCAGCACGACGGGAGGGGGTAAACCCCTCCCCTACCCCGGTTCGGTGAAGGGTGCGGGGATTACCGGTGCAGACCGTCCCTCCGAGGTAGGGTGCGGGGTTTACCCCCGCCCGTCGTTCGTGAGGGGATAGGCCCGCGCGCCAGATCGCGCTTCCCCGCCTACCCCGCCCCCAGCGTCCACGCCCGCCGGTCGCGCAGCGCCGGAAAGGCCTCGCGCCAGGCGTGCAGGGCGTCGAGGTCGAGGGTCGCACGCACCAGGCCCTCCGCCGTGCCGCCGTCGGCGAGGATGTCGCCCTGGGGACCGACGACGAGCGAGCTGCCCTCGTAGGTCAGCCCGCCGCCCTCCCCGACCCGGTTGACACCGAGCACGAAGGCCTGGTTCTCGATCGCGCGGGCGACCAGCAGCGCGCGCCAGTGCGCGGTGCGCGGGCGGGGCCAGTTCGCGATCACCGCGTAGGCGTGGACGTCCTTCTCGAGCAGGCTGCGGTACAGCGCGGGGAAGCGGAGGTCGTAGCAGATCGTCAGCCCGACGCGCAGGCCGCCGACCGGGACGACGACCGTCTCGCTGCCAGGCGCGTACTTCTCGTGCTCGCCGCTGAAGCTGAAGGGGTGCAGCTTCGCGTAGCGGCCGACGCAGGCTCCGCTCGGGTCATAGGCCGCCAGCACGTTGCGCGGCAGCTCCTCGCCCCGCTCGATCAGCCCGCCGAGCACGGTGCAGCCGGCCTCCCGGGCGAGCCCGGCGAGGAAGGCGCCGGTCTCGCCGTCGGCATCCTCGACGAGGTTCCCCGGCCGCATCGTGAAGCCGGTCGCGAACATCTCCGGCAGCACGAGCAGGTCGCAGGGCCCGAGCGGGGCGAGGGCGGCGCGCACCTTCGCGAAGCTCGCCGCCTTGTCGTGCCAGACCGGGTCCATCTGCAGCAGGGCGACGCGCATCACAGGCCTCCGCGCAGCCCGGACAGCTTGCGGACGGCCTCGCGCAGGGTCGCGACGCCCTTGCAGAAAGCGAAGCGCACGAGGGTCCCGGCGCTCTCCGGGTGCTGGTAGAAGGAAGAGGGCGGGATGGTCGCGACGCCGTGGCGGCGGGCGAGGGCGATCGCGAAGCTCTTGTCGTCACCGCGGGAGAAGGGGCTGTAGTCCGCCATCGCGAAGTAGGTGCCGGCGGGGGCCTCGAGCCGGAAGCCGATCTCGCGCAGGCCGGCGACCAGCACGTCGCGGCGCTCGCGGTACGCCTCGCGCAGGCCGGCGTAGTAGCCGCGTCCGGGCGCTTCCTCCAGCGCCTGGGCGAGGGCCTCCTGGAAGGGTGCCGCCGAGCAGAAGGTCGTGAACTGATGGACCGCGCGGACGGCCCGGGTCGCGAGGGGCGGGGCGACCACCCAGCCGACCTTCCAGCCGGTGAAGGAGAAGGTCTTCGCGGCCGAGGAGATCAGCACCGTGCGCTCGGGCGCGAGCGTCGCCGGGCTGACGTGCTCGCCCTCGTAGACCATGTGCTCGTAGACCTCGTCGCTGATCAGCCAGGCGTCATGGTGTGCACACAGCGCGACGATCGCCTCGAGCTCGGCGCGGGAGAAGACCTTGCCGGTCGGGTTGTGGGGCGTGTTGACCAGCACCGCCCGGGTGCGCTCGCTGAAGGCGGCCGCGAGCGCTTCCTCATCGAAGGAGAAGTCCGGCGCCCGCAGGGGCACCGTCCTGATCGTCGCGCCGGCGAAGCCCGCCACCGCCGGGTAGCTGTCGTAGAAGGGCTCGAAGCACACGACCTCGCAGCCGGGGTCGAGCAGGCCGGTCAGGGTCGCGTAGATGCCCTCGGTCGCCCCGGAGGTGACGGTGATCTCCGCCATCGGATCGACCTCGAGGCCGTAGGACTCCTCGAGGTGGCGGGCGATGGCCGCGACCAGCCGAGGTCTTCCGGCGCTGCGCTCGTACTGGTTCGGGCCCTCGCGTACCGCGCGGCAGGCGAGCTCCTTGATCCAGTCGGGGCCGTCGAAGTCCGGGAAGCCCTGGGACAGGTTGAGGGCCCCGACCTCGCGGGCGAGGACGGTCATCTCGGTGAAGATCGAGGTGCCGACCTGCGCGACCTTCGCGCTGATCTTCATCCCTGCGCTCCCGCGGCGCGGCGGCGGGTCAGCCAGCGCCACATCTCGCCGAAGAGCAGCACGGTCGAGCTCAGCGCGAGGATCTTCCCCCACATGCTCCACGACAGCGGCGCGGTGCGGAAGATCTCGCCGCCGTACTGGGTCATCGCCCACTGCATCACCGCGATGCCGCCGACGATCAGCAGGAACCAGCGGCTCTGGAACAGGCCGCGGAGCGCCGATTCCCCCGGCCGGATGCTGCGGCTGTTGAACTCGTTGACGATCTGGAAGAAGACGAACACCGTGAACACGACCGACAGCTTCTCGGCCTCGCCGACCGCGCCGAGGAAGTTGAAGTGCATCTGGGCCGCGAGCACGGCGAAGGTGTACAGGCCGACGCCGAGGATGGCGAACCACATCCAGGACGTGATCATCGGCGCCCGGCGCGGCCGCGGCGGGAGCTTCATCACCTCCTTGCGCGGCGGCTCGAGGCCGAGGGCGATCGCGGCGAGGGTGTCCATGATCAGGTTGACCCAGAGGAGCTGGATCGTCGTCAGCGGCAGCTGCTCGTCGCCGGTGAAGAAGACCGCGCCGAAGAAGGCGGTGACCAGCGCCGCGACGTTGACCGTCAGCTGGAACTGCAGGAACTTCTGGATGTTCTCGTACAGCGAGCGGCCCCACAGGATCGCGTTGACGATCGCGTTGAAGCTGTCGTCGACCAGCACGATGTCGCTCGCTTCGCGGGCGAGCTCGGTGCCGCTGCCCATCGCCAGGCCGACGTCGGCCTTCTTCAGGGCCGGGGCGTCGTTGGTGCCGTCGCCGGTGACGCCGACGCTGTAGCCGATCTCGCGCAGGCGCTTCACCAGGCGCAGCTTGTCCTCGGGGGTCGAGCGGGCGAGCACGCGCAGCTTCGGGATCATCGCGTCGAGCTCGGCATCGCTGAGCTCACGGAACTCGCTGCCCTCGATCACGACGTCGTCGTCGCCCTGGAGGAGCCCCGCCTGCCGCGCGATCGAGACCGCGGTCTGCTTGTTGTCGCCGGTCAGCATCTTGACGTCGACGCCGGCCGTGCGGGCGACGGACAGCACCTCGGGGATGTCCTTGCGCAGGGGATCGGCGATCGCCGCGACGGCGACGAGCTCGAGCTGCTCGAGGCCGTCCTCGATCGCGTCCTCGACGCCGTGGCTGCGCTGGGCGAGAGCGCCGCCCGGAAGGTGGCGTGCAGCGCCTGCACGGAGGCGGCGGCGCGGCGGACGAGCATCGCGGCGCCCGACGGCGAGGGCGAGGATGCCGTCCAGACGGGCACCCACCTGCCCGGAGATCGGCGCGCCCGTGTCGTCGACCGGCATCCCGCGGCGGCAGCCGTCCGTGCTGGCCATGCCGCGGGTCATCGCGATCACGATCTCCGGGGCGCCCTTGACGAACAGCCGGGCCTCCCCTTCGACGTCGACCAGGCTGGCCATGAACTTGCGCGCCGAGGAGAAGGGGATCTGCTTGTGGCGGTGATGGCTGTCGCGCAGCTTCTGGGGCTCGTCGCCGTGCTCCTGGACGAAGCGCAGCAGGGCGCCCTCGGTCGAGCTGCCCACGTACTTCAGCTTGCCGTTGGCGTCGCGCTGCAGGAACGCGGTCGAGTTGACGGCGGCGCCGAGGGCGAAGGCGCGATCGAGGGGCGCGGGCAGGCCCTCCTGCGGATCGTGCCCCGCCCCGGCCGCGTACAGGAAGCGCACCGCCATCTCGTTGCGCGTCAGGGTGCCGGTCTTGTCGGAGCAGATCACCGACACCGAGCCCATCGTCTCGCTCGCCTTGATCGTCCGCACCAGGCAGTTCTCGCGGGCCATGCGGCGCATGTTGTAGGCGAGGCTGATCGTGACGGCGAGGGGCAGGCCTTCGGGGACCGCGACGACGATGATCGTCACCGCGACGATGAAGAAGGTCAGGATCGCGTTGAAGGACTCGGGGTCGCCGAGCCACCATCCGGCGACCAGGCAGCCCGCGCCGAGCAGGTAGCCGAGCCACTGGGCCTTGCCGAGCACGCCGCGGGCGAGGAAGGCCGCGCCGAAGAGCGGCGTGCCGACCGCGAACCACAAGGCGTTCAGGGTCAGCTCGTCGCGGATCAGGCCGGTGACCGTCATCGCGACGAAGGTCAACGTCGCGGCGACCATGCCCGCGATGCCGATCTTCTCGCTGAGGTCGGTCAGCTGCTCCTGCAGGGGCGTGGCGACGGTGTCGGAGTCGAGGTGGTCCTTGATCTTGCCGAGCTCGGTGTTGTCGCCGACCCGGGTGACGATCGCGATGCCGTGGCCCTCGGAGACCGTCGTCCCGCGCAGGAGCTCGCCGCCCTCGGTCTTGCGCACCGTCTCGGACTCGCCGGTGAACAGCGACTGGTCGACCTTGAGCTCGTGGGCCTCGCGCACGACCAGGTCGGCGGGGATCTTGTCGCCCCCTCCGATCATCAGCACGTCGCCGACGACGACCTCGTCGATCGGCACGGTCTGGTCGGTGCCGTCGCGCCGCACCTTGATGTCGACCCGGTCGCTCTGGGCCTGCAACAGCTCGAACTCGCGCTCGGACTTGTACTCGTTGATGAAGCCGACGAAGGTCGCGATCAGCACGGCCGCGAGGATCGCGAAGCCGTCGAGCAGCGAGTGGTCGCCCGACCCCGGCAGGAAGCCGACCAACAGCGAGACCACCGCGGCGACGCACAACACGATGATCGTGTCGTCCTCGAACATCTTCAGGAAGCGCAGCCACATCGGCGTCCGCGGCGGCGGCGTCAGCTCGTTCCTGCCGTGCGCCGCCCGGCTCGCCTGGACGGCCTGGGCGTCGAGCCCGCGGCGCAGGTCGACCTCGGTGGTGTCAGTCCCCATGCGATCCCTCCTGAAGGAAGAGCACGGTACCCGGAGGGTGCCGACGGGGCAAGGTCTGCGCTCAGCCGCCGGGCTCGGTCAGGGCGCGCCTCCGCGACCGCAGGAGGAGCAGGGCGAACGCCCCGCCGACCACCGCGACGACGAGGGTGTGCCGCGCGTAGCGCCAGGGAGCGTCGGGGTCGGGCATCGCCTGGAGCTCGCCGGCGGCAGAGATCGTCGGGGGCCCGTCCGGCTCCGCGGGGACCGGATCGGAGCAGCCAGCGCAGAACAGGGCGAGCAGGAGCAGGCGGCGCATCGGGGTCGTCCGGTGGGGGGTGCAGGGAGTATAGGGTGGCGGGGGGAAATCCCGATCGGATTTTGACCCCGCCGTGTCACACGTTCCCGCCGACCCTCGCTCCGAGGCACGAGGAGCGAGGGTCAAGGGCTGCAGGCTACACAAGAGGAGTTGGGTGGCAGCCCTGTTTGCGACACCACCGCAGATCTCTTCTCCGAGGTACGAGGAGAGGAGATCGAGGAGGTGGCGCAAACAGGGCGATGGTCGCCCAACCTCCGACAGTGTTGCACGCTACACGGTGGTCCCCCACCGGGGGACTCACAGGGGGGCATCAACAAGACAACAAACACCTCGTTCCCCGGGGACCGGTATGCGCCACGGTGCTTGCCCCGAACGCGACAATCCGATCGTGCCCGTGCCCGACCACGACCCCGAGCCCCCACCCCCGAGACCTCAGGCCTCCGCCGTCGCCATCTTCCGCCGTCCGCCGTACTGCACGGTGCCCGGCCCGAGCACGTCGAGCAGGGCACGGGTCAGGCCGTCGCTCGGCTCGATCGTGTACTGCGAGGTGCGGATCCGGCAGCGCTTGCCGCCCTCGAGATGGACGTCGAAGAACAGCGGGATCCGCCCCGGATGGTGGGAGAGGATCTCCGACACCCGGTCGAGCTCGTGGTTGCCGACCTTGCCCTCGACCAGGCGCAGGGTCATGCGCGTCGCCATCTTCCCCGACACCTCCTCGGGCGGCACGATCGTGTCGATCTTGACGCTCGGGTCCTCGCGGTTGGTGTCGACCTTGCCCTTGATGAAGACGATCGCGTCCTCGACCAGCAGCTCCGACACCTCTTTGAAGGTGCGCGAGAACACGACCGCCTCGCAGTGTCCCTGCATGTCCTCGAGGTTGAGGAAGGCCATCGTGTTGCCGTTCTTGTCGAGGTGCCGGCGCATGCTCTGGATCATCACACCCATCACGACCTGGCTGTCGTGGGCCTTGGTCTTCAGCTCGCGGGTGGTCGCCGTCGAGAAGTTCGCGATCAGCTCGCTGTACTCCTTGAGCGGGTGGCTGGACATGTAGAAGCCGAGGGTGTCCTTCTCGAACTGCAGGCGCTCGCGCTCGGAGAACTCCTCCACGGCCGGGTAGGTGACCTCGGCCTCGGTCTTCTCGGCGAACACCTCGAAGAAGGTCATCTGGCCGGCCTTCTTGTCCTTCTGCGCGCTCGCCCCCTGCTTCATCGCGCCCTCGAGCACCGCGAGCAGCTGCCGGCGGTTCGCTCCCATGCCGTCGAGGCAGCCGGACTTGACCAGGCTCTCGAGGCCGGACTTGTTGCAGGCGTGGGTGTCGACCCGCTCGCAGAAGTCGAAGATCGAGGTGTAGGGCCCGTCCGCCCGGGCCTCGTAGATGCACTTGATCGCCTTGAGCCCGAGCCCCTTGATCGCCGAGAGGCCGTAGCGGATCACCTTGTCGCCCTTCGGCGTGAAGTCCTTGCCGCTCTCGTTGACGTGCGGCGGCAGGATCTCGAGGCCCATCTTGTCGCACTCGGCGAGGTAGTCGACCACCTTGTCGGTGTTCTGGAACTCCGAGCTGATCAGCGAGGCCATGTATTCGAGCGGGTAGTTCGCCTTCAGCCAGGCCGTGCGGTAGGCGATCAGGGCGTAGGCGGCCGAGTGGCTCTTGTTGAAGCCGTAGCCGGCGAAGTACTCCATCAGCTCCCAGATGTGGGTCGCGACCTTGCCGCTGACGCCCTTCTCCTTCGAGCCGTCGACGAACTTGTCGCGGAACTTCGCCATCAGCGCGGCCTTCTTCTTCCCCATCGCCTTGCGCAGGGAGTCGGCCTGGTTCATCGAGAAGCCCGCCATCTGGTTGGCGATGCGCATCACCTGTTCCTGGTACAGGATCACGCCGTTCGTCTCGGCGAGGATCGGCTCGAGCACCGGGTGGCTGTACTCGATCTGCTGCCGGCCGTGCTTGCAGTCGATGTAGGTGTCGACCATGCCGCTGCCGAGCGGCCCCGGACGGTACAGGGCGACCAGCGCGATCAGGTCGGTGAAGCGGTCGGGCTTCAGGCGCGAGATGATGTCCCGGAAGCCGCTCGACTCGAACTGGAACACCCCGATCGACTCGCCCTTCTGCAACATCGCGTAGGTCCTGTCGGCGGTCTCGTCGCCGTCGAGGGCGATGCTGCCGATGTCGACATCGATGCCCCGGTTGGCCTTGATGTTCCGCACCGCGTTGTGGATCACGGTCAGGGTGCGCAGGCCGAGGAAGTCCATCTTCAGGAGGCCGATGTCCTCGAGCACATCCATCGTGAACTGGGTGACGACCTCGCCCTTCGAGCGCGCGAGCGGCACGAGGTTGCTCAGCTCCTGCGAGCCGATCACCACCCCGCAGGCGTGGGTGCCGGTGTGGCGCTTGAGGCCCTCGAGCTGGCGGGCGAAGTCGAACAGCTCGCGCAGCTTGACGTCGGACTCGTAGATCTTCTGCAGCTCGGGCTCGCGGTCGAAGGCCTTGGTCAGGGTCATCTTCGGATCGGGAGGCACCAGCTTGGCGATGCGGTCGACCGTCGACAGCGGCACGTCGAGGGCCCGCCCGACGTCGCGCAGCACCCCGCGCGCGGCCAGGGTGCCGAAGGTGATGATCTGGGCGACGCACTTCTCGCCGTACTTCTCGCGCACATACTGGATCACCTGCTCGCGCCCGTCGTTGCAGAAGTCGACGTCGATGTCGGGCATCGACACGCGCTCGGCGTTGAGGAAGCGCTCGAACAGCAGGTCGTATTCCAACGGATCGACGTCGGTGATGCGCAGGTTGTAGGCGACGATGCTGCCCGCCGCCGAGCCGCGGCCGGGGCCGACCGGGATGCCCCGGTCGCGGGCGTACTTGATGAAGTCCCAGACGATCAGGAAGTACGACTCGAAGCCGAGCCGCTGGATCACGTCGATCTCGTACTGGGTGCGCGCCTTCGCCGCCTCGGGCAGCGGATCGCCGTAGCGCTCCTTCGCCCCCTCCCAGCACAGATCGATGAAATACTTCAGCGGGGTCGGCTCGGCCTTCGGGTCCTCTTTCGGGGCCGGCGGCTTGAAGACCGGCAGGTGGCGCGTCTTGAAGTCGAGCTCGACCTCGCAGCGCGCCGCGATGTCGACCGAGGTCTGCAGGGCCTCGGGGCAGTAGGAGAACTTCTCGTGCATCTCCTCGACGCCGTGGAAGTACAGGTCGCGCGTCTCCATCCGCCAGCGCTTCGGGTCTTCCCGCGACTTGCCGGTCGCGATACAGAGCAGCATGTCCTGGGCGAGGTAGTCGGGCTTCTCGACGTAGTGGACGTCACCGGTCGCGACCGGCGGGACGCCGACCTCCTTGGCGAGCTGCAGCAGGCCCTTGTTGACCTTGGTCTGCATGTCGAGCCCGTTCTCCTGGATCTCGAGGAAGAAGTTCCCCTCCCCGAAGATCTCGAGGTAGTCCTTGGCGGCGGCCCGGGCCCGCTCGATGTCGTCCTTGAGCAGCCAGTGGTTGACCTCGCCGCGCAGGCAGGAGGACAGGCCGATGATGCCCTCGCCGTACTCGCGCAGGATGTCCTTGTCGATGCGCGGCTTGCGGTAGAAGCCGTCGAGGTGCGCCGCGGAGATCAGCTTGCCGAGGTTCTTGTAGCCCTGGTTGTTGCGCGCGAGCAGCACCAGGTGGTAGTTCGACAGCTCGCCGCGCTTGTGGGTCTTGACCGTGCGCGGGCCGGGCGCGATGTAGGCCTCGCAGCCGAGGATCGGCTTGATGTCCTCTTTCTTGCAGGCGTTGTAGAAGTTCACCGCCCCGTACAGCACGCCGTGGTCGGTCAGGGCGAGGCTGTGCATGCCGCTCGCCTTCGCCTTCCGCGCGAGCTGGCTGCATTTGGCCGCGCCGTCGAGCAGGCTGTTGTCGCTGTGCACGTGCAGGTGAACGAAGTCCATCGGATCGCCTCGGAGGAAGTGCGGGCCAGGCCCGTCTGGTTGGGTCCACGCGGCCGGAGCCTGGAGATCGGTCGCCGGTGGAAAGGCAGTCTAGCCCAGGCCCACGTCAGAAACGACCGCCGTCGGAAACCTTCACCGTACGGCTCCCCGAATTCTCGCCCGAGGCGCTATACTCGATCCTTCCCTCCATGAGAGAGAGTCGGATGCGCCTCACGCTGTCCCTCCTGATCTGTTCCTTCGCCTTTGCCCAGGAGCCCGTCCGTCCGGGCACGCCCGGCGGCCGCGAGCTGCTCGCGCCGCCGGAGTCGGAGGTCTTCAGCTTCGCGGTCTTCTCCGATCGGACCGGCGGCCGGGACAGCGGGCTCCCCATCCTGATCCAGGCGGTCGAGGACGTCAACCGCTTCCAGCCGGCCTTCGTGATGACCGTCGGCGACCTGATCAACGGCTACAACGACCGGCTGAGCTGGCTCGCGCAGATGGCACGCTACAAGACGATCATGGAAGACCTGACGATGCCCTGGTACCCCGTCGCGGGCAACCACGACGTCTACGGCGACGGCGGAAGCCCGGCCGACCGCGGCAACCTCGCCCTGTACCAGGAGCACTTCGGGCCGCTGTACTATTCCTTCGACTACAAGGATGTCCACTTCGTCGTCCTCTACAGCGACGAGGCCCTCGCCTTCCGCAACCCGGCCGCGAACCAGAACATGAGCGAGGCCCAGCTGCTGTGGCTGCAGGCCGATCTGGAGGCCTCGGACGCGCGCGCGGTCTACGTCTTCCTCCATCACCCGCGCTGGCAGGAGTACTACGACGGCTGCAACTGGCCCGAGGTCCACGCCATCCTGGCCGCCGACGGCCGCGTGCGCACGGTCTTCGCCGGCCACATGCACGCCTACCGCCACGACGGCTGGATCGACGGCATCGAGTACATCACCCTCGGCATGACCGGCGCGAGCGGCGGCTCCGATCTCTCCCTCGGCGAGCTGCACCACTTCAACATCGTCGCCGTCGGCCCGGACAGCGCGACGATGGCGGTCGTGCCGGTCGGCGGAACCTACGCGCGCGACTTCGTGACGGCCGACCAGCACCGGCTGCTCAAGGGGCTCTCCTGGTACGGCTGCGGGCGCTTCATCGAGGATGTGCGCGGCCCCGAGGGCACGCTCGCCTTCGAGGCGATGAACCCGGCCGCCGTGCCCCTCGCCCTCGAGCTGCTCGTGCCGGGGGAAGAGCCGCGCGCGCTGATGCTCGAGGCGGGCGCCTGCGCTCGCGTCGAGCTCCCGGCGCGGCCCTTCTGGGAGGGCGCCGCCCTCACGTTGCGCACGACCGTGGTCGGCGACGACGGCGTCCCCCGGGTGCGCGAGCACAGCGCCCGCCCACCCCGCCGGCCGCGGCAGAGGATCCCCTCCGCCACGGCGACCTCGGAGCGGGTGCTGGTGCTCGACGGCGAGGACTCCTGCCTGCGCCTGCCGCCGAGCGCTTCCTGGCAGCCGATCTCGGGGCTGACCGTCGAGATGCAGGTCAAGGCCGCGCCCCACGGCGGCCGCTCGGGGCTGGTGTCCAAGGCGGAGAACAGCGCCTTCGGGCTGTTCTTCGGGCTGGCGGTGTGGAAGGCCTTCGAGGACGACGGGCTGACCGAGCTGTCGATCCCCGTCGGGCAGCTGACGCTGTTCGCCGTCGCGGCCGTGGTCGTCGGCGTGCTGGCCGCCGTCTTCCCCGCCCGCCGAGCCGGCAAGCTCGACGTCCTGCAGGCCATCGCGACCGAGTGAGCCGGGTCACGGCCGCCCCGCCGAGCCCCGCTGGGGCGGCCGCGATGAGGTAAAGGGTTCTCCCATTCCGCG
>JAUIEM010000136.1 GCA_030428695.1 bacterium
GGCCCGGGCGGCTACGGCCTCCACGTGCCGGCCTTCGACCTCGCGCCCGGCGAGCGGGTCGCCCTGATCGGCCCGAGCGGCAGCGGCAAGACCACCCTGGTCTCGCTGCTCGCGGGGATCCTGACGCCGTCCGCAGGCTCCCTCGATGTGCTCGGCCTCGACCTGCGCGCCGCCAGCGACGCCGAGCGCCGCGTCCAGCGCATCGGACGCATCGGGATGATCTTCCAGGACTTCGCGCTGTTGCCCTACCTCGACGTGCGGGCGAACATCCTGCTGCCCTTCGCGATCCACCCCGCCCTGCCCCTGGATGCCGCGGCCGAGCGACGCTGCGCAGACCTCGCACAGACGCTCGGCCTCGAGGCGCGGCTGGCGGCGATGCCGGCCACCCTGTCGACCGGGGAGGCCCAGCGCGTGGCGATCGCGCGGGCGCTGATCACCGCTCCGCCGCTGGTCTTCGGGGACGAGCCGACCGGCAACCTCGACCCGGCGCGCTCGCGCACCGTGCTGACGCTGATCCTCGAGCAGGTCGCGGCGGACCCCGAGCGGGCCTTCCTGATGGTCACCCACGACCACGGCCTGCTCGAGCACTTCGACCGCGTGGTCGACCTCGCGACGATGGTCGAGGCATGATGCGGCTCGGCGTCCTGCGGCTCGCCCTCGCCTCGCTGCGCTACCGCTGGCTGCGCTCGGGGCTGCTCGCGCTGTGCCTCGCCCTGGTCCTGGTGTTGCCCCTGGCCTCCCACCTGCTCGTCGACCACTACGAACGCACGATGCGCCGTCGCGCCGCGGCCACGCCCCTCGTGCTCGGCGCCCGCGGCAGCCAGCTCGGGCTGGTCTTGAGCAGCCTGTACTTCCGCGCCGAGCGGCTCGACCCGGTCGAGGCGCGCCACTGGCGAGAGCTCGCCGCCGAAGACCGGGGGCTGGTCGTGCCGCTGTACGCGGGCCACAGCGCCGGCGGCCGGCCGCTGATCGGCACCGACCTCGACTACTTCGGCCGGCGCGGCCTGCGCCTGGCGGAGGGGCGTTGGCCCTCGCTGCTCTCCGAGGTCGTCGTCGGGGCCGAGGCGGCCGCCGCCCTCGAGCTCGGGCCGGGCAGCAGCCTGCTGTCCGACCGCTCCGAGCTGTACAACCTCGCCGGGGCCTACCCGCTGCGGCTGCGGGTGGTCGGCGTGCTCGAGGCGAGCGGCGGCCCGGACGACGGGGTGCTGTTCGGCGACGTCAAGACGACCTGGGTGGTCGAGGGGCTCGCCCACGGCCACCGGGACGTCGTCGGCGAGAGCGCGGTGGTGCCCCTCGGCGTCGTCAAGGAGTTCAACGAGATCGACGCGCGCAACGTCGCGAGCTTCCACTTCCACGGCGACCCCGCGGGCTTCCCGCTCAGCGCCTGCCTGCTCTTCCCGGCGAGCGAGCGCGACCGCACGGTGTGGGCGACCCGCTTCGGCGCGCATCCGCAGGTGCAGGTGGTCTCTCCCCAGGCGGTGATCGACGACCTGCTCGCCGCCGTCTTCCGCCTGCAGGCCTTCTTCGACGCCCAGCTCAGCCTGGTGCTGCTCGCCCAGGCCGGCCTGTTCGGCTTGATCGTCACCCTGAGCGTGCGGCTGCGGCGGGCGGAGCTGCGCACCCTGTTCCGGCTCGGCTGCGCGCGCGGAACCATCGCCTGGCTGGTCGCCTGGGAGCTCGTGATCCTGGCGGCCTGCGGGGCGCTGCTCGGAGGAATTTCCGCCTGGATTCTCGCCCGCCTCGTCGTCGCGCTCGGCTGGCTGTTGTAGGATCTCGTTGGACGAGGAGGAACCATGCGAACGCATCTCGTGCTCTGTGCCCTGGCCCTGGCCTTCGCCGGCTGCGGTGACCAGTCTGCCCCGGACGACGGCATCCCCCGCGTGTACACGACCTTCTTCCCGACCACCGACTTCGCCCGGCACATCGGTGGCGCGGAGGTCGAGGTCGTCTGCCCGCTGCCGGCCGACGCCGACCCGATCTTCTGGGAACCGGACGCCGAGGCCCTCGCGGCCTACCAGGCGGCCGACCTGATCGTGCTCAACGGCGCCGGCTTCGAGAGGTGGGTCGCGACCCGCAGCCTGCCCGCCTCGAAGATCGTCGACTGCGCCCGTGACTTCGAGGACGAGTGGCTGAGCTACGAGAACGCGACCACCCACAGCCACGGCGCCGCGGGGGAACACACCCACGAGGGCCTCGACGGGCACACCTGGCTCGATCCCGCCTTCGCCCGCCGCGCGGTCGACGCGATCGAGAGCGGCCTGGCGCGCTGCCTGCCCGAGCGCACGGCGGTCTTCGCAGAGCGGGCCGAGGCCCTGCGCGCCGAGCTCGACAGCCTCGACCTCGGCCTCCGCGCCCTGGCGGAGCCGCTGGCGGGACGGCCGCTGTGGACCAACCACCCCGCCTACAACTACCTCGCCCGGCGCTACGGCTGGCAGGTCGTCAACTTCGACATCGACCCCGAGGCCCCGCTCTCCGACGACGTCCGCGCCCAGCTCGGCGCGGCCCTGGCCGACGGCGCTCCGGCGGCGATGCTGTTCGAGGCCGAGCCGGTCGCAGAGCTGCGCACCGCCCTCGAGGCGCTCGGCCTGCGTCCGGTCGAGTTCGCGCCCGGCGAGATGCCTCCGGAGGGCGCGGCCGAGGGCGGATACATCGCCCTGATGCATGCGAACATCCGGCGCCTGCAGGCGGCTCTGCGGAACTAAACGGCGCCCTGCCGCGTAGCATCCGCAGAGGGTTCCGTGTACCTTGACGGGGCCTCCTCCGGAGACTCCCGTGCAGAAGTTCGAGCATCCCCGCCTGCCGGCTGACTACCAGCTGCTCGCCCTGGTCGGGAAGGGCAGCTCGGGGCTGATCTACAAGGCCCTGTACCGGCCGGAGAAGCAGATCGTCGCGGTCAAGGTGCTCAACCGCGAGGCCTCGCGCAGCCAGCGCGCCCGCTTCCTGCGCGAGATCAAGGCGATCTCCGCGCTGCGCCACCCGAACATCGTGCGCATCTTCGACGTCGACCTCAGCGACGAGGCCTGCTTCTACAGCATGCAGTACGTCGACGGCGTCACCCTGCGCAAGTACCTCAAGCAGAACCCGCAGAACCTGCGCGGCGCCGTGCGCATCCTCGCCACGGTCGCGCGGGCCCTGCACTACGCCCACGGCAAGGGCTTTCTGCACCGCGACATCAAGCCCCAGAACATCCTCGTCGCCAAGGACGGCACACCGCTCTTGATCGACTTCGGCTTCGCCAAGCGCCGCGCCGGGGACGAGCTGGTGACGCGGATCGGGGTCACGGTCGGCTCGCCGATGTACATGGCGCCCGAGCAGGCGGCAGGCCTCCACAAGAAGCTGTGTCCGCAGACCGATGTCTACGCCCTCGGGACGATCCTCTACCTCGCCCTGACCGGCCGCCTGCCGTTCGCCGAGAACCCGAACAAGATGGCGGTGGTGCGCGCGATCCAGACCACGATCCCTCCCGAGCCGCGGACCCTGAACCCGGACGCTCCCGAGCCCCTCGAGGCGGTCTGCATGCGCGCGATGGAGAAGCTGATCGAGGGCCGCTACCCGACGGCCGAGGGCTTCGCGGAGGACCTCGAGCGCTGGCTGCAGGGCTCCGGCCTGGTCGAGCTGGTCAAGAAGGGCCCCCCGCTGAGCTGGAGCTCGACCCGGCTCAAGGCCCTGACCCCGGCGGAGGTCTCCTGGTGGGGGCGGCTGCTCGCGCGGATCAAGGGCTGGTTCGTCAAGGAGGTGCCGCCCGAGCCCGCGCCGACCGCGGAGAGCTCCGGCGAGCAGCGCCTCTGGCAGGGCTAGCTCGGCGGTCGCGATGGCGCTCGCCGTCCGCGCCGCGTACAATCGGCGCCACCCCTGCACGAGGAGACCCCCGCGATGGACGACCTCCCTCCGCTCCCGAGCGCCGGCGGCAAAGTCCCCCAGCTCGTCTACCTGTACCTGTCCCTGTGCCACGGCGCCGACGCCGACTTCGCCGACGAGGAGAAGAAGCTGATCGTCGAGAAGGTCAGGGCCTGGGACCCGCTGCTGGACAAGAAGGCGGCGGTGCGGCTGATCAACGAGGTCGCCCGGCGCTACGCCGCCGACCGCAAGGAGGGCTCACCGGCCAAGGTGCGGCTGACCATCCAGCGGCTCGGGGAGAACCTGCCGGACGAGGAGCTGTCGCAGGTCCTCAGCGACCTGGTCGAGCTCGCCCAGGCCGACGGCATGATCGTCGAGGGCGAGTGGGACCTGATCGACGAGTGCAAGCGCACCTGGGGCGTGCTCGGGCAGTAGCGGAGCGCTTGCGCCCACGGCGCCCGCCTGCCACCATGCGAGGTGCCGGGCCGGTCCGGGCGCGTAGAAGGAAGGAGGTCCTGGAGTGAGCGACTTCGAGCAGATCCGACCGCTGGTGCAGGACTACCAGATCGACGACGGCCGCCTGTGGGTACGCTTCGTCTGCCCGGTGACCGGCTTCTCCGTCGACGCGAACAGCAACATCTACCGCCAGGGCGGAAGCCGGCCCGACCAGCTCCGGCGGAGTTTCTCGAGCTCGGCCCGCAACGTCCTGTCATCGACGTTCCAGAACATGCTCGGCAGCAGCCGCTCCGGCCCGAGCCGGGCGGCCCAGGGCTACCGCGAGGTCGACGTGCAGCGGTCGATCCAGCGCGCCTTCCACAGCGTCAAGCACATGTTCGTGCCGGACCGCCAGCGCAACTGCTGGGTCGCCGCCCAACGGCCCGCCCAGGGCTTCGCCCAGCAACACCCGCAGCAACCGCAGCAGGCGACCGGCTTCGCCCAGGCGATGGCGCACCGCCAGCCGGCCTACCAACAGCAGGCCCAGCCGCCGCAGGGACCTCCGGGGCTCGGCGGCCAGGCCGAGTTCGACGCCGTCGTCGCCCGCAGCTTCCCCCGCGGCGGCCACGACCGCGAGCTGCTCGCGCGCATCCTGATCGACCTCGCGCGGGTCGACGGCCAGCTCGACCTCGACGAGTGCCAGTACCTCACGCGGCTGTTTCCCCAGACCAACCTCAACCAGCTCGCGCAGTACCCGATGCTGACTCCGCGCGAGCTACGCGAGGCGAGCCCCGAGGCCCGCCCCGCCCTGCTGCTCCTCGCCTACGCGATGGCCTTCGCCAACGGCTCGCTCAGCTACGACGAGAAGGCGATGCTCAGCGTGCTCGAGCGCGGCCTCGGCATGGAGGCGCGCCACGTCGAGTGGCTGCGCGCGGTCGCCCAGGGGGCGATCATCGAGCGGGTCCTCGACGGCGTCTACGCGGATGGCTACAAGACGGCAGAGGAAGGCATCGAGCTCGAGAAGGTCGCCCGCGACCTCGGCCTCTCACGCCAGAAGCTCGAGCAGATGGACCGCGCCTACCGCCAGCGTCGGGGCGGCTGGTAGGGGCCGGAAAAGAACGGGTCGAGCACCGAGGGTGCGGAGGCGGCGGGAATGTGGTGCTTTGGCGAGTGACGCATACCAGTCCCACGTGCCACAACTACGTAGCAGGCGCGCATCCTGGACGGATTCTCTTCCGGGCCCTGAGCCCGTCTGATTCACCGGGCCAGGGGGCCTGGAACGAAGTCGAGAGACTACGCGCTCACTCGAAGTAGGGCAGCGGCGAGATGCGACGGGTGGAGTTGTCGTCGCCGGGAGCGTGCACGACCTTGTTCCTGCCGCTGTTCTTGGCCTGGTACAGCGCCTCGTCGGCGGCGAGGATCAAGGTCTCGGCGCGCGCGTTCTTGCGGCTGACCTCGGACACCCCGATCGAGATCGACACTGGGATCACGCTGTTCTCGTGGCGGAAGCGGTGGCCCGCGATCTGCCGACGGAAGCGCTCCGCGAGCACGACGGCGCGCTCGATGCCGATGCCGGGCATCAGCATCAGGAACTCGTCGCCCCCGTAGCGGAAGCAGCTCGACCCCTGGGGAACCATGCTGCCGACGAGCGAGGCCATCTCCTTCAGCACCGTGTTGCCGGCCGGGTGGCCGTAGGAGTCGTTGACCCGCTTGAAGTTGTCGAGGTCGAACAGGATGACGCTCATGCGCCGGCGGTGGCCGCCGGACGTGAGCTCGCGACGCAGGGCCTCATCGAGGTAGGACCGGTTGTACAACCCCGTCAGGGGGTCGCGGATCGTCATCTCGTAGAGCTTCTTGTGGAAGTTGATCTCGTCCTCGTCGGCGATCGCCTTGATCAGCGTGCGGCCGATCTCGAGGCGGTCACCGGCGAACAGGCGGCCCTTGCGGCAGACGTGGCCGTTGAGCAGCATGCCGTTGGTGCTGCCGAGATCCTCGATACGGGTCATGCCCTGGTGGGTGAAGACCCGCGCGTGGCGCCGGCTGGTGCCGTCCCGCGCGGTGCCGACGATCAGCCCGCAGTCTTCGGCCCGGCCGATGGTCAACCCGTCTTCGGGAATCTCGACGAGCCGACCGAGGAACGGACCGCGCATCACGAACAGCGCCCTGGGGCTGATCCGAGGCGCGGGCGGAAAGGTGTCGGAATCCGGTGTCGAGTGGTCCACGCTGGTCATCATCTCGCAGCCCTCACTGTCCCAACGGTCCGAAGAGGGCTCACGGATCCTGGAGGGCTCGAGCTCTTCGGCAAGTGCGGGCGTCGGGCTCCCATCGATTCCCTTTTTCGTACGGACGACGCGAGTATAAACGCGAATTTATCCAACCGGCACAAAGCAAACTGTGTGCCACGTGCACATGCTGGAAAACACGCGCTCGCGCGGTCTCCGCGCTGTCTCAACCTGAGATTGGTATCATATCGAGAACCCGCAGCTTGCGCTTCCCCTGATCGAGGATCGCCGGACCGGAGGACCTGTCGAACCCTCGACGAAGCCCCAACAAACACAGCCGCGCTCCCTGCGGAGCGCGGCGGGGTGCGACAAGGCGCGAGCTTCTAGAAGTCGCCGGTCTCTTCGCGGGGCTTCTCTTCTTCCTGCGGCTCCTCGCCCACCGGCTCGGTGCCGAAGCCGGTCAGGGTCTGGACGACCTTGGCGCCCATGCCGCCCTCCTGGCCGGGGATCTGGATCATGATGTCGGCTTCGCTCTTCATGATTCCGGACACGGGGATGTCGTAGGACATCCAGACGATCATGTCGACCTTGATCTTCATGCCCATGTTGGGGTCTTCGCCCGCGGCCTTCAGCGTGATCTTCTTCGCGGCGTAGGTCTCGCCATCGTGCTCGTACTCGACGTCTTCGACTTCCGACTCCTCGACCTCGAAGCTCGCGCCGCCACCGGCGATCGAGGTGATCAGATCGGCCACGGCGCCTTCGGCGTCGAGGACCTCGACCTGCTCCTGCTGCATGCCCATCATGTCGACAGTGTTCTTGACGCTGACGTCGGTGCCATCAACGCCGACGACGGCCATGGTCAGGGAGCCCTTCATCGCCCCCGCCATCGGGTTTTCCGACACCAGCTCGTACGAGGTCCACTCGCCTTCGGCGGCGTCGGCGATCGGGTTCTCGAGCTCATCGAGGGAGCCGCCTTCCTGGCCGTACAGCGGCAGGGCAAGGGAGAGGGCGAGGAGAGCGAAAAGGACGCGGTTCATGACAGTCTCCGTTTGTCAGGGATTTTCACCCGTCTGTACGGAGGGTTTCGCGGAGTGTTGGGACGGGCGCGGATTATTCTCGAAGGCGGCGTTTCCCGCTCAGCCCTCGCCCCGATGCACCACCGGCAGACTGCCGACCTCGCGCAGGGGCGTGATGCCGCGCAGGGTGTAGAGCGCGTTGACCAGCCGCCCGGGCGGAAGATGCCGCAACAGGGCGCCCGGCCGCAGGAGCGCCTCCTCGAGCTCGGCCCGCCACCCGCGCACCGCCAGCCGGTCGGCACGCCGCGCCACCCCCTGGGCCCGGGCGAGCAGCTCGGGGTCGCCGGGCCAGTTGTCTGCGACCGCGCAGGGGTCGAGCTTGTTGAAGGTGAAGTGCAGGGCGCTGGCGACGCGCTTCGCCGCCTGCCCGAGCGAGCCGGCGCCGAGCGGGCTGCGCAGGCCACCGAGCAGCGTGCCCCTGTCGCTCGCGCTCAGGCGCTCGTCGGCGAGCAGGCGCACGATCAGCACCGACAGGTCGGAGCCGAGCAGGACGCCGCCGAGCAGCCTGCGCGCCCAGGCCTGGCCGACCCGGGTCGAGAGCCGGTCGCGGAGGGCGTCGCGCAGCCGCTGGTACTCATCCATCGGCCGCCTCCGCGCAGCTTTCGGGCGCGGCGGCGCACGACTCCTCCGCCCCCCGCGGGCGCCGCTGCTTCTTCGGCTGCCGTGGGGCGAGGGTGGCCGAGCCGGTGCGGCGCACCGCGACGAGCTCGGCGGCGATGGCGAGCGCGATCTCTTCGACGCTGATCGCGCCGATGTTCAGGCCGATCGGCGCGTGGATGGCCGCGAGCCGCTCTTCGGGGACGCCCTTGCGGCGGAGCTGGTTGACGATCTTCGTGATCTTGACGCGGCTGCCGAGCAGGCCGACGTAGCGCGCGTCCTGCCGCAGCGCCCACTCGAGGGCGAGGGCGTCGTGCTTGTGGCCGCGGGTCGCGATCGCGATGTAGGACGCCGGCCGCGCCTCGACGCCCGGCAACAGCTGCTCGAAGTCGCCGACCACGGTCTCGAGGGCGTCGGGGAAGCGCTCCTCGTTCGCGAAGAAGTCGCGGTCGTCGACGACGATCAGCTGGAAGCCGACCATGCCCGCGAGCTTCCCGAGGGCGAGACCGATGTGGCCGCCGCCGAGGATGTACAGCACCGGCTGCGCGACCGGCTCGACGAAGATCTCCACCTCTCCTCCGCAGATCAGCCCGGAGTCGTAGCCCATGTCGCCGTTGAGGCGGTACACGAAGCTGCGCGGCCGGTCGTCGGCCATCACCCGGCGCGCCTGGCTCGCCACCTCGGCCTCGACGCAGCCGCCGCCGACCGAGCCGAGCAGGCTGCCGTCGCCGCGCACCAGCATCTTCGAGCCGAGCGCGCCCGGCGTCGAGCCGCGGGTGCGGACGATGGTCGCCAGGGCGGCGAGGCCGCCCTGCTCGCGCACGCGCAGGATCTCCCGGTAGATGTGGTCCTCGATCGCCATCGTGTCCTCTGCCGGGCCGGGCCAGCGCCCGCTCCCCGCGTCCCTTGAGTCTAGCCGCCCGGCCGGGCGGACGCCAGCTTCGCGCTCGCCCGCCGTCCACAGGTGCCGGACCTCCAGGGCAGGAGCCTCCGACGGCTCAGCCGTCCGCGGGCCCGCCCTTCGCCTCCAGCTCGGCCTCGAGGGTCGCGATGCGCTGCCGGAGCGGATCGAGCAACGCGGCGACCTCCGCAGGCGCGAAGCGCGGGACGATGTGTTGCGGGCAGTTCCAGTCGCAGGCGACGACCTCGATGCGGACCACGCGCTCGGGTTCCGCGGCGTGGCCGCCGACCGGCGTGACCGCAGCGACGAGCGCGGGGTGGGCGCGCGCGTCGAGGACCTCGGCCCGGCCGAGGATCTTCAGCCGCCGCCGCCCGGCGTAGTCCATCAGGAACAGGCTGACCCGCGGCTCGGCGGCCAGGCTTCCGACCGTGATCAGCTGGCGGTTGCCGCCGTAGTCGGCGAAGGCGAGCGCGGTCGCCGACAGGGCGACGAGGAAGCCCGGCGGCCCGCCGCGGTGTTGCATGTAGGGCCAGCCCGACTCGCTGACCGTGGCGATGTAGAACGAGTCACGGGCGGCGATGAAGGCGAGGGCCCGGTCGTCGAGCGGCTCGCGCGAGGGAGGGCCCGGGTCGGGGCGGGCGCGGCCGTAGTAGCGAGCCTGGGCGGCCCGCACCCGGGGGGTCATCAGATGCTGCAGGTAGGCGTGGGGCATGCTGGGCTCCGGGGTTGGAGCGTCCGCCCGCGCCTGCGGGCGGACGCGAGGGAGTCGAACCGTCAGCGGACCGTGGCGAGCGCGGGGGCCCGCGGGAAGTCGACGACGGTCTCGGCGACGTGGTTCAGGTAGTTGGTCAGGAGGTTGAGGGCGACCTGGGCGACGAGCTCGACCAGCTCGCCGTCGCCGACCCCGGCGCCGCGCGCGGCGGCCAGGTCGCGGTCGCTCAGGCGGCCGCGCTCGACCACCAGGGAGCGGGCCAGGGACAGGATCGCGGCGGCCTTCGGATCGGCGGCCCGGGCGGAGCGCGCGTCGAGGATCGCCGCGTCGTCGAGGCCGGTCAGGCGGGCGATGGCGGTGTGGGCGCTGAGACAGTAGGTGCACTGGTTGATCTCGCCGACGGTCAGCGCGATCTGCTCGCGCAGCTTCGGGGCGAGCAGCCCCTGGCCGAGCGCACCGCTCAGACCGAGGTAGCCCTCGAGCGCGGCGGGGCTGTGGGCGAACACGCGGAGCAGGTTGGGGACGCGGCCGAGCTTCTTCTTCACCTGGGCGAGCAGCTGCTGGGCCTGGGCATCGGCGGTGTCGGGAGCGACGGGTTCGATACGGGACATCACGGTCTCCTTTTTCTCGGCGTCCGGGTCGGCGACTCCGACCCCGTGGCGCCGCTCAGGGAAGAGCAGGCGGCGTGCCGGACCGCGGAGCGCCTGTGCCCACAACGCAAATCGCTACGGATGATAGCCTTGCGAAAATCCGTCCGAGATCGTCCGAACAACGAGATCTCGTAGATAACGAAATTTCGTAGCCGGCCCCTACGAAAGGTCGTAGAATCCCCCCATGAACATCGCCAGCCTGCCCGAGATCATGGTCGCGATCGCCGCCCACCGCGCGCTGCCTGAGGTGTTGCGCGCGGTCGTCGAAGGCATCGCCGCCTGCCGGGACGTCGTCCTGACCCGAATCTGGCTGTTCGGTCCGGGAGACCAGTGCGCGAGCTGCCGCTTCGCCGAGGAATGCTCCGCGCGCGAGCGCTGCCTGCACCTGGTCGCCAGCGCCGGCAACGCGACCACCTCCGGCTTCGAGCCCGACCACCTGCACGGGGCCTTCCGCCGCTTCCCCCACGGCGTCCGCAAGATCGGGCGGGTCGCCGCCCGGGGGGAGCCGATGCTGCTGCCCGAGCTGCGCGGCGACGAGCCCTGGATCGTCGACGCCGGCTGGATCGGCCGGGAAGGCGTGCGGGCCTTCGCCGCCCAGCCGCTGCTCTTCGGCGGCGAGGTGCTCGGCGTGCTCGCCCTCTTCGACCGCCGCCAGCTCGACGACGACGACTGCCGCTGGTTGCGGGTCTTCGCCGACCACGCCGCCGTCAGCATCGCCCACGCCCGCGCCTTCGAGGAGATCGAGCGCCTGCGCCTGCGCCTGCAGAGCGAGAACGCCTACCTGCGCGAGGAGGTATCCCAGGCCCACGACAGCGCGCTGATCGCCGAGAGCCCGGGCATGCGCCGGGTGCTGCGGCAGGTGGATATCGTCGCCGACAGCGACGCGACGGTGCTGATCAGCGGCGAAACCGGCAGCGGCAAGGAGGTCGTCGCCCGCGCGCTGCACGCCCGCAGCCGTCGGCGGCGACGGCCCTTGATCCGCGTCAACTGCGGGGCCGTGCCGGAGAAGCTCTTCGAGAGCGAGTTCTTCGGCCACGCCCGCGGCGCCTTCACCGGGGCCCTGAAGGAGCGCGTCGGGCGCTTCGAGCTCGCCGACGGCGGCACGCTGTTCCTCGACGAGGTCGGCGAGATCCCCCTCGCCCTGCAGCCGAAGCTGCTGCGGGTGCTCCAGGAGCAGGAGCTCGAGCGGGTCGGCGAGAGCCGCACCCGCGCCGTCGACGTGCGGGTCATCGCGGCGACCAACCGCGACCTGCGCGCCGAGGTCGAGGCGGGACGCTTCCGCCAGGATCTCTACTACCGGCTCAGCGTCTTCCCGATCCGGCTGCCGCCCCTGCGCGAGCGCAAGGCCGACATCGCCCCTCTCGCCGAGCACTTCCTGCGCCGCCGCACCCGCCCGGGCCAGACGCCGCGCCTGGCCCCCGAGGCCCTGGCCCGGCTCGAGGCCTGTCCCTGGCCGGGCAACGTGCGCGAGCTCGAGAACGCCGTCGAACGCGCGCTGCTCCTCGCCCCGCGCGGTCCCCTGCGTTTCGACGGCCTCGGCGCGCCGCCCGCCGATGTTCCGGTCGAGGCGCCGCGCGCCGCGCCCCGGGTCCGCACCCAGCAGGAGATGCGCGCCCTGGAGCGGGACAACCTGGTCGCGGCGCTGCGCCAGTGCCGGGGCAAGCTCTTCGGCGCAGACGGGGCCGCGGCGCTGCTCGCGATGAAGCCGACCACCCTCGCCTCGCGGCTCAAGTCCCTCGGGATCGATCGCCACCAGCTGTGAACGCGCTCACGAGCCCGCGCGCAGCAGCTCCCGCGCGACATACAATCCGGTCGCGTAGGTGGTCAGCTGCGGCGGCACCCCGATCGAGCTCGGGAAGACGCTCGTGTCGCACACCCACAGGTTCTCGACCTGGTGGTGGCGGCCCGAGGGATCGACCACCGCCCGCGTCGGATCCTCCCCGAGCCGGGCGCTACCCATCGGGTGGACCGCAGTGATGTTCTGGGTGTGGGGCGCGATCGTCAGGCCGTCGATCTTCTCGAGCTCGCCGGGATGCGACAGCTCGAGGGGCTCGTACCAGGGGATCAGCACCCGGCTCGCCCCGGCCGCGAACAGGATGCGCGCCATCTCCTTCCAGCCGAGCCGCAGCTGCGCGCGGTCTGCCGCGTCCGGCCAGTAGTCGAGGGCGACCCCCGTGCCCCGCGCCCGCACCGTGCCCTCGCTCTCGTCGTGGAGCATCGCGGTCAGCACCGCCAAGCGCGGATAGAGCTTCATGAACGCGGCGTGCCGCGCGCCGAAGCCCGGGATCTCCGAGGCGGTGCCGACCGGATGGGCGAAGGCGGCGGCGATCCACACCCGCTGCTCCGGAGTGTAGCGCAGGAATTCGGTGCACTCGTAGCTCTGGGGGATGCCCTTCCAGCCCTCGACCGGCTCGGGGAAGACGCCGGCCGCCACCACCCCGGGATGCAGCCGCAGGTGCCGGCCGCGCTGGCCGTGGGGATCGGGCAGCCCGCTGCGCTCGAGCAGCGCCGGCGTGCCCGTCGCGCTCGCGGCGAGCAGGAAGTGCCCGGCCTCGACCTCCACCGCCGCGCCGAAGCCCTGTCCCTCGGGCTGCACCCGGGCGTGCAGCCGCCGGATGCGGGGACCGTCCCGCTCGAGCCGCAGGGCGAAGGTGTTCGCGAGCACCTTCGCGCCGTGCTCGACCGCCTGGGGGATGAACACCTTGAGGGCGTTCTGCTTGGCATCGAACGCGCAGCCGAGCAGGCAGAAGCCGCTCTGGACGCAGTTCCGGCGGTTGTGGGCGAGCAGGCCGCCGCGGTAGCCGAGGGCCTCGCAGCCCCGCTGCAGCAGGCGGTTGTTGCGGTTGACGTCGCGCGGCTGCATCGGGCTGACCGCGAGGCGCCGCTCGACCTCGGGGTAGAGCGCCTCGAGCCCGGCCACGTAGCGCTCCGCCCCGGCCTCGCGCCAGTGCGCCGCGACCGCGGCCGGCAGACGTTTGCAGAGGTTGAGGTTGTGCAGGGTGGAGCCGCCGAGGCCGCGCCCCTGGTGGACCTTGACCGCCTGATCGGAGGTCGCGCGCCCGCCCTGCTCCCAGAACAGGCGCTTGAGCATCGCGACCTCGCGCTGGTTCATCGCCTCCGGAAAGATGCACGAGCCCGCCTCGAGCAACACGACGGACAGCCCGCCAGCGGCCAGCTCGGCCGCGGCGGCGGCCCCTCCCGCGCCGCTGCCGACGACGCAGGCGTCGGCGCGCAGGCGCGCGCCGCGGGCGGCGAGGTGGGCGGCGGTGTAGATCATGCCTGCTCCGGGTGCGCGCCGGGGGGCGCGAGCAGCGCGTCGTAGCGGCCGTGGCCATCGATGCGGAAACCCGGGGGCACCACCGGACCGTCGTAGCCGATCACCGCGGCGTTCCCGGGCTCATCCCAGTAGGCGGCGTAGACCAGGGTCTTGAGCGCCGCGAAGCCGCTGCGCACGGTCGCC
Organism: bacterium; assembly: GCA_030428695.1. The sequence goes on from JAUIEM010000136.1 coordinate 13,891, forward strand.
GAGGGGCTGCGTTCCCAGCGCCGCAACCAGGCGCGACGGGCGCGCGGGTCCAGCGCGCTGAAGCGGGAGAGGTGGCCGCCTGCCAGGGTGCCCTGCTCGAAGCCGAGGCACAGCCAGCCGATCAGGTCGCGGGTCGCGGCGGGCAGCGCCGCGACGAAGGCGTCGACCCGGGCGACGACGGCGGGGACATCCGGCGGCGGCAGCCCGGGCGCCGCGCAGATGGTCTCGGCGAGCCGCGCGAACAGGGTCGCGGAGGCCGCGTCCAGGGCGACCATCCCCGGCGCGGGGGGATAGCCGCTGAGCCGGGCCGTCACGCCGAGGCCGGCGGCCGCCAGGGCGGCGAGGCCGCGCTTGAGCCAGGTGCGCCGATCGACGCTCTTCATCCTTCCTCCCCAGGCCACAACCAGGCCGCGCCCCGCACCCCGCTCGAGTCCCCGTGGGCGGGGGCAAGCAGCCGGGTCGAGACCGTGTCCGAGAACACCCAGCGCCCCCAGCGCCCGGGGACGACGCGGTACCACAGCGGGACGTTGCTCAGGCCGCCTCCGAGCACGATCACGGCGGGGTCGATGATGTTGATCACCGTGGCCAGAGCCCGCGCGAGCCGCGTCGCGTAGCGATCCAGGCAGGCGCGCGCGGCCTCCTCCCCGCGCTCCGCGGCGGCGACGACCTGCTCGGCCCGCTCCGCCTCCCCTCCGTGGCGGTGGAAGTCCCGCAGCAGGCCGGGTCCGGACAGCCAGGTCTCGACGCAGCCGCGCCGCCCGCAGTAGCACTCCGGCCCGGGCAGCTCGTCGGCCTCGGGCCACGGCAGCGGGTTGTGCCCCCACTCCCCCGCGATCGCGTTCGCCCCCGGGACGATCTTCCCATCGAGCACCAACCCGCCTCCGACCCCGGTCCCGAGGATCACCCCGAACACGCTCGCGGCCCCTGCGGCCGCGCCGTCGCTCGCCTCGGACAGGGCGAAGCAGTTCGCGTCGTTGGCCAGCCGCACCGGCCGCCCGAGCGCCGCCTCGAGGTCGGCCCCCAGCGGCCGCCCGATCAGGCACACGCTGTTCGCGTTCTTGACCCGCCCGGTCGCACCCGACAGCGCGCCCGGCATGCCGACCCCGACCGGCAAGCGCCCGCCGAGCTCGGCCTCACAGGCCGCGACCAGCGCAGCGACCGCGCGCACGGTGGCCGCGTAGTCTCCCTGGGGCGTCGGCACGCGGCGGCGCAGGACGATCTGCCCGTCGGCGGCGAGCGCCGCGATCTCGATCTTGGTCCCGCCGAGGTCGACCCCGAGCCGCACAGCTGTCCCTCCACCGGGCCATGCTACCATCGCCCGAGGGCTGTGTGGAAGCGGGGGAAAACCCTCGGCCGCACAACACAAGGGAGGGCGGAACACCGACGTTTTCCGGTCACCCACGCCCTACATCGTGACACCGGGTCAGGGGAAAACGAGGTCGGTTGTGTCCGGATTTGACACATCCCCCCGAGGGTCGATGTTGCAAAATCCAACACGGATCACGGCAACGTCACGGCTGGATGCGCCCTGCCCCTTTGGCACGGCGCATGCAAGCAACCACCGCGTGACCGTTCCCGAAGGAAAAAAAATGACGAGCAGCGTCATGCGCGTCGCCCGCGGTCAAGGTGGCACGGCCCTGGTGAGATTCGACGTCCAGGACTTCGGTCGGAACCTCGAGGCGGCGATCGCCGATGCGCGCTTCGGCGGCCAGCCGTTGAGCCTGATGTTCGTCGATCTCGACTACTTCAAGTGCCTCTCCGACACGCTCGGCACGCGCCGCTCCCGGTCGATCCTGCGCCGCGTACGCGACCTCCTGTGCAAGCTCGGGCGCGCGGAGGACGTGTACCACTGCGGCGCCGAGGAGTTCCTCGTCATCCTGCCCGCGATGGACAGCCTGCAGGCCGAGCACATCGGCGAGCGCATCCGGGCGAAGATCCAGACCCACCGCTTCTTCAACTCCGTCGACTGCGACGTCACCGTCTCGATCGGCGTCGCGCAGCTCGGCTCCTCGGACAGCGCCGGACCGCTGGTGCAGTCGGCCGACGAGGCGCTGTACGTCGCCAAGGTCCAGGGCCGCAACCGGGTCGTCCGCGCGCCCCAGGCCGAGCCCGGCTGGTCGACCAGCTCCGACTTCACCCCGCTCGCTCCCCCCGAGCAGCCCTCGAACGCCGAGAGCGCCTTCGACCTGCGCTGGGGGGCGCGCCTGCACCGGCGCCGGCTCGAGAACTCCGCCAACGACACCGACCACGGTGAGCCCGTCGAGTTCATCTGAGCTCCCCGCGCAGGTCGCGCGCACGTTCCGCCGCGTTCCGCTACCCTCCAGACGTGCCCTGCACGGCAGGAGGACAGGCGCGCGTACGATCCGGCTGACGACCTGCGCTGCGCTCTTGCTGTGCGTGGCCACGAACGGCTGCACCACCGTCCTGTTCTGGGAAAACGCCGCTCGGCGGCGGCCGCCCAGCCTCAGCACGGCCTACGTCGCCGAGGAGCGGGCGCTGTTCGTCCGCCTCCTCCACGAGCGCGGGCGCAGCTTTGTGCGGGTCGCGCCGGTCGCCCCGCCCGCGGTCGGGATCGAGGAAGCCCCGCACGCCACCGTCGCCCGGGCCGGCAGCTGGCACTTCGAGGGCTCCGCGAAGACGCGCCCACCGCATCCCGAGACGCCGACAGAGGTGGAGCTGGACGACACCGGGACCCTGCGGTTCCGCTACGGCGACGAGCCCTGGAGCTCCGTCGCGCTGCCCTGGGAGGCGCTGGTCCACCTGCCGTCGGCGCTGGAGATGGCGACACGCGTGCTCGTGACGCCCCTCTTCTTCGCGTTCGACGTCATCACCTTCCCTCTATGGGGCTGGTTCGTGCTCCCTTTCGTCTTCTCGAGCAAACCGCTCTGAGCGCCCGCCTACTCCGCAGCCCGCAAGCCCTCGATCAGCGTCCGGTAGCCGTCGGTCTGGCGGATGTTGTCGAGGTCGGTGTCGCTCTCGATGTGCTCGAGGTCGTCGTAGCCGAGCTCGATCGAGCGCCGCAGGCTGGCGACCGCCTCTTCGAGCCGGCCGTCGAGGGACCAGGCGCAGGCGAGGTTGTAGTGCGCGACCTCGTTCTCCGGGTCGAGCTTGAGGATCTTCTGGAACTCGGCCGCGGCCCGGGCGTACTTCTGGATCTTGAGGTACTTGATCCCCTGGTCCATGTAGATCGCGGTCGTCACCTGCGGGATCTGCAGCAGCTCGGCCATGCCCATCTGCTCGATGAAGGCGATCGCGCTGTCGTCCCCGAGCCGCACCAGCCCGGTCGCCGCGAGCAGGCGGATGCTCATCTCGGCCTCGCTGTCGAGCAGCTTCCGCAGGCAGCGGATCGCGTCGTTGCCGCCGAGCCGCGTCGCCGCGTCGACCAGGGCACGCCGCTCGGCCGCGGGCAGGTCGTGGTAACCCTGGAAGCTGTGGCCGATCTTGTGGTACAGGGCGTCGCTGACACCGAAGCGCACCCGCTGCAGCATCGCGCGCGCCTCGTAGCTGTCCGCCGCCTCGAGCTCGGGCAGCACCAGCGCGTCGAGGCGGAAGGCCTGGTCGCGGGCGAGGTCGCGCGTGGCGCTGTCCGGGTGGGTCAGACCCGCGACCACCTGCGCCGCCAGCGCCGCGCGCACCTCCTCGAACCAGGGCTGCAGACCGGGCGGCGCGCCCGCGGCCAGGCCGAGCCAGGGGGCGGTCAGCGCGCCCTCGGCGAGGATGCGCGCGCGCACCGCGGCGCGCCCGCTGTCGCTCGCGACCGCCGCCCAGAACACCGGCTCGAGGCGGGCGTAGACGATGCCCTGCAGCTCCTGCTCACCGCTGCCGACCCAGCGCATCGGGTCGAGCAGCGCCTCGATCCCGACCAGGCCGACGCCGAGGAAGCTGTCCCGGGCCGCGACGTAGTCGCTGTCGAGCAGGCTCGGCCAGTGGCTCGGCCGGTCGTCGTCGACGTTGACCTCGAGGCTGTCCTGCAGGATGTCGGCGTCGAGCACCGTCATCGCCTGCCGCCCCGCCGTCTGCAGGTCGACCAGCAGGTCGCCGATCAGCGTCTGGAGCAGGTCGTCGACCCGCCTCCGCTGCGCCGGCCGGAGGTCGCGGGCCAGGGCGAGGCGCAGGTCCTCGACGGAGCGCGCGCCGAGGTTGAGCAGCTCGCGAGTGGCGCTGCGCTGGAGCTCGGGGTCGTCGCTGAGCAGCGCCTCGACCTCGGCCGCCGCCTGGATGTCGCCCCGGGCAAAGGCGGCCAGCGCCAGACACAGCCACAACACGGCCCGCATCAGTCTTCCTCGGCGTGCCCGACCGACAGGAGCCGGCGCATCTCCGGCGCGTTGCGGACGAGCTCGAAGGCGGCGTCCTTCTCGGCCATCCGGCCCGCCTCCGGCCACAGCTCGAGGGCCATCTCGAGGTAGCTCGCCGCCTTGTTCGGCGTGTTCATCTGCCCGTACACCGAGGCGATCGCGTAGAACAGCTCGCCGTCGGGCGGGAAGCAGCGCTGGGCCTCGGTGAAACACTTCAGGGCCTGGGTATAGCGCCGCTCGCCGGCGAGCCGCACGCCCTCGCACAGCAGGCTGTCGCGCAGGCTCTTGTCCAGCGCCCGGCTGTAGGCCCGGGCCGCCTCGTCGAAGTCGCCCTCGGCGCGTTTGAGGTCGCCGAGCAGCACGAGGCCGTCGCGGTCGTCCGGGCTGTCCTCGAGCAGCTTGGCGACGGCGACCTTCGCCTCCTTGCCGTACTCCTCCATCGCGAGCAACACCCGCCCCTGGCCGCGCAGCGCCTCGAGCCGCATCGGCGCCTCGCCTGCCAGCTCGAGGGCCGCGCGGTAGCTCACGAGGGCCGCATCGTGGCGCTCGAGCTCTTCCTCACAGCGCGCCTTGCCGAGGTGCGCGGCCGCGTTCGGGCCGAGCTCGAGGGTGCGCTGGAAGGCGGACAGGGCCGAGCCGGGCCGGCCGGACTTGAGCAGCAGGTTGCCCGCCCGCAACAGGTAGCTCGGATCGTTCGGCGCGAGGGCGGCGGCGTCGGAGAAGGCGTTCGCGGCCTCGGACAGCCGCCCGTCGCCCTCGAGGATCTGCGCGATCGCCTCGTAGATCTCCGGCTGCGGGTTGGCCCGCGAGGCGAGCTCGCGGTAGGCGGCGAGGGCCTCTTCCCCCGCGCCGCCCCGCTCGGCCGCGTCGGCGAGGTCGGCGAGCAGCGAGTCCGGCGCGCTGCGCAGGGCCCGCCGGTAGGTGCCGACGGCGTGCCGCAGGTGGTGCAGGGCGCGCGGCGGGTCCTCTCCGCGCAGGGCGCAGCGGGCGATGCCGTGATCGGCCTGGGCGAGCCGGGGATCGACGAGCAGGGCGGCCTGGAAAGCGCCGACCGCGTCGTCGAGCGCGCCCTGTTCCTCGTGGATCAGCCCGGCGAGCAGCCACTCCTCCGCCTCCGCCGGCTCCCGCAGCCCCTCGAGCCAACGCTCCAGCTGCGCGGGCTCGGCGGCCTGCCCGCGCCGGGCGAGGTCCCAGGGCCGCGCCTCCGGCCAGGCTTCGGTGACCCGGGCGACGGCGAGGGCGAAGGCGCGCAGCTTCCCATCCCGCTCGGCGAGGAGCGCCTCCCGCACCCAGTGGTTGGTGTCGGCGAAGCCGCGGGCCGCGTGCGTGCGCGCGTGGTAGCCGCGCGCCTCCTCCCACTCCTCGAGCTCGAGGTGCAGCTCGGCGAGCCGCTCGAGAGCGGCCGGCTCCGGCGCGACGGCGACGATCTCGAGCAGCAGCGCGCGGGCGCGGGGGAAGTCGGACAGGCGCAGCGCGAGCCCCGCGCGCTCGTGCTGGCAGACGCTCCAGCGCTCGCTGCCCGGCTCGCCGCAGGCCACGGCGAGATCCTCCTCGGCCTCCGGCAGGTTGTGGAAGGCGCGGAGCAGGCCGCGCTGGTAGCGCAGCTCCAGCGCGTCGGGCGCCTCCTCGAGGGCGGCGTCCAGCAGCTCGAGCGCGTGCCCGTAGTGCTCGGTGCGGATGTCCTCGAGGATCTTCTCGCGCAGGCTGGCTTCGCTCATGTCCTCCCACCGGGATCAACGCAGATGGATACGGCCGTCCTCGACCAGGTGCTGGCCAGGCTGTAGCTTAGCGCGCAGATCCTCCGCGTACAGAGCGAAACGCGGGTCGATTTCGATCGGGATGTCCGGCTCGCCGTCCCCTTTGCGCGGCACGGGACAGCCCACCTCTTCGAGCCAGCGCGCGTACGCGGCGGAGATCGCGCGGCGCACGGTGTCGGGGCTGTCCGGCCCGGAGGCGTTCAACAGCGGCGCGAACTCTTCGTCGCGGTCGAGCTCGTAGACCATCGTGCGCTCGGCCTCGGTCAGGGCGTCGGAGATGCGGGCCTCGAACTTGATGCCGGTCCGCTCTTCGCGCTGGGTGGTGCCGCGCCGCGACGTGACGGAGACGATCGGCTTCTTGTGGGCGTGATACGGCAGGCCGGGGTCGCGGTCGGCGATCGCGCGCAGGAAGCCGGCGTCGATCAGGTGCATCGCGGCGTTCCCGGCGCGGTACAGCTTGCGTCCCTGGTCGTCGGTCGCGTCGCGCTCGGCCTCGCCGAGCTGGTCGGAGCCGATCACCCCGAGCCGGTCGCCGAGCTGCACGACCATGCCCATGTCGTCGCCGGCCCGGGTCGGGATGACCTTGACCGACATCTGCGCCCGATGCCGGAGGTGGAAGCCGACGAAGCGCGGATCGACGACCCGCGCGAGCGGATTGTCGACGCCGAACACCGACACCAGGCCGATCCCGCGCCGGTCCATCTCGTCGAGGTGGCCGTGCCGGGCGAGCGCTTCGAACAAGCCCCCCTGGCCGTTGGGGTTGAACTCGATGCTGTCCTCGGCGGTCAGGAGGATCTTCCCGCGCTGGTCGACGCTCGGCAGCTTGAGCTGGGTGAAGAAGAACACCTCGGTGCGGCTCAGGCCGAAGTAGTCATGGCTCTCGAAGAAGCGCTGGGTGACCTCGGCGTTGTGCTCGGAGACCATCACGAACAGCGGCAGCTCACAGCGGTAGCGCTGCTTGGCGGCGACGATCTTGGCGGCGTGGAGCTCGAACAGGCTGCGCTCGCTGACCGGGCCGATCGGGAACATCCCCTTCGGCTCGTCGCTGTTCAGCCGCGCCGCCTGCCCCCCGGCGACCAGCACCAGGGCGAGCTTGCCAGCCCGCAGCGCCTCCTCCCCCTCTACCGTCGCGTCGGCGCCGTCGGGGTCGTCGCGGGTGACCGTCGACGGGGGCGCGGTCTTGCGGATCACGATGCGCGCCGAAGAGCCGCGGACCTGCTTCTGGACCAGCCGCGCGAGCAGCTGGAAGTCGATGTCACGGATCTGCTGGAGGAGCTTGCAGCGCTGGTTGTCGTCGAGCTGCTCCCAGAACTGGAAGATCTGCTCCTGCTCGGCCCGGTAGGCTTTCGCGATCAGGATCTGGTCCGCTTCGTTCGCAGCCTTGATCATGGTCTGCCAGTGTGGTGGAGAGGCCGGGGTGTACGCGCATTGTAGCATTCCCCCAGACCCCACACAAGGCCGCCCGAGCCGGCCTGCCCGGCGCCGAGCCGCCCGGAGCGCCGAAAGAGCGACCGCACCCGGAGCGGGGTCGGGGACGGTGCCGAGAGGCCCTTTCCCAAACATCCGCGACTGGTGTACAGTAAGGCGGTCAGGTCAGAACAACATCCGCCAGGAAGTGAAGCATGGAAGAGTATTTCGATCGGCTGGTCCACGCGACGGCCGTGTGGAGCGCGCGCTTCTGCGAGGACAATCCCGACGCCGATGAAGAAGAGCTCGTCGAGTACATCGTCAACGCCTTCGCCGAGTACCGGGCCTACGTCCAGCGCGAGCGGGTGCGTGACGCGACGCTGCGGGCGGCGCGGCTGACCTTCCGCCTGCGCCAGTCCGGCGAGGCGACCGACGAGCAGGCGCTGGTCGAGGCCGCCCTGCGTGACCTGAGCTCTGGGCCGCCGTACAAGCCGCTGCCCAAGCCGGTCAGCGTCGAAGCCGAGGTCGAGGTGGAGGCGGTCGAGGAGGACTGAGCTCCGCCCACGTGCCCAAGGGGGAACCGATGCCGCGCGTCCTGATCGCCCTGGCCTCGACCCCGCTCGCGGAGGACTTCCCGCGCGTGCCCGAGCACCGCGAAGGGAGCCGCGTCGTCCTCGGCATGCCCGCGCGCGACGCGCTGCGCGTCGACCTCGTCCTGAGCGCGCCCGACGGCGAGATCGAGCCGGGCGAGTACCCGACGCGCACGTGGGAGCCGGAGCAGACCCGCTGGGCCCAGATCCGGGTGCTCACCTTCACCGGCGTGGAGAGCTTCGCGCCCGGGGCGGTGCACGTGCGCTCGGTCGAGGGCGGTCGGATCTGCGGCACCGTCGAGGCCG
>JAUIEM010000137.1 GCA_030428695.1 bacterium
GTCCCAACGAGCATCGGCTCGCCGAGACCAGCCTCGAGGGCACCGAGCGGATCCCGCGCAGCCGGCTCTGGTGGCCGCCGACTCCCGACCAGGAGCTCGAGTCCCGCCGCTTCCCCCTCGCCCGCAGGGTCACGATCAACGCCGCCTGGGGGCAGACGGTCGACTTCGACTTCGTGCTGATCCCCAGGGGCCGCTTCGAGATGGGCTCCAACGCCGACGAGGCCGGCCGCGACGCCGCGGAGATCCCCCACCGCGTCACCCTGACCCGCTCCTTCATGTGCCTGGCCAACCCCGTCACCCACAGCCAGTGGGCGGGGGTGATGGGCACGCGGCCCTGGCACTTCAAGCGGGCGAACGCCGAGGCGCCGGTCGAGTCGATCTCGTGGTTCGACGCGGCGGAGTTCTGCAACCGGCTGTCCGGGCTGCTCGGGCTGAAGCAGGTGTACAAGATCAAGGACGTCAAGCGGCTCGACTCGGGCCTGATCGCGCACGCGACGGTGTTGACCAACTTCAAGCGCAACGGCTACCGCCTGCCGACCGAGGCGGAGTGGGAGTACGCCTGCCGCGCCGGCTCGACCGGGCCGACCTACGCGAACGACCAGCGCATCCTCGGCGAGCACAACAGCCCGAGCCTCGACCGCATCGCCTGGTACAGCGGCAACAGCGGGGTCGACTACGACGGGGGCTTCGACTCGACGTCCTGGCAGAGGAAGCAGTACGCCCACCTCAAGGCGGGCACCCACCCGGTGCGCAGCAAGGAGCCGAACCGCTTCGGCCTGTACGACATGCTCGGCAACGTGTGGGAGTGGTGCTACGACCGCTACGAGCCCTACCGCCCCGGCAGCGTGACCGATCCGGTCGGCAGCAACCGCTCGCCCCACCGCGTCTTCCGTGGCGGCGCCTGGAGCACGAAGGTGCTGCACTGCCGGGCCGCCGCACGCTGCAAGATCGGCCCGGGCGACCGCGCCCCCATCCTGGGCTTCCGCCCGGTGCGCTTCCCGGAAGGTCGCTGACCGCTGCCCCTCAGTCGGTGAGCGGCAGCCCGAGCATCGCGAACGCCTGGGTGACCAGGTGGTCCTCGACCGCCGCGAGGGGATCGTCGACGCCCGCGCCGACCACCGCCGCGAGCTCTTCGGGGGCGGCGAGCGCGTAGCGCGAGAACAGCGCCTGGAGGCTGTGGATGGCGAGCCGCAGGCGCAGGCCCGGCAGCGGGCTCAGGGGCGCGAGCAGGGCGCCGACCTCGTCGAGGAAGGGAAGCAGCACACGCTCGCGCCAGCGCGTGTCGAGGGCGCCGGTGTCGATCACCGTCCGCAGGTTCAGCCGGATCGCGGCGCGCCGCGTGCAGGCGAAGCGGAAGATCCGGCGCAGCGCCCCGTCGAGCAGGGCGCGCAGGTCCTGGGGCGCGGCTTCGTTGCCCGGCCACAGCTCGGCGCGCAGGCCCTCGAGCTCCGCCGAGGTGTGCGCGACGCAGGCGTCGTAGAGCTGCTCCTTGGCGCCGTAGTAGTGGTGGACGCAGGCCTGGCTGACGCCGGCGCGGCGAGCGATCGCGCGCATCGGGGTCGAGCCCCGCCCACGCTCGGCGAAGAGCGCGGTCGCCGCCTCGAGGATGCGCCGCCGGGTCGCCTCGGCGTCGGCCTTCACGGGGCGCGCCATCAGCCGACTTCGACCGGCTCGGGCTCCCGCAGCAGCGGCCGCCAGCGCAGGGGCGAGGCGAGGTGGGCCCAGACGTTGGTCGTGAAGTCCATCTCGTCGAGGCCGGTCTCGGCCGGGGGCTCGCGGTCGGCGGGCAGGTACCAGGTGCCGAAGACAAGGTCCCAGACGATCAGGTTGTTGCCGAAGTTGTGCTGGCCTTCCTCGAAGACCCGGGAGTGGTGCCAGCGGTGCAGCTCCGGCGAGGCGAGCAGGTAGTTCCACCAGCCGCTCCGGGTGCGGAAGTCGGCGTGCTGCCAGAAGCCGGTCAGGGCCGTGAAGACCGTGTGCAGGAGGAGGACGTCCTCCCCCGCCCCGAGCAGGACGAGCGGAAGCAGCGTCAGCATGCTCGTGCCGATCGCGTTGAACGGGTGGTTGCGGCCCGACGCGAGCACGTACAGCCGCGCGGTGCTGTGGTGCAGGGCGTGGATGCGCCACATCCAGTCGCGCAGGTGACAGACCCGGTGCAGAGCGTAGGCGCCGAACTCGCCGATCACCAGGGCGAGGGCGACCTGCGCCGCGAGGGGCCAGCCGCTCGGCCAGAGCCCGCTCCCCCACCAGGCGCTGAGGGTGCTTGCGGCGTAGTAGACCGCGCCGAAGGTCAGGGTCTTGAGCAGGGTCGGGAACAGCCCGGTCAGGGCGGTGTGGACGAGGTCGGCGCGGACGGTCGCGGCGCTCGGCCTCCAGCCCTCTCCGCCGAGCGGGTGGCGGCGCTCGAGCCAGGCGATCACGGCGAGGCCGAGCAGTATCGGTGGGGCGATCGCGAGGAGCGGCGGCAGCCAGGTGCTCAACAGCCCGGCCAGGGCGGTACCGCCGAACAGGGTCAGCGGGTAGGCGTGACGGTGGACCCAGGGTTCGCGTGCAGCGGTGGTCGACATCGAGACGTCTCCTTCGGTGTGCTGGCGGAGAGCCTACCACAGAACTAACTGATCGAACAGTTATTTCTAGATCCCGAGAAGATCTGCTCGCGTGGACACCGAGCGTACAGGCCTGCGCAGCCGCTGCCCGGCGTACGTCCTGCTGTTTGCGGATGTCGGGCGCCAGGCCGCGCCTCGTCCCCATCCCCTGCCTGGCATGGAATCTGCTCGCCCACGCCACCGGAGGATTCCATGAAGACCACACCCTGGCGACGGATCGTGCTCTGGCTGCTACTGCTCCTGGCGGTGATCTTCCACCGCCCCCTGTCGGTCGCGGCCATCCGCGGCTACCAACGCTTCCTCTCCCCCTACAAGGGCTACCACTGTGCCTACGGAGCCTACTACCAGGGCGGCGCGAGCTGCTCGGAGTACGGTCGCCGCAGCATCGAACGCTTCGGACTGGTCGAGGGCGGGCTGATGCTGCGCGCCCGCTTCGACGAGTGCGCCTTCGCCGCTTCGCGGCTCCGCGCCGTCGCGGCCCAGCAGAAGTGCGGGACGTGGAAGAGCAGCGGCTGCTGTGAGGGCAGCGGTGACATCTATCTATCCTGCGACTGAGGGTTCGGCCTCCGCGTCCCAATCTGCTACACTGGGCGCGACCCCGGACACGAGGAGACCGTCCCCATGCCCCGCGTCAGCTTCGCCCTCAAGGCGCGCTTCTACCAGGGCCTCGTCGGCATCCTCGAGCTCTCCGGCCACAGCGAGTCCGACCCGCAGGCGGCGGTGACCGTCGGCCGCGCGGTCGCTTCCTGCCTCGGGAAGGGCGCGCGTCACCTGGTGTACGACGTCGCGCACGCAGAGTGGCTGACCGTCGACGTCATCGGCGAGCTCGTCGCGGATGTCATCCGCGTCAGCAACTCCGGCGGCCACGTCGTCTTCTGTGGAGCGCAGGGTGGGGTCGCGGTCCTGCTCCGCGACCTCGGCGTGCTCGAGTACGTCCAGTCCTTCCCTACCCAGAAGGACGCCCTGCTCGCGATCGCCCGCAGCCCCCGGCAGAGCACCGTCGAGCCCCGGACGCTGCCGCGCTTCGCCCTACGGCGAGAGGAACAAGCCGGCGCGGTCGTGTTCAGCCCCTCCGGCGCGCTCCACGCCGACGCGGCGACGCAGATGTCCCAGGCGGTCCAGCAGGAGCTCGCGGCGGGACGCGGCGTCGTGATCGAGGGCAGCGCGCTGACCCACCTCGACAGCGACAGCATGGCGACCCTGATCCACCTCGGCGTGACTTCCGGGGACAAGGTCCAGCTCGCGACCGTCTGGGGCGCCCCCGGCGCGATGTTCGAGGCGATGCCGATCATGACGATCCATCCGACCGTCGAGGATGCATTGAAGGCGCTGGGCTGAGCGCCGGGATCACTCGCGGGGCAGCTCGAAGACCTGCTCGACCACCTCCCCCACTCCGACGACGACCTCTGCGACCTGCTCGTTGCCGATGAAGAGCTGGTACGTCGCTCCGCACAGTCCGCCGAAGGCGAAGTTCCCGTCGACATCGCTCTCCGCGTTGTGGCCGACGCTCCGCACCACGCTATCGCGCAGCCGCAGGCGCCGTCCGGCCACCGGCGTCCCGTCCGGGTACACCAGCCGCCCCTCGTAGCGCGCCGGCGGTCCCAGCGGCAGCAACAGCGGGCCGACGTCCTCCGCTCCCGGCGGCACCTCGACGACGAGCCGCGCGACCCGGTCGCCGGCGTCGCTCCGGGCGAACAGCACGTAGCTGCCGGGGTCGACCCCCCCGATGCGGAACTGGCCGCCCTCGCTGCGGGCCCGGCGTCCGAGGCGGCCGGTCACCACCAGCTCGACGGCGACCTCCTCGGCCAGCGGCAGGTCCTGCAGCGAGCCGAACACCGCCGACTTGCGAGGGGCCGTGAGGTCGACGTCGATGCGCTCCTCGCCGACCTCGAGGTCGAGCTCGACCGCGGGCACATCGGCCAGGGAGCGAGCACGCACCCGCCAGCGCCCGGGCAGCACCGGCCCGATGCGGTAGCGACCCCGCTCGTCGGTCGAGGCGAGGGTGTCGAACAGCGGCAGCCCGTCGTCGGACTCGAGCATCACGACCGCCGAGAACAGCGGCTCCCCGTCCGCGTCCGCGACCCTCCCGGCGATCGAGCCCCCCGGCCCGAGACGCAACGTGACCTCGACCGGCGTCGGCCCCGGCCCGAGCTCCCGCTGGGCGAGGGCGAGGCGGTCGCCCGCCCGGGCCGCGATCACGACCGCACCAGGGCTGACCGCCACCGCCCGCCAGCGCCCCTCGCCGTCGCTGCGCAGCTGGACGGTCTCCCCCTTCCCGCCCCGCACCCGGACCTCGGCCCGGGCCACCGGCTCCCCTTCCGCGTCGAGGACCACCCCCCCCACCATCGCCGCCGGCTCGAGGGAAAACTCGATGGCGACCTCGGCGTCCGGGGGCACGAACAGCGAGCGGCTCGCGCTCATCCAGCCCGCCGCGCTCGCCGTGATACGCAGGCGGGTGTCCGCCTGCAGACCGACCAGCCGGAAGCGCCCGTCGAAGCCGGTCCGCCGTGCCCTGGACAGGAGCACCCCCGGGGGCCGGGGGCTGACCGTCACGCCCTCGAGGGTCACGCCCTCCGCCGAGCGCACCACCCCGGACACCGCGGCGCCGCGTCGCAGCTGCAGCTCGAAGCCCTCGCGGCGCTCGTCGGCGGCGAGCTCGAGCTCGACGCCGATGTGCGGATGCAGCTCGCTCTCGGCCTCGACCCGTAGCGTCCCGGCCTGCAGGCCGGCGACCGCGAAGCTCCCGTCCTCGCCGGCCTGGAGACGCTGCCGACGGCCGACGGCGGGGCCGACCGCCAGCTGCGCGGACGCGACCGGCCGGCCGTCCGGGTCGAGGATGCGCCCGGCCAGGAACGCGCCCGGGGGATCCTCTGACGGCGCGTCGGGATCCCGCGCGGAGGGTGTTTCCCCCCCCGCCTCCCCGTCGGCGCGGGAGGCGGACGGGTCGCGGGCAGGCGGAACCGTGGGAACCGTGGGTAACTCGGGGGGCCGCACGACGGGCGCGCTGCCCGCGCCCGTCTCCCCCACAGGTCCTGCCGGGCTCGACACCGGGCGGGGGGCCGAGGTCTCCCGCGCCCCGGCAGCTCCGGCGGCCTCGTCGCGGTGCGTCCGGGGCGGCTCGACGGCCATGACCGGGGGCGCTGGCTCCCCGGGAAGCGACGCTCCGGCCGCGGGATCCGCTTCCGCGCGTGCGCCCCGCGCCGCGCGGTCGGCGCTGTCGGGCACGGGCGGGAGCGGCCGCAGCGCGATGACGCTGAACAGCCCGACCAACGCGAGCAGGGTCAGCGCCCAGACCAGCCCCTCGGCGACACGTGTCACGGCCCCGCCCTCTGCGCGGCGGTACGCCGTTCGGCTACGCCCACGTCTTGAGCTCCGGCAGGAGGTGCCGCACGCGGCGTTCGTAGAGGATGCCGCCCGCGAGCACCGCCAGGCCGAAGCCGAGCAGCAGGAGGGCGAGCGGTACGTGGTCGTACAGCTTCGCGAAGTACTGGATCCAGAGGTTGACCAGCAACAGCACGGTCGCGACCAGCACCAGGGCCGCGCGCCGGCTGACCACGCCGAGCACCAGCACCAGCACGCCGCCGCCGAGGATGACGAGCGGGTAGAAGAAGTCGTCGGTCTCGGTCAGCGACAGCACGGTGAAGACGAAGCCGAAGAGCGAGAGGCCGGCCACCTCGAGCAGCCGGTAGTCGGTCTTCCGCTCCGCATCGCGGGAGAACAGCCAGCCGAGCCCGACCAGGCCCAGGGACAGGCCGAGCACCAGCTCGAGATAGGCGAAGGCACCCGTCACCATCGCCTGCGGCGAGCGCATCGCGTCCTCCATCAGCGCGAAGCCCGCCTCGCCTCCGCAGTGCGCGAGCGCGAGGATGGCGAGAGCGCAGGTCGACTGGGCGAGCCCGACCAGGACGAACAGGCTGCGCAGGGCCGTCCGCTCCCGTAGCGCCGGGAGCTGGAAGGCCGCCGTGATCGTCAAGAGCCCGAGCCCGACGGCGACCAGCGTGAAGACCAGCTCGTCGTTGCGGACCAGGGCCTCGACGTTCGGGACCAGCACGGCGAGCAGCAAGGCGACACCGCAGGAGAACGCGAAGTACGGCTGCCGGACCCGCCGGAAGGCCGGGAGCGCGACCAACAGGGCGACGGCGTAGGGCCACGCGATCCCGAACAGCGGGGCCCCTTCCCCCGGATCGACCAGGACCAGCCCGAGCACCGCGCTCGCCAGCGCGGCGAAGACCGCGACCAGGGCGTAGGGCACCCCGACCCGCAGGCCGGCGAGCCGATGGGCCAGCGCCGCGACACCCGCGGCTCCGACGGCGACCAGACCGGTGTAGAGCGCTGGGCCGACGTCCGTCCCGCTCGACAGCGAGGCACCGAGCGCCCCGGCGAACACACAGAAGCCGGCCGCCGACAGCAGACCGAGGGTCGCCGAGCGCAGGCGCAGGGCGGCCCCGAGGCCGAGCGCGGTGATCAGCCCCGCCGCCACGGTCCACGGCTCCGGCTCGTCGTCGAGGCGCATCTCGATCAGCAGGAAGGCCGCATCGGCCCACAGCAGCTGAGAGCCGAGGGCGAGCAGCGCCAGGCCGCTGCGGCCGAAGCCCCGCGCGCGCAGCGCGAAGCCGCCGACGACCATGCCGAGGGTCAACACCAGGAGCAACAGGAAGCGGCCGCTGTCGCCGAGGAAGTCCCAGCTGACCACGACCACCCCGACCGCGCCCACGAAGGCGAAGATGCCGCCGAGGATCAACAGAAGCACGAGGATGCCCGACATCGAGCTCTCCTCGCGCGGCTTCTCCGGCAGACGCTGCGGGCCGCCCGCCCTTGCGGGCCCGAGGCTGGCGAGCTGCTGCTCGAGCGCCGCGCGCAGCTTTCCGAGCGGGGGGCGGCATGAGGGGTCGGCGCGCAGCGCCTGGTGCAGCACCAGATGGGGGCCGCGGGCGAAGGGCTCCATGTCCTGCAGCGGATGGATCTGCCCGAGGGGCGGCCGCTCGGCGATCAGCCCGAAGGCGAGGGCCGCCAGGGCGTAGACGTCCGCCGCCGGCTCCGGTGACCGGCCGTCGAGCACCTCCGGGGCGAACCAGGCGACCGCCTCGGCCTCCGCCCCCTGCGCGAGCCGCCAGCGCAGCACGCCGAGGGCGTCCCGGCCCGGCGCCGCGCACAGCAGGGTCTCATCGCCCCGCACCCGCACGGTCTCCGGACGCAGGTCGCCGCACACCTGTCCGTCGGCGTGCCAGGCCGCGAGCTGGCGCGCGACGGCGCACAGCGCCTCGAGGCCGCGCCGCGGGCCGAGCGCCGCGGTGAGCGGGCGGCTGTCCCCCAGCGCACAGGGGTAGCGCAGCTCTCCGTCTTCCCCGGCCTCGGGGAGCACCAGGGCCAGGCCCTCGTCGGCCGGCTCCTGTGGCGACGGCTGCCCCAGACAGGCGACCAGGGCGGCATCGACCACCTCTCGCGAGCCCGCCTCGTCCATGCCGGCGCCGAACACACCTTCCATCTGCGTTCCCCCCAGGACTCCAGCTTCGCATGGTGAGCCCGGTCCTGCAACTCCGGCCCGCAGGTGGGGAGATCCGACAGCCCGCTTCCTTGGTTCCGCTCGCCCGCCACACTACAATCGCAGGACGACCCGAGGAGGAGTCCCGTGAAACGCGCCGTCATCGATGTTCTCAAGCGGATCGCCCTCGGCCACGAGCTGCTCGGGCAAGCCCGCGGCCGCGGCTTCAGCTCCGCGGCCTGGGCCCTGCGCAGCGTGCGCGACGATCTGACCGAGCTCGCCGCGCGAGGCGAGCTCGAGAACCTCAAGGGGGTCGGTCCCGCGGTCGCCGGCGTGATCGCCGAGGTGGTGCGGGGCGAGAAGCCCGCCGCGCTCACCGAGCTGGAGGAGCAGGTCCCGGCCGGGCTGTTCGAGGTCGCCGAGCTGCCCGGGATCGGCCCGAAGAAGGTCAAGTCCCTGTGGCAGGAGCTCAAGATCACCACCCTCGGCGAGCTCGAGTACGCCTGCCGGGAGAACCGGCTGCTGACCCTGAAGGGCTTCGGCAAGAAGACCCAGGCGAAGATCCTCACCGGCATCGCGCGACGCAAGCAGTTCGAGGGCTGGTTCCGCCGCGACCAGGTCGCCGCGCTCGCCGCGAGCCTGCGCAGCGCGCTCGCCGGCGCCCCGGGGGTCGAGGCGGTCCACGTCAGCGGGGACTTCCGGCGCGGCTGCGAGCTGGTCCGCGCCCTCGAGCTGGTCGTGGTCGGACCGGGCGCGGCGGCCGCGGTCTCGACCCTCGAGCCGCCCGAGGCACCCCCGCTGGTGCTGCACGCGACCGAGGCGGCCTACGCGGGCCCCGCGCTGGCGCGCACGACGGGCTCTACGGAGCACTGGGAGGCCCTGTGCGCGCGGGCCGCCGAACGTGGCCTCTTCCTCGGCGAGGCGGGCCTGTACCGGGACGATGCGCTCGTCGCCTGCGCGACGGAGGAGGAGCTCTACGCCGCCCTCGGCCTCCTGCCGACCGCGCCCGAGCGGCGGGAGGCGGGGGTGCCGCTGTGCCAGCAGGGCCAGGCCCGGCCGCGGCTGGTGCGCCGCGCCGACCTCTGCGGCGCGCTGCACAACCACACGACCGCCTCGGACGGTGCGGACAGCCTGCCGGCGATGCAGGAAGCCGCGGCCGCGCGCGGGCTGCGCTACCTGGGGATCAGCGAGCACAGCGTCAGCGCCTTCTACGCCCGGGGGCTCGAGGCCGCGGGGCTGACCAGGCAACGCGGCGAGATCGAGCGCCTCAACGACGGCGCGGACTGCACCCTGCTGCGCGGCGTCGAGAGCGACATCCTCGCGGACGGTTCCCTCGACTATCCGCCCGAGATCCTCGCCGGGCTCGAGTTCGTGATCGCGTCGGTGCACCGCCGACACGGGCAGTCGTCGGAGGAGATGACCGCGCGCCTCGAGCGCGCGGCGCACAATCCGTGGACCAGCGTGGTCGGCCACCCGACCGGCCGGTTGTTGCTGGGACGAGCGCCGAGCGCGTTCGATGTCGAGGCCTTCCTCGACGCCTGCGCGGCCGGAGGCTGCGCGGTCGAGCTCAACGCGAGCCCGCACCGCCTCGACCTCAAGGCCGAGCATCTCGCCCTGGCTCGGGAACGTGGGCTGCTGGTCTCGATCGCGGCGGATGCCCACAGCTGCGAAGCTCTCGACAACCTCGACTACGGCATCAGCATCGCGCGCCGCGCCGGGCTCACGCCGGACGAGATCCTGAACTGCCGGCCGCTGGACGCCCTGCGGGAGTGGCTGCGAGCACGACGGGAGGCGGCGCTCGCCGCGGGTTGAGCCCCCCGATGTGAGCGGAGAGCGGTCAGACCGCTCTCCCTCGGCGCTCGACTCGTTCCTTTCCGGCCCCTGGCGGGCCCCGGAAAGGACGCCGCGTATGCGTCACTCGCGTCCGCCGCAGGAATCCCGGTGAATCAAACGGGCTCATTCCTTTCGGGACTTCTTGCTCGTGGACGTGAAAACGAGCACCTTCACCCCACCGCGGGTCTCCTCGTGCACCTCGAGGTCGACTTCGCCGTCGTCGGCGCCAACCGCGAAACCGAGCAGCTCATCGGCCGAGTCGTAGACGGCGTAGGCGTTGCCGCGCATGCCGAGCGACAGCACCTTGCCGTTCGCATCGGTCGTGATCGCGATGTACTCGCCACCGAAGACCGAGATGTAGTGCTTGCCGTCCCTGCCTCCGACGATGGTCCCGTCGGCGCGGCCTCTGCCGAGGAAGTCGACCAGCGTGTCTTCGTCCCAGGTGAGGCTTCCGGTGTGCGGAGTCACCGTGGAGCCTGCCTCGGACTCGCTGCTCTCGTCCTCGTCCTCCTCGTCCTCCTCGTCCTCGCCTTCCTCGCCCTTGCCGGAGCCGCTGGAGCCGCTTCCCGAGGCTTCGTTGCCCCCAGCCCCGGTCACTTCGCCGCCTCCTGGGCTTCCCGTGCTGCCGGAGCTGCCTTCGCCCTCGGAGTCGTCCCGACCGTCGGGGTTCCAGTTCCCGAGATTCCCGGCGTCCCCGCCGCTCTCTCCCTCGCTTCCCTCGGAGCCTCCCGTCGCGCCGGTGTTGCTCTGCGCGCCGGAGCCCGCGTCGCTGTCATCGATGTCTCCGCTGTCGGATCCGGGCAGGTCGAGCTCCCCCGTCCAGTCGACCACGTCGCCGTTGATGTCGGTGATCACGGTGCTGCTCGAGGTCTCGACGCTGTTCTGGTAGGTGCTGGTCTGCTTCACGTTGCCCGGCTGCCACCGCCCGCTCTGGCCGATGCGACCGTACAGATCCTGCCCGAAGCCCTGGTCGCTGTTCGTCTCGCCGAGCTGGCTCGAGCCGTTGCCCTCGACCGGATACCAGGAGTAGGAGCCGTCGGTGTTGACGGTCTCGCGCACGATCAGGTGCTCGGCGAACGGGTCCTGACTACTGCCGGCGGACACGTCGTGGGCGAAGTCGTTGACCGCGAGGTACAGGAAGTCGTCGGTCAGGTTGCCCGCCTCGGCCTCGTCGCCCTCCTCACCGGTGATGAAGACCGCGCGCAGGCCGTTGCGGAAGCGCATCCCCGCCATCTTCGAGAGCAGGTAGTCCTCGCGGTAGCGCTCGACCTTGACCAGCACCGAGCCGATCACGTTGCGCGCGAAGGCGACATCGACCGTGATGACCGGATAGCTCTGCTGGGTCTGACCGAGGCTGACCGACTCGAACACAGACACCGGCTCGTAGTCTGGCGTGATCACGTCGTAGGTGACCTCGTGGTCCGGAGTGATCAGTCGCTCGCCCGAGCCGGCGAGCGCGCGGTAGCCCTTCGGGATGTAGGCCTCGAGCGGCGGCGTCTCGAGCGGCACGATCGTCGGGGCGACTCCCCCGGCCCGCAGGGGCAGCTCGGGGACCAGCAGCCGCGGATCGAGCACGAGCTCATCGATCGTCGGCCCGGTGATGCGCGGTGCGAGCGGAATCTCGACCCGCTCGATCGGCAGCAGCGCGCCGGGCTTGACGCGCGGCGTCCCGTCCGCGAACGGAGCGGCCGCCCAGCCCTCGACCAGGTCGCGCTTCTCTGCTGGGGTCAGCCGCGCGTGGCGCAGCTCGTCCGGGAGATCGAGCATCGAGTAGGTCTCCTGCACGGCGATCGCGTAGGCGAGATCGAGCTCCCACTGCAGGATATCGAGCTTGTTCTGATCGAAGGCCGTTTCGGAATCGTCGACGGAACCGGCAACGGTCATGAAGATCGTCACCGACAGGATCGAGATGATCACGAGCGCGATCATCAGCTCTGTCAGTGTCACCGCGCGTTGCGCTCTGGTCACGGTCACTCCCCTTCGCTGCGGAAACATGAACCCACGTTGAGTGTACCACAAATCAACACGGCGGGGTAGCCCTCCGCCGTCGGCTCGCGCCCGGCCTCAGTCTCCCGGCTCGGGGAGCTCGCCGAGCTCGAAGGCGGCCTCCAGCCACGCGATCAGCGGCCCGAAGTCGGTGCCGAAGCGCGCCTTGACGAAGTAGCCGGCGACGTGGTGGGCGAAGGCCGCGCGCACGTCCTCGCAGGAAGACGAGGTGCTGAGCACGTACACCGGAGTCGCCGCGAGCAGTGGATCGCCGCGCAGCTCCCGGAGCAGCTCGAGGCCGTCCATGCGCGGCAGGTTGAGGTCGAGCAGCAGGCAACGCGGCATCGGCAGCGCCGGCCGCCCCTCTCCCCGCAGGCTGGCGAGCGCTTCGACTCCGTCCCGGGCCGCGTGCAGGGGGTGCCGCAGGCCGGCCTTGCGCGCCGCGCGCTGCAGCGCCATGCGCATCACCTCGTCGTCCTCGACGTGCAGAATCGCCACGGTGGGTCTCAGGGTCTGCCCTCCTTCGGCCAGGTGAAGCGGAAACAGGCCCCGCGCCCCGGACGGTCGACCAGCCACACGTGACCTCCATGCAGGTCGACGATCTTCTGGACCAGCGCGAGCCCCATGCCGCTGGTCTCGACCTCGTCCCGAGGCCGCAGCGTCTGGAACATGCGGAAGATGCGCTCGCCGAACTCGGGCGGGATGCCCGGGCCGTCGTCGAGCACCTCGAACTCGAGCGCCTCGTCGCGCTCGTCGGCGCGCACCACGACGCGACCGACCTCAAGGTCGTGGTGTTTGACCGCGTTGTTCAGGAGGTTGGTGAAGACCTGGAAGAGCGGCGTGCGGAAGGTGACGAGGGTCGGCAGCTCGCCGTCGGCCTCGATGGTCATCCCGGGCGGCGGGCCGACCAGCTCGACCACCTCGGCGAGCAGCTCGTCGACGTCGACGACCTCCAGCCGCTCCTCGCGGCGCCCGACGCGGGAGTAGCGGAGGAGGCTGTCGAGCAGGTTGCGCATCCGCGCCACCCGGGCCCGCAAGAGCTGCACCTGGGCGCGGGTCTCCTCACTCATCGCCGCCGCCAGGTCTTCCTCGATCCAGGCCGCGAGCAGGTCGATGCC
The DNA here is from genome assembly GCA_030428695.1 of bacterium. The sequence continues at coordinate 13,026 of JAUIEM010000137.1, forward strand.
CTGCAGGGGGCTCTTGAGGTCGTGGGACGCGACGTAGGCGAACTGGGAGAGCTCCTGGTTCGACCGGGTCAGCTCGGCGTTCTTGCGCTCGAGCTCGGACAGGAGCTCGGCGCGGGACTCCGCCAGCTCGCGCGCCGCCCGCTCTTTGAGCAGGGCCGCCCGGGACTCCGCCAGCTCGCGCGCCGCCCGCTGCCGGGAGGCTTCCATCTCGCGCAGCGAGAGCTCCTTGTCGATGCGCCGGCTCTCCCACTCGAACTGGCGCCGCCGCAGAAGCGCCCGCAGGCGCGCGCCGAGCACCGCGCCCTCCGATGCCAGCGCGAGGCAGTCGGCCGCGCCGGCCTCCAGCGCCGCGAGCGGGTCGTCCGCGTCGAGCACCATCACCGGGATGTCGGCCGCAGGGCTCATGGCCAGCGCGCGCAGCCAGTCGCCCGCCCTGCGGTCGCAGCCGAGCAGCACCAGGGCGCTCAGCGTCTCGCCGTCGAGATCGTGGGGATCGGGGAAACGCGGCCGCAGCTCGAGGCTGAAGTCGGCCGGCGCGTCCTTGGCGGAGGCCCCGGCCGGGACGCCGCGCAGGGCCTGACGGACCCGGGCGACGGCGTCCGGAGCGTCGGACACCAGCACCAGCTGCCGGGCCGTCGACAGCCGCCGCCGCAGGTCCTGCACGAAGGCCGGCCGGTAGCGCAGCAGGCTGTGCAGGCGCGCGAGCAGCCACGGCCGTAGCTCTGCCGCCGTGCGCAGGAAGGCGTCGGCCCCGACGGTCAGGGCGTGGCTCTCGACCTCGGAGGTCACCCGCGCGCCGACCAGGACGCAGGGCGTGCGGTGCAGGCGCGGATCGGTACGCAGCTGCTGCACGACCAGTGGAGCCGGCAGGTCCGGCAACGTGCCGGGCAGCACGATCAGCTCCGGCCACATCTGTCGCGCCTTGGCGAGCCCTGCCCGTCCTCCGTCGGCGCGGGTCAGCGCGTAGCCCTCGGCACGGAGGCACGCGGCGAGATCGTCGTCCGTCTGGCGACCATCGATCAGCAGCACCCGCGGCGCCCGTGCCCGGGGCGCGGCGCGCGCGAGCAGGCCGCGGGCAGCCCGCAGCAGCTCCGCGCGGTCGTAGGGTTTCTGGACGAACGCGTCGGCCCCGGCCGCCAGGCCGCGGATCGCCGCATCCGCCTCGCGCTCGGACGACATCAGCAGGGCGGGGATCGCCGCCGTGGTCCAGGACAGGCGCAGCTCCTCGAGGAACCGCACGCCGCCGTCGGCCGCGAGGTCGAGATCGACGACGACCAGCGCCGGCGGCGCTCGGCGCAGGGCCGCACGCGCCGCGTCGAGGCCGGCGACGGCCTCGACCGCGAGCTCTTCCTCGGCGAAGGCCTCCGCGAGGTCGGCCCGGACGGCGAGGCTGTCGTCGACGATCAGCACGCGCCGGGTCGACGGCTGGCCGGCTTTTTCATTCCCCACGACGCACCCCGAGCTTGAGAAACACCCCCTCGCCCCCGCCGGGTTCGTCGACCCGCAGCGCGAAGCTCTGCGCCCCGCGCGGCAACGCGACCCGCGCGAGGCAGCGCGGACCGACCTCGAGCTTCGCGCTGTCGGCGCTCGCGCTGACGGCGAACGCGAGCCGACCGCCGGGGAAGTCGAGCGGCCCGAGCGCTTCGGGTACGCCGTCGCGCACCAGCGCCCCGGCCAGCCCCTCCTCCTCCCGCGCCACCCGCAGCGCGAGCGGCGTGCCCTCGCCGACCCCGAGCTCGACGCCGAAGGCTGCGGCCCCGAAGTCCGCCAGGTAGCCCTCGACCCGCCACGGCGGCGCGAGCTCGAGAGCGAGCCGGCCGGCCTCCGCGGCGAGCGCGCTGCGCCCGTCGATGCGCCAGGTCGAGCCGTCGCTGCCGCGCATCTCCTGCGGGCCCGGGCCCGACCACAGCGGCCGCGCCTCCCCCCAGCTGCGCTCGAGCCCGGCGGCCGACGGGAGCAGCGCCCACACCCCGAACGCGCACAGGATCGCGAGCCCCGCGGCGAGGCCGAGCCAGCCCAGCGGCGCGCCCTCCGCGCGGCCGGGCAGGGGCAGCGACGCACGGTGCCCGGAGCGGGACGGAGGCCGCGCGCCGACCTCGAGCTGGGTCTTCGCTGCGGCGGCCTCCTGGGCTTCCCAGAAGCCGATCGGACGCACCGCCGGCCCCGTCGGCACCACCTCCAGCAGCCGCCCGGCGCGCAGCTCTTCCCGCAACTCCGCCAGCGCCGCGAGCAGCGCGGTCGGGTCGGGGTAGCGGTCTTCGGGCCGCTTGGCGAGCAACCTCTCGAGGACCGCCTCGAAGCCGACAGGCACCTCCGGCCGCGACGGTCGGATGCGGCGCGGGGCCGCGTAGCTGTGTAGGAAGATCAAGCTGGCCGCCGAGTCGCCCTCGAAGGGCATCGCCCCGGCGAGCATGCGGTAGAGCAGCACCCCGAGCGCGTAGAGATCGGCGCGCCCGTCCGCCTTCGCCCCTTTGCGAGCCTGCTCGGGGGCCATCGTCTCCGGCGTGCCGAGCAGGTCGCCGGTGCCGGTCAGGCCGGTGTCGTCGTGGACCGAGCGCGCCAGGCCGAAGTCGAGCACCTTGACGTGCGCCTTCGGGCCGACCATCACGTTGCCGGGCTTGATGTCCCGGTGCACGATGCCCTTGCTCCAGGCGTGCTCGAGGGCGGAGGCGATACCCCGCGCGATGGTCAGGCTCTCGCCCAGGCTCGGCTGGCGCTCGTCGAGCAGCTCGCCGAGGTTCTGGCCCTCGAGGTACTCCATCGCGAAGTAGAGCCGCCGGCTCTCCTCGTCGAGGTCGACGGTGAAGATCTGCACGACGTGGGGATGCGTGAGCGCGGCGGCGGAGCGCGCCTCCTTCAGGAAGCGCTTGCAGAAGGCCGGATCCTCGGTGTAGCCGCGCGACAGCACCTTGAGCGCCACCGTGCGCTGGAGGGCGAGCTGGGTCGCCCGGAAGACGATCCCCATGCCGCCCTTGCCGATCTGGGTGTCGATCACGAAGTCCCCGAGACGCTGGATGTTCGCGGTCTCCGGACCGGACAACGGCTGCTTCCGCCGCGCGGCGCTCGGCGGCGTGCGCAGGGTGACCGGCGTCGGGCTCGGGACCGCCTCGGTCGCGTCCGGCTCGGGCGGCTGCAGGGCCTGCTGCCGGAGCGTGCTCGACATCCGCGCCTGGCGCTCGATCGCGTGCAGCAGGGTGCGCGTGAGCAGGGTCGCGTTCAGCTCGCTCTTGGCGAGGTAGTCCTGGGCGCCCGCGTGGACCGCGTGCAGGCCGAGGCTCGCATCCTCCAGGCCGGTCAGGACGACGATCGGCACCTCGGGATGGCGGTCGTAGATGCGCTGGATCGACTCGAGGCCGAAGCTGTCCGGCAGCGACAGGTCGAGCAGCACCGCGTCGTAGGAGGAGCAGCCGAGCTGCTCGAGGGCCGCCTCGAGGCGCTTGACGTGCTGGACCTCGAAACGGTGGCTGGTGATGCGGTCGAGCATGAACTGGAAGAGCTCGGCGTCGCCCGGATCGTCCTCGACGAATAGAATCCGGATCGCGTCCACCGTCAGGCCTCTTTCCAGCCCCGCTTGATGTTGTCCTTGACCCATCCCTCGACCAGGGAGTCGAGCCGTTCCCGGCTGCTCGCGACACGCAGGCCGGTCTTCAGCGGGTCCTTGCGGGAGGGGCTGAAGTCGGTGAAGTGGACGACGAAGGGCGGGTAGTCCGGATCGGTCTCGTGCTTGTGGGTCGCCATCGCGACGTACTTGCGCACCGCGGTCTTGCCTTTGGTCGCCTTGGTCCACACCTTGCGGTCGACCACCTCGGTCTTGGCGAGGTCGATCTGCTCGGCGGGCTGGTCGTGCTCTGCGAAGGGCACGATCGAGTAGACCTGGCTGAGGCCGATGTCCTCGACGACCGGCTTCTTGTCCTCGCGCTCGCGCACGATCACCGGATGGATCAGGCTGAGGAAGGGCATCAGGCCCTCGGCCTCGTAGCCGCGCTCCTCGTCGTACGAGACGACCATGCGCCGCACCGGGCGCTCGCTGTCGTCGAGATGCAGGAGGTCGCTGCACTTCAGCTCGAGCACGATCTCCGGACGCACCCAGCGGCACAGCGTGCCCTCGCGGTTGGCCATGCGGTAGCTGCTCTCGACCTCCATCGCGCTCAGCCGGGTGTGCCAGGTGACGCGGTCGGCCTCTTCCAGCCCGGTGCTGACCGTGCCGAGGATGTGGAAGCCGCCGTCGTCGCGGCGGAGGGCCACCGTCAGCTCGCGCACCGTGCCGACCTCGGCGGTCTTGCGCTCGCCGAAGGCGACCACGCAGGCGTCGACCGTGACGATCGGCTTGACCTTGTAGATCGTGCCGAAGCTGTGGCGCACGACCAGGCCTTCGCACTGCTTGGTCTCGACCCAGGAGGCGTAGTGGGCGGCGACCGAGGCGGGCTCTTCCGCCTCCTCTGTCTCCGGCGGAGCGCAGCGCTCGGCCCCGGCGAAGAGCTCGTGGAGACGTCTCCAGCGGACGGCGTACTCCTCGCTGAAGAGGTCGTTGCCGTCCTCTTCGAGCAGGTCGAAGGGGGCAAACTGCAGGCGCTCGGCCTGGCTGCCGTCGGAGAGGGTGCGGGCGACGTTGTGGACCCGGGCGCGCTCGTGGGTGCCGGGCACGTACAGCTCGCCGGGGATCAGGATCTCCCCGACCTCCGCCAGCCGCTCGCTCGCCTCGTCGGTGACCGGTACGCCGCCGACGATACGGCCGTTGTAGGCGAGCAGCAGCACCTGGCCGTCGCGCTTGAGCAGGAACCAGAGCTCGCCGTCGAGCTTCCGCGAGATGAACATCGGCGCCTTGGGGATGTCCCGGGTCTCGCGGCCGGGGATGACCGTCCGGTAGCGCTTGGCGACGTGGCGCTTGTAGCCGCGCAGGCGGGTGGCGAGGGCCTTGTCGTTCAGGGCGTCGACGCCGCCCTTGAAGCCCGGACCGTACGGGGAAGTGTCGCCGAGGTTCGTCGTCATCCGCCCACCCTCTTCAGCTCGAGGTTCGAAAGGTGCAGGATCAGCAGGTACGACTCGCCTTCGACGCGGCCTTCGAGGAAGCCGAAGTAGGGCGTGCCGTTGCGCTGGAAGATCAGCCGGCCCTTCTGTTCCTTCGAAGGGCTGCGCAGGAGCATCATCTGCTTCTTGTCGTGCAGCTCTTTGGCGATGTTGAACAGGAAGTCGAAGGTGACGCCGTCGTGGTGCTTGAGCTGCATCTTGCGGCTGAACGCGAAGCGCCGCACGACCGCCTTGATCGGCATCAGCTTGCCCATCCGCCACATCAGCGGGATCTCTTCCCCAACGGTCGGCTCGGTGTCCTGAAAGTCCTCGCGGGCGAGCTCGTTGCCCTCGTTGTCCTCGCGCACCTGGAGCACCCGCGCGCTGTACAGCACCGAGCCCTCCGTGTCGATGTAGACCCGGTCGACGAGCTCGGTGTCGATCTCGGGGTCGCCCTGGATCAGCGCCTCGGCCAGGCTGTCGAGGTCGCCGTGCTCGACGAGCAGGTCTTCGAGGGTGTGGCCCTCGGTCGCCTTGATCAAGCGGACGCTCGCGACCGCGCTGCCCTCGGGTGACTGGTAGAAGATCTTCGCCTTGCCGCTCGGGCCGACGACGTCGATCTTGGCGTTGCGCTGCTTGGCGTTGGTCAGTTGCAACTTGCGCGGCATCGGAGGTTCCTCAGAAGCTGAAGTCGAGCTCGCCGTCGAAGGGGTCTTCCTCTTCTTCGACCTCGAGCGGGTCGGGCAGCTTGAGCTCACAGAACGCGAAGTCGACCGGCTCGCCGACGAGCCCGAAGATCCCCTCGCCGTTCTGCAGGATCAGCATCGGCGACTGGCGGAAGCCGCGGGTGTAGTTGAACACGGTCTCGAAGACCTCGCCCTTCTTCAGGCGGGCCTTGAGCTTCTCGCCGAGGCCGTCCTCGTCGAACTGGTAGACCGCGGTTACGACCAGGTCGAGGATGCGGCTGTCCGGCACCGGGCCGCTGAGCTTCTGACACGTACCGAGACTGGACTGCAACAACGGCAGCGGCGTGCCGTCGCCGTCGACCGCGACCAGATCGGCCTTCTCGACCGGATCGAAGCTCTCGTCGATATACAGCGAGGCCGTAGTCCCTGGCGGCAGGAGCGCGCTGCCGTCGACGGTGAGGTAGCCGGTGCGGCAGGGGTTGCCCTCGCCGTCGACCACGATCCTGCGTTTGCTGCCGTAGAGCTTGCGCCGCTCGACCCGCCCGAGCGGCAGCCGGCTCTCCTCCCCGTCGAGCTCGACGACGACTTCCCGTGCCACGGTGGTCCCTCGCTGTCGTGCGGAGCGTGGATCCTCCGGGCTTGGCGGGCGGAAGTCAAGGACTTGCTGGGGTTTGTTGGCGCGGCGGCTTACCCTCCTGGGAGGCTGCGAACATGTCGGACATCGCCTCCAGGGAGAACGTGGAACATGCTCGGCGCCCTCCCCCATTACCGTGTTCTGCCCGGGTTCCTCGATCGTACGGAGCGTCTGGAGCTCGAAACGCTCGCCGCCGCTGCGGACGGCTGGCAGCCCGGGCGGCAGGGCGGAGGCTACCGGAAGCTGCCGCTCGGACCTTCGGCGCTGGTCGATCGCCTGACCGTTCGCAGCCGGGCGCTGTGTGAGGGTTTGCGGATCGTCGGGAGCGACCGCTACCTGCTCTGGTACCCGCGCGGCGTGGGCATCCCCGCGCACCGCGACCCGGCGCTGGCGGACGGGCGGGCGCACCTGCGGCTCAACGCGCTCGTCTCGCTCGACGGCCCTCCGGGGCGGCTGCGGCTGGCGGGGCGTCCCGTCGTCCTCGACCCCGGCGACGCGGTGCTGTTTCGGCCCGACCTGCTGGTGCACGAGGTGGTCCCGGCGGACGGGACGCGGCTGCTGTGGTCGTGGGGATGCAATGTGGATAGGTGATGGGCGGGCCATGGGGGCTCCTCGCGGATCTTTGGGCTCGCGGGGATCTCTGCAAGGCGGGGGCCGAACCTGGGATGTGGTCGCGTGCGTGATTGGGTCGCGGGTTGGGTTTCGGATGCGGTGCGGGTTTCACGGGGGGTGCAGGTGTTGGGTTGCGCTTGGGGGGGTGTCGCGTAATGCGGGGATGCGCAGGATGGGGCGACAGTGGGGCTGATATTGGGGCATTGCGTGATCGGTCAGAGCACCTTCATGTTCGATTGCTCGACACCGAAGCCGCAAGTCAAGTATGCTCTGGAGGGAAGAGGCGTTCGCGGAGAGATTCTTGGCAGAAGGAAAGGAATCCGGCAAGGATCGCTCCAAGCCGCCCCCCTCACTCTTCGACCATGCTGTTGACGCCTGGCAGGCGGCACGCCCGCTTCTTCGGCTTGAAGCGACTAGTGACTCCATTGTGTCACTGATTCGACGGTCGATCTGGCGATTAGTTATGCGTTCGCGTGCCCGGCCTCGCGCTCAAACGTATTACGTTACGGCTTTCATGGCAATCTCGACAGTCGAGAGAACTGATCTTGGATCCACTTCCGTTGAACATCACAAAGAATGTCTGAGGAAACTGCTCAGAATCTTGCGTCGACTGTCCAGCCAATTCGGTTCAGTCGACGCAAAGGTCTTCGAGACCCGGTTCGACAGCAAGTCAAATAGGCTACTTCCTGCCGCAGACTGGCGAACCGATGAGGATCGAGTCCTAGCCACCGCTGCGCTATTGGGCTTGTACTGGACGGGCAAACAGGTCTTCTCCACCAACGAGGTTGACCAGCCTTCGACGCGGCTTGTAACAACCTCTGCACAAGAGAGCCTCGGAACACCGGCTGGTATTGACCTTGCGGACTACACTGTCGCAGACTCGATCGCGGAAATGTCTGACATTCCGAGTAACCTACGTCAAGTTGCACGAGACTTATCTCGCAACCTTCCTTTCAATGAAAGGCGTGTTGAGCTGGCTTGGGCTGCTATCGACGCTATCGGAGAGAAGTCCGAGGAATCCCTAAACGGAACCGCTCTCGGCCATTCCGCAGCGGAGGATCGGTATGAGATTGTCGGGCAATGCGGCGAGGGGTCATACTCTCGCGTCTACACAGCAGATGACACTCTCCTCCAGCGCAAGGTCGCGATCAAGTTTTTCTTTCCCTCCGCTAGCACTCGAATAGACATCTTGGAGCAAGCGCGCGTACTCGCCAGGGCATCGCATCCTTCTATCGTTCAGGTCTTCGAAGTTTGCACCCTTGCTGACCCTGTGACAGGCGCGGAGACGTTTGCTATCGTAATGGAGCAGATCGACGGTCGACGACTCGAACAAGTAGTAGACGACGGACCCTTGTCTCGAGATTTCGTAAAGAGCACGACAGAAGCAATTGCCAACGTAGTCGACCACCTTCACGGGATGGGGTTAAATCACGGCGACCTTCACTCCGGAAATGTGATGATCGTTGGTGATAGCGAAACAGTGAAAGTGATCGACATTCACTATTTTGACGAACTTGCAGCCCACAGCACAAGATCGCAGGCGTCTAGAATCTCAAGAGACATTTTCGATCTCTCTGTCATCACTTACGAGCTGTTTGATGCGTGCGAAGACCTGAGGGCGCATCTATGTGACCTTAGAAAATCAACCAGGTCCCTTCGTAGCGTTGCCGAGTATCGAGATTCGATATCGAAATTCCTCGAGTCTCGTGCTGCAATCACCGAACCTGACCTATCGAACAGGCTAAAGGGCCTTCTCGAAGAACGAGATATTCGCCTGTTCACTTCCTTTTACGACAAGATGTTCTCTTCAGGAATAGCAACTCTCGGGGGAGACGCCATAATTGAGTTGTCTACAAAGGCTGGTGTTGACAAAGAAAAGACAGATGTATCGATTGACATCGTTGAAGGTCACGGCCTGTGGAGAGTATACCGCGTCTCTGGAGGGCTAGGGATATTTCGCCTTGATGCAACAGTCAAAGGGGCGCACATCTATGCGATGCTACACGTAAAAGAATATCGAGTTTTGGCGCTCAAATCTGCTAGGGCATTCCTAGAAGGCAAGATTCGTAACGAAAAAGAACTCGCTGAACTAATTGGTAGCAATACGATGTTGGCGAGAACGATCATGCAGCAGCTCGTCAAGCACGAGTACGCCCATGGATTGTTCGGCAACGTAAACGGTTTCATCACAAGCGTTACGTCAAAGCTCAAACGTGCCCTTCTTGAAGGTGGAAGGTTTGACATTTTCGATGTAG
>JAUIEM010000606.1 GCA_030428695.1 bacterium
CAAACCTTGTTTTGTGGCGCGCATCTCTGACGCACCGCGTCGGGCCTCAGCTCCCGAGCACGATCACCACGCGCCGAGGCCCTGGTGGGCGGGATCGCTGAAGGCGGACAGCGCGGGCGGTGCTTCCTCGTGCCCGACGCGCCGGCCGAGGAGGGGATCGAGGGACAGCTCTCGGGCGGGATCCGCGAGCTCTACGACGGCGAGAGTGCAGCGCGACGATCGTCCCGAGCTTCCAGCCGCGGGCCCCCAAGGGTGCACATCACGGCCGCGCCGACCTCGAAACGAAGGTCTGCCATCTGCCACCCCCCTAACGGTCCCGCTCGAACGTGCGGATGCCGTAGTCGATGATGGGCAGGGTCAGCAGGCTGCCCCGCAGCTCGAACGAGACCTGGGATTGGAAGCCGAACTGATCGGTCAGCGTCATCACCCCGGGGCCGGTCACCGCGTAGCTGCCGTGGGCCGCGCCGCTGAAGTTGCCTCCGATGTAGGTCTCCAGCGAGTAGCCGCCCTTGACGTCGAACACGAGCACGAGCTCGGTGAAGGCCTCGGGGATCGGCGAGCGCCAGATCCCGATCAGGTCGTCGTTCGAGGTCGTCGACCCGAAGGACGGCGTCACCGGCGGGACGAAGCCGCCTCCGCCCTCGAACGCGCCGCTGGCCGCCGCGATGCCGACGCCACCGAGCACCAGCAGCAGGCACCCGCAGCCGAGCGCCATCGGCAGCGCGGAGGACTTCTTGCGCGGCGCGCCCTGCGGCGGAGGCGGCGACGGCGGGCGCGCCGGCTCCGCCGACTTCCTGGGCGGACGCTGCGCGCGCTGAGCAGGGGGAGCCGGTGGCGGCGGAGGCCGCGAGCGCACGGCCGAGCTGCTCGTCGCCGCCTGGACGCCCTGCAGGGCCTCGATCACCGCGGCGAAGGACTGGTAGCGCTCTTCGGGGTCGCGCGCCTGGCAGCGCTCGAGGACCTCGCCGAGCGCGTCGGGGACCGTCTTCCAGTGCGAGCGCAGCGGCTGGGCGGTGCCGAACAGGATGAAGCAGGCGGCGCGGCCGAAGGCGAACACGTCCGACCAGGGGCCGACCGGCGCCGCGAGCTCGCCCTTCTGCTCGGGCGGCGCGAAGGCGAGGGTGCCCGCGATCTCCTGGCCGAAGACGCTGCGCTGGGCGGCGGAGCTGCTGACCGACTGGCGGTAGCCCGCGAGGGTCTCCTGGCGGACGCCGAGGCCGAAGTCGATCAGCTTCGGGAAGAAGGTGCCGTCCTCCTCGCGGATGATGATGTTCGCGGGCTTGATGTCCCGGTGGATCACCCCCTTGGCGTGGGCCGCGGCCAGCCCCTCGGCGACGCGCAGCATCACCGGCAGGGCGTGGTACTCCGGCATCGGCCCGCGGCGCTCGACGGCATCCGCCAGATCCTCCGCCCCGGCGTACTCCGAGACGATGAAGGCCCCCTGACGCGCCTTGCGGTCCGCCCAGCCCCACTCGTAGATCCGGGCGACGTTGTCGTTCCGGATGTCCCGCAGCAGCTCGGCCTCGGAGAACACGCGGTCGGGATCGAGGGCGTCGGCGAGCAGGGCCTTGACGACGCGCCGCTCGCCGACCTGGTCGCGGCACAGGAAGGCGACGCCGAAGCCCCCGGCGCCGAGCACCCCCGTCGGCGTGAAGCGGTCGCCGTCGAACAGCTCGCAGGCGTCCGGATCGAGGCGCGTCGCCTCGAGGTAGCGCGCGAGGGCCTCGTCGAGCTCGCCCGCCTGCAGGTGGGCGAGGAAGGCGTTGTACGCGAAGGTCGCCTGCTCCGCGGTGCTGGCGGCCCGCGCCTGGGCCTGTTCGAAGCAGCGCGAGGCGGCCGCGGGCTCCCCCGCCGCGATCAACACGCTGCCCTTCTGCGCGAGCACCTCAGGGCGCTCCCGCACCGCCGCGGGAGCGGCATCGACCCGCTGCAGCACCTCGCGCACCTGGCGGCGCTGGCTCTCGCTGCGCACCGAGAGGGAGTCCTGCATGCGCACCTTGTCGCGCAGCTCGAGGCGCTTGCGCAGGTCGAGCAGCAGGCCGACGATCTCCTGCTGGCCGAGGCCGAGGTCGCCGCGGGCCTGGCGCACATCCTCGGACACGACGTCGACCCGGCGGCGGACCTCCTGCACCTCGACGAGGACCTCCCGGATGTCCTTGCGGAGGAACTCGAGGATCCCGGGGATGCCCTCGATCGAGGCCATCGCCGCCTGGATCGAGGCGCGGGCCTCGGGCTCGCGCAGCATCATCTTCTCGAGCGCCGCCCCCGCCTCGCCCGGCGCCACGTTGCGCGCGTCGAGCAGCTCGAGGGCGCGGTTGCCCTGGGCGAGGACCGCCTGCAGGACCGCGTCCATCTTCGCCATCTCCCTGTCGACGCGGAGCTTGTCCACGCTGCACAGGGCGTCGGCGATCAGCCCTCCGCCGGGGACGCCGAGGTTCTTGCAGCAGAAGACCGCGACCTCGATCGCGAGCGGGCGGAGCTTGCCCGACAGCTTCTTGAAGCGCGCGATCCAGCCAGCCATGGTGCGTCTCCGGGGGAGCAAGGGGACATTTTCCTCGACGCGGGACGTCAAAGCAAGCAAGGCATCTCTCCGACGCGAGGGGGAGCGACAGCGGGACCGGGCGGCCCCACGGACGGAGCTCGCCTCGCGCGCGCCGCCATCCGCTCGAGGGCACCCGCCCTCCACCCCTCCTCCGGAGCGGCGGGTCCGGGTGGGGACAAAATCGAGAATCAGCGGCTGCCGAGCCCGCGCAGCGATCCACGCGCTGGCCTTGTCCGCCCGCGCCGGGTCCAGGGTGGATTCCCAAACTCAGGTGGGGGAGGCGCTTGCGTCGAGTCCCGGGAAGCTGCTGACGCAGCCGGTGGAGGCGGCTACAATCGGCCATACATGCGCCTGCCCACGGGGCTGAGGAGGAGAGGTGCCGAGCAAGCTGATGGCGATCGCGGACCCGAAGTTCGCTTCCGCGGGAAAACTGAGCAAGGTCAAGAACAAGAGCCCGAAGCTCGAGATCATCAAACACTACCTCGGTGCCTGGAAAACCGCCGTGAAAGGGGAGAAGGAGGATCAGCTCGCGATCCTCGGCCACCTCTACTTCACGACCGACACCTGGCTGAAGCTCGCGGACAAGCTGCCCTGGCTCTTGCTCCTGGAGTGCGCGGTCGACAAGGAGATCACCGAGGACGAGGCCGTGCTGAAGCCGCGCGAGCTCGAGCCCAAGGAGAAATCCTCCCTCGCGAGCGACCGCGAGAAGGTGTTCGAGTTCTACAAAGAGGTCGTCTCCAAGCTCTGTGACCTGTTCGGCTGCACGGTCAACACCCTCCCCAACCACCTCGAGGAGGAGTTCGGAAGGTCGCTGAGCGGGCACGGCAAGGTGCTCGACTACTCGGACCACAAGACCGAGAAGGGAACGTTCCAGCGTTTGGGGCGAGGAATGGGGTCGTCGAGCGGCATGGGACTCACTTGGGTTGATACGGTTTGCCAATAGGC
>JAUIEM010000607.1 GCA_030428695.1 bacterium
CAGTTGACGTCCGTGCGCGCGATCACGTCGGCCGAGCGCGGCTCACCGGTCAACAGCGCCATCTCGCCGAAGAACTGGCCCTCGCCGAGGTGGGCGGTGAACTTCTGCTTGCCGTCCTTGTCCATGATCGGGATCTCGACGCTCCCGGACCGGATGATGTACATCGCGTCGCCGGGATCCCCCTGCCGCAGGATGTGCTGACCGGCCTGGTACACCTTGGTCTCGGTGTTCTCGGCCAGATGCTGCAGCGAGGTGCTGCTCAGGGTCTGGAAGGCTTCGATGGTCTTGAGGAAGGCGGCGTCGCTCACGGGTTTCTCCAGGGCTGATGGATGCCAGAGTGTCGCCCATGTCCCCGGTCGGCGTCAAGCATCCCTTGGGGGTGGGCGCGATGTTCGGGAGGGGTGGATTCTTGGGTTGCTGAGCGCGGGAGCTCGGCGGGAGTTGAAGGGCGGATCAGATCCAACCCGGGCCTCTTCTCTGCGCCTCTGCGCCTCTGCGCCTCTGCGTTGAGTTCTTCTCTTCTCTTCTGGGTGCCTCCGGCCTCCCGACCACCCGTTCGCTTTTGCCCCGCCCGAGCCCGCCGGGTACAGTGACGCCAAAGCCGCTCCGGAGCCCGCCGTGCCTGCCGATCTTCCCCGCTGGACCGCCCCCGCCCTGCTGCTAGGAGGAGCGCTCGCGCTGCTGTTGCCCTTCCTGCTCGTCACGGTCCCGCCGAGCGCCGATCTCGCCCAGCAGGTCGCGCAGGTCCGGCTGCACGTCGACTTCCAGCCCGACGGTCCGTACAGGATCCAGTGGGCGACGCCCCACGCGCTCAGCCACGCGCTGTTGGTCGGCTGTTGGCAGGCGGTCGGGCCCTGGCACGCGGGGCGGCTGGCGCTGGCGCTGATCGCGCTGGCCGGGTTCGGGGCGAGCCTGGTGCTGGTGCGGGCCTTCGGGCGGCCGTGGCCGCTGGCGCTGCTCGCGGCGCCGCTGCTGTTCAACGTCAACGCCTACTGGGGCTTCCTGAGCTTCGCGGTCGGCTGGCCGGTGTTCGCGCTGTACGCGGCGGTGCTCGAGGGGAAGGGGCGGGTCGCGCCGCGGGCCGTCGCCTGCACGCTGCTCGCGGGGCTGTTGTACGCCTCCCACGGGCTGTGGTTCCTCGCCGGGGGCATCTGGCTGCTCGCGCGGGGGCTGTTCGGGCGCTGGAAGCTCGCGCACATCGTGCTGTGGGGGCTGTGCTTCGTGCCCTGGCTGGCGCCGGCCTTCTGGTGGCGCAGCCAGGCGCAGGCCGCGGGCTTCGACTCGCCGGCGGAGTGGAAGACGCTCTGGGAGCGGATGCTGCCGACATCGATGGCCGACCACGCCTTCGGCGGACTGGCCGGATGGACCGAGCTCGTCGTCTTCCTCGGGCTGCTCGGCTTCGCCCTGTTCGCGCTGGTCCGCGGCCGGGAGCGATGGGCGGAGGGGGACAAGCGGCTCGCGCTGGCGGCGGGGTTGCTCGGGGTCGCCTACCTCGCGCTGCCGAACTCCGCCTCGAACACCGTCGTCTTCCACGGACGATGGCTGCCCTACGGCTGCATCCTCGGGCTGCTCGCCGTGCCCCTGCCGCGGCTGCGGAAGCGGGCGGAGGTCTGGGGGCCGGCGCTGTTCCTGCTCGTCTTCAGCCTGCTCACGGCCGACACCTGGGTCGGCTTCATGGAAGAGGAGCTGACCGGGCTCGAGGAAGCGGTCGCCGCGCTGCCCGCGGAGCCGGCGGTGCTCGGCCTCGACCTGACGCCGTACAGCGCGCGGATCAAGCGGCGGCCGTTCATCCAGAGCTTCGCCTGGGCCCAGGTGCACAAGGGCGGGACGCTGAGCTTCTCCTTCGCCGCCCACGCCTCGAGCGTCGTCGTCTTCAAGGAGCCCTTCGACCCGCCCTGGACGCCGCACCTGGAGTGGTTTCCCCAGCGACTCCAGCTGTCCGACCTCGACCACTTCAGCCACGTGCTGGTGCACGCCGACCCGGCGCTCGGCGATCCGATCACCGGCTCGGTGCTCGGCACGCGCCTGCGGCCGCTGACGGAGCCGGCGTGTTTCCGGCTGTACGAGGTGCTCAGCCCGCCCGACGACGGCTGAGGAAGACGAGCACCAGGCCGAGCAGCAGCAGGCCGCCGAGGGGCCCGACGGGGGCGCCGACGGCGCAGCTTCCGCCACCGGAGGACGATCCGCCGCTGGTACTGCCGCTGCTGCCCGGGGCGGTGCCGCCGCCGGTGTTGCCGGTGTTGCCCGTGTTCCCGCCGGGGCTGCCGGAGTTGCCCGTGTTGCCCGTGTTCCCGCCGGGATTCCCCGTCGGGCCGGGCAATTCGCCGCCGGTGCGGGACAGGCTCGCGATCAGGCTGAGGTCGCTGCTGCTGGTCGAGCGGTTCAGGCCGACCAGGGCCAGGGTGTTCGAACCGCTGACCGCGGCGTTGAGCGGCAGCACGAACTGCTCGGCGCTGCCCGCCTCGTGGCTGCGGCCCGCGGTGCTGTTCGCGGTGATGGTCGTCGGCGCGTTGGCGGCGGCCACCCGCACGCCGTTGAGGTAGGCGGCGAAGCCGTCGTCGTAGTCGACGTCGAGGGTCAGGGCGAGCAGGCTGGAGGCGTCCGGGATCGCGAAGTCGATGCGGGTGAACACGGTCGTGAAGCTGCCCGCCATGCCCGGCACCACGGTCGCGTCGTCCCCGTCCCCGTAACCGAAGCCGCTCGGCCCGGTCGCCCAGGCGCTGTCGTCGTAGCCCGGCAGCGCCCAGTCGCTGCCCGGATCGCTCGAGCCGGGGAACCAGCTCCAGGTGTCGCCCGGCGCGACCACGACCAGCGGCGCGGGCACGCCCTTGTAGGCGAGCGCGGCCGGGGCGGCGGTGTTGCCCGCGACGTCCTCGATCCCCGCCACGCTCAGGCTGTAGCTGGAGCCGACCGGATGGGCGCCGGTGGTCAGGGTCACGGTCACCTGGTCGGCCGCCAGGCTGGCGGCGCTGACCGGCACGCCGGCGATCGCGTAGGCCGCGACGTTCTCGGCGCTGCTCGCGGTGACCGGCTCGCTGTAGGAGACGACGACCTCGGTCGGCGAGACGTGGTCGACCGCGAAGGCGACCGGCGGCTCGGTGTCGGTGCCCTTGCGGATCGTGAACATGTCGCTGATCGTGCCGTCGTCGCGGATGTGGCGCAGGGTGAGCTGGGCGCCGACCACATCGATCACGCAGGAGCCGAGCTCGACCTCGCTGTGCTCGCTGAGGACGTGCGGGTAGCCGATCGACACGCCGCTGGTCTTGCCGCCGTTGCCGGTGACGACGTAGACCGCCCCGGCGTCCGCGCTCAGCCCGCTCGGCTTGGTGTACACGCCGCTGCCGAGCCAGGAGCCATCACCGCTGTCGACCAGGTAGCTGCCGTTCCCGGTGCTGGTCGGCGTGTCGTGGGCGCCGGCGACCAGCATCGTGCGCTCGTACAGGTGGCTGTGGCCGCCGAGCACGAGGTCGACGCCGTGG
>JAUIEM010000608.1 GCA_030428695.1 bacterium
TGTTTGCGCGCGTGGGCGGCGGCGGCGGCGGTGACGGTCACCGGCTGCTGCTCACCGCGTACCACGTGGTGGAGTGCGCCGCGAACGTGTACGTGTCGTTCCCGCCGCTCCCCGCGGTGGTGCTCGCCCCGTTCGTGGCCGTGTTCGGGCTCGACTTCCCCGACCCACTCGTGTGGGCGATCTTCGCCGGCCTCGCGCCCGCGTTCCTCTTCCTGCTCCTGCGGCGGCTGCGCGAGGAGGGCATCAGCGAGCGAAAGCCCTGGGAGAACCTCGCGCTGACCACGCTCTTCGCGTTCGGCAGTGTCTACTTCTTCGTCAGCGTGCACGGCTCGGTGTGGTTCGCCGCGCACGTCGTCGCCTCGCTCTTACTGGTCCTCTTCCTCTACTTCGCGATCGGCGTGAAGAACCCCGTCGCGGCCGGCGTCGCGCTCGGCCTCTGCTTCGTCACGCGCCCGAGCACGAGCGTCTTCGCGCTCTTCTTCCTGTTCGAGGCGATCCGGACGAGCCGGGCCGACGGCTGGGTGAAGGGCGGCGGCCTGGTGCGCTACCTCGCGGGCACCGACTGGAAGCCCGCGCTGATCAAGTGCGCGCTCTTCGCGCTCCCGATCCTCGCGGTCGGCCTCACCGCGATGTGGATGAACGACGCGCGCTTCGGCGACAAGGACATCACGGACATCAGGCAGTACATCGTGCTCGGGCAGATGGGCCGCGCGTTCAAGAGCGAGGAGCAGGTCGTGCTCCTGATCGACGAGATCGACAAGGCCGACGTCGAGTTCCCCAACGACCTGTTGCAGGAGCTCGATGAGATGCAGTTCTCGATCCCCGAGACCAAGGAGACCGTCCGCGCCGCCCAGCGCCCGATCGTGATCATCACCTCGAACTCCGAGAAGGACCTGCCCGACGCCTTCCTGCGCCGCTGCCTGTTCCACTACATCGCCTTCCCCGGCAAGGGCCTGATGGAAGAGATCGTGCGCGTCCACTTCCCGAAGGTCGAAGAGGGCCTGCTGGACGCGGTGCTGCGCAAGTTCTACTGGCTGCGCGGCTTCGAGGAGCTGCGCAAGCCGCCCTCGACCAGCGAGCTGCTCGACTGGATCTACGTGCTGCTGCACGGCGGCATGAAGCCCGAGAAGGTGGTCAAGGAGATCCCCTTTCTCGGCATCCTGCTCAAGAACGAGCAGGACATCGACCTCGTCAGCCAGGGGCGCCGGCGCTGATGTTCACGAACTTCTTCTTCTACCTGCGCGCCAAGGGCCTGAACGTCACCCCCGACGAGTGGCTGACGTTCATGGAGTGCGCCGACAAGGGCATGGTGCGCGGCCTCGACGACCTGTACAGCCTCGGGCGCACCACCCTGGTCAAGTCCGAGAAGCGCTTCGACCGCTACGACCTGTGCTTCGCCGAGTACTTCAAGGGCCAGACCGGACCGGAGGTGCGGCAGGAGGTGCTCGAGTGGCTCGCCTCCGAGGTGCGGCGGGTGTTCACCGAGGCCGAGCTCGAGGCGCTCAAGGCGCTGCCCCTCGACAAGCTGTTCGAGGAGTTCAAGAAGCGGCTGGAGGAACAGAAGGAAGCGCACCACGGCGGCAACCGCTGGATCGGCACCGGCGGCACCTCGCCCTTCGGCCACTCCGGCGTCAACCCGGCCGGGATGCGGGTCGGCGGCGAGGGCGGCGGGCGATCGGCGGTGCAGATGGCGCTCGCCCGGCGCTTCCGCGACTACCGCCAGGACCGCGAGCTGAAGGCCCGCGACTTCGCGGTCGTCCTGCGCAACCTGCGCGACCTCGCCCGCACCGGCCCGGAGGCCCTCGCCCTGCCGGAGACCATCGACGCCTCGGCGCGCAACGCCGGCGACATCGACCTGGTCTTCGAGCGCGAGCGCAACAACCGCATCAAGATCCTGCTGCTGACCGACACCGGCGGCTCGATGAACACCTTCGTCGAGCTGGTCGAGCAGTTCTTCGCCGCCGCGAAGAAGGCGCGCCACTTCAAGGAGTTCGAGCACTTCGCCTTCCACAACTGCGTCTACCACCAGGTCTACGAGAGCATCTACTCCGGGCAGGCGACCGAGGTGACGAAGCTGCTGCGGAACCACACCTCCGAGTGGAAGCTGATCCTGGTCGGGGACGCGATGATGGGCCTGTCCGAGCTGATCGCCCCCTACGGCTCGATCGAGTATGCCGACCACTGCAAGACCCCGGGCATCGTCTGGCTGCAGCGCCTGCGCCGCCACTTCCCGAGCGCGGTCTGGCTCAACCCGGTGCGCAAGCGCTGGTGGCAGCATCCGACGGTGCGGCGCATCGGCCGCATCTACCCGATGTTCGAGCTGACCCTCGAGGGGCTGAAGAAGGCGGTGCGGGTGCTCAAGCTCAACGACTCGGGGACGACGACCGAGGTCGACTTCTCGGTGCCGTTCTGATGGTGTCCTTCCTGACCCACGCGAAGACCCAGCTCAAGGCGGTCGCCATCCTGCGCCGCGGGCTCGGCACCGGGCGGCTGCTCCGGCTGCTGCCGAAGATCCTGCGGGGGAAGGATCCCTTCGCGGCCCTGCCGGCGCCGAAGGACGAGGCCGAGCGCGCCTCGCGGGAGCAGCTGCGCGGGGCGGTGCAGCTCTACCTCGCCCTGCGCGGTCTGCTGCCCGACGACGAGGCCCTGGCGCTGACGAAGGAGGTCGTGATCGCGGCGACCCTCGAGTTCCTGTCGGCGGTGCTGCCGCGCTTCGACCGCGCCGCCTACACCGCGCTCGGGGACGAGCGCGAGAGCTACCTGGAGAAGGTCACGCGGCCGTTCGTCAACTCCGAGAGGGAGTTCCACGACGTCTCCGCCGAGCGCTTCGAGATGCGGGTGACCGCCTGCCACTTCCACAGGCTGTGCGTCGAGCTCGGGCTGCCCGAGCTCGCGCCGGTGTTCTGCGCCGGCGACCTCGAGTACTTCGCCGACCCCGGGCGGCCGGTCGCGCTGACCCGGGAGACGACCCTGGCGGCGGACGGCGTGCCCTGCCGCTTCGTGTTCGAGTGGAGGGAAGCGCCGGGCGCTCAATAGGCGCGCAGGCCGTCGCCGAGCAGGTCGGCGCTGCGGTCGCGGGCGAGCTCGAGCTCGAGGCTGACGCGGGTGCCGACGCGCTCGACCCGGGTCTCGAGCACGAGCTCGTCGACGTCGACCTCGAGGGACACCGGCAGGCCGCCCGCCTCGGCCGCCAGGCGGTCGAGGGAGGAGAGCTGGCGGTCGAGGGCGTTGCGGGCGTTCAGCGCCTCGAGGCTGGTCGCGAAGGAGCCGGCGGCCTCGACGCGCAGCCGGGCGTCGTCCCGTCCGACCCGCACCAGCAGCGCCTCGATCCCGGACAGCGAGGCGGGCAGCCAGTCCTCGACGGCGGCCGGGGTGCGGGCGGCGCACCAGAACAGGTCGCTCGAGGTGGTCTCGTCGAGCAGGCTGGCCATCGCGGCCTCCTCTTCGATGGTCGGCCGCTCGCCGGCCAGGCACTCGAG
>JAUIEM010000138.1 GCA_030428695.1 bacterium
CGTGTGCGCCGGCTTCGCGATCTTCGGCCTGTCGAACTTCTCGCCGACGGTGCGCTTCGGCGTCGCGGTCGTCGTCGGCACCGCCGCCGCGGCCGCGCTCTGCCTGTACGTGCTGCCGCTGCTCGGAGCGCGGGGGCCGCGCGTTACAGCTTCCGGTGGAACTGCCGCTCCAGATCGCTGAGGGCGAAGCCGAGCATCGTCGGGCGGCCGTGGGGGCAGGTGCGCACGTGGTCGGTGGTCGCCGCCCGGCTGAGCAGGTCCTCGATCTCCCCCGGGCTCAGCCGGTCGCCGGCCTTGACCGCGGCGTGACAGGCGATGCTGGCGAGCACCCCGTCGAGGACCTTGTCGGCGAGCTTGCGCTGGCCGGGCCGCAGCTCGCGGATCGCGTCGAGGGCGGCGAGGAACAGGCCCTCGGCCGAGCGCTTCTGGCGCAGGGCCGGTACGGTGCGCACGGCCAGGCTGCGCTCGCTGAAGGCGTCGACCTCGAAGCCGGCCTCCTTGAGCGGGGCGCGCAGCTCCTCGGCGAGGGCGACGTCGGCGGGCGGGACCTCGACGATCTCGGGGATCAGCAGCTGCTGCACCGGCACCCCGCGCGCGGCGATGCCCTCGCGCAGCGACAGGTAGATCAGCTTCTCGTGCAGGGCGTGCTGGTCGTGGATGCGCAGCCCGTGCGGCCCCTCCTCGATCAGGTAGGTGTTGAAGACCTGCAGGAAGTGCCGGGAGCCGGAGCCGCGCTCCGCGGCCGCCGCGAACAGGCGCAGCTGGCCGGAGGCCTCGCGCGGCGTCGCCTGCTCGGCGCGGACCTCGCCGGAGGGCGGGGCGCTCGCTCCGGGCGCGGGCGCCTCCCGGGGCAGGACGGACCGCGCCGGCGGGGCAGCCTGCGGCCGGGGCGGCGCGAGCGGCGGCGCGGGGAGCGGGGTATCGCCGAGCTTCAGGGCGGGCGGTCCGCTCTCTTCCGCCACCGCCTCGTGCACCGCGGCGCGGAACAGGGAGAAGACCGCGGACGGCGCGACGAAGCGCACCTCGGTCTTGCAGGGGTGGACGTTGACGTCGACCTCGGCGGGGTCCATCTCGAGGTACAGGAAGACGACCGGGTAGCGGCGCCCGACCATCAGCCCGGAGTAGGCCTCCTTGACCGCGGCGACGACGGTCTTGTCCCGCACCGGGCGGCCGTTGAGGAAGAAGAACTGGTAGTTCGAGTTGCCGCGCCCCTGGGTGGCGGGGGCGACCAGCCCGTGCAGGCTGAGGCCGCGCCGCTCCATCGCGATCGGCATCAGGTTCTTCGCCAGCTTGCTGCCGAAGATGTCGGCGATGCGGTCGGCGGCGCTGCTGACCGCCGGAGCGATCAGCACCTCCTTGCCGCGGTTGTACAGCTCGAAGCGCACGTCCGGCCGCGCCAGGCACAGCCGCTGCAGGGCCCGGGTGACCGCGCGCAGCTCGGCGGCGCTCGACTTGAGGAACTTGCGCCGCGCCGGCACGTTGAAGAACAGCTCGCGCACCTCGATGCGCGTGCCGTCCCGGGCGCTGGCCGGCCGCACCTGCCCGAGCTCGCCGCCGTCGGCCTCGAGGCAGTAGCCGGGGGCGTCCGCTTCCCGCGACAGGATCCGCACCCGCGCGACCGAGGCGATGCTGGCCAGGGCCTCGCCGCGGAAGCCGAGGGAGGCGATCGAGGCGAGGTCGTGGGCGTCCTCGATCTTGCTGGTCGCGTGGCTGGTCAGGGCGAGGGGCAGGTCTTCGGGGGCGATGCCGCAGCCGTCGTCCTCGACCTGCAGGAGGTCCTTGCCGCCCTCCTCGAGGTCGATGCGGACGGAGCTCGCGCCGGCGTCGAGGCTGTTCTCGACCAGCTCCTTCACCGCCGAGGCCGGGCGCTCGATGACCTCGCCGGCGGCGATCTGGTTGATGACGACCGGGGACAGGCGGCGGATGCGGGGCATGGGCGCTCCAGCGGCGGCGCGGGTGCGATTTTTATGCGAAGAATTTCGCGACGGGCGGCGTCATGGTAGCAGCCGCGGTCGGGGTGGCAAGGAGCGTTCGGGATGGCCCGGACGCCGCGGGCTCGGGCTTGAAGGACCGGTGATGGTTCCTGTTATACTGGCGGCCTCGAGACCCTGCCGCACCGCGCGGCAAGCCTGGCCCTTGCGGCGACCTGGCCCTTGCGGCGACCTGGCCCTTGCGGCGAATCTGGCCCTTGCGGCGAATCTGGGAGGAACACTGATGCGACGACTCGTGCTGTTGGGGGTCCTGCTGGGCGCGGCTGCGCTGCTGGCGGACGACGTGTACTTCAAGGACGGCCGCCCGCCGCTGCTCGGTGTCGACACCGAAGAGCGGGGCGGCCAGCTGATCGTCGACCTCGGCATGATCAAGCAGAAGTTCCCGATGTCCGAGATCGAGAAGGTCGTGCGCGCCGACGACGGCGGCAGCGAGAACAGTGGCTCGGCCGAGAGCGGCGGCGAGGTGCACTGGATCCGCCTGGCCGACGGCCGCACCTTCCGCGGCCGCATCCTCAACCTCGGCAAGCGCGTCCGGGTGCGCACCGACAAGGCCGACTTCTGGGTTCCCCAGCGCCAGGTCGACAAGATCTGGAAGGGCGCCGCCGACGACGTCGAGGCGGACGACATCGAGACGACCTTCGGCGGCAACGAGCAGGTCGCGATCCTGTTCGAGAAGAAGTTCTCGGTCACCGCCCCCGACGGCTGGCTGATCGACTCGAACCCCGCCCGGCCCCTGGTCGACGCGATCGTCTCCGACCCCGACCGCAAGGCCGTGATCGAGTTCTCGGTGATCGAAGGCGATCCCGAGCTCTACCGCGAGCCGAACGACGTCAACGGCGACCTGGTCGAGGACACCATCGACCGCCGCCTCGAGGACGAGCTCGACCGCGTCTCGCGCAAGGCCAAGGTCGAGGTCGTCGCCCTGCCCGGTCTCGGGGTACCCGCCTACCGCGCCGCGTACAGCGGCCGCTTCCGGTTCGACACCCAGGACTGGATCTTCTCGGAGTACCGCTTCGTGTCCTCGGGCAACATCTACAGCATCCGCTCGCGGGTGCCGAAGGGCGAGGAGGAAGACTGGGCCGAGCCGATCCGCGAGGCGGTCTCGAACTTCTCCACCCTCGGCCCGATCAGCCTTGCAGGCACCGTCTATACTGACGGGGCCCTCGGCCTGACCCTCGACGCCCTCGACCCCGAATGGGTACTGAGCATCGGCCTGGTCGACAACGGCCTCTTGTTTCGGGTGCTGTTCGAGGAGCCGACCCACTACTTCGAGCTGCGCGACCTGTCCGGCGACCTCAACCTCGACGAGGCGGTCACCTTCGTGCTCGAGCAGTTCGAAGAGAAGGCGCGCCGCTTCGAGAAGGTCGGGGCTCCCGAGGAGATCAAGTTCGGCGAGAAGACCGGCAAGCTCTTCCGCTACAAGGGCATCTCCGGGCGCCGCCCCGAGATGCACTACGCGACGATGGTCTTCCACGACAAGGACGGCCGGCTGCTCGCCGCGACCGGCAACTACCTGCCGCCGCGGGCCGACAAGAGCGAAGACCAGATCGCCGTCGAGACGATGCTCGCGAGCATCCGCCCCCTCGGGGAGATGAACCTCGGCGAGGAGATCCAGAAGGAGACCGAGGCCCTCGAGCTGCTGTTCCGGGCCGAGAAGGCCCACGAGGACGACAAGGACTACAGCGACGCGATCGACTTCGCCGAGCAGGCCCTCGCGATCTTCCCCCGCTACGCCCGGGCGATGCGTGTGAAGGCCAAGGCCCTCGACGAGTCGGGCGGCGACAGCGACGACGTCCAGGACCTGTACCTGCGCGCCGCCCAGCTCGACCCCGACCCCAACCTCGACGCGATCCTCGCCCAGCTCTGGCAGGACGACGGCAACCGCCGCATCGAGGAGGGCCGCTGGCGCTCGGGCCTGCGTCTGCTCGAGAAGGCCTACGCGGCCAACCCCAGCGAGCGCAGCCTGCAGAAGGACCTGCACAAGGCCTATGAAGGCTACGCCGAGTTCATGATCGATGAGGAGGACGGGGACATCCGCGGCAACCGCGACGCCGTCAACATGCTCGAGCGCGCCTTCCGCCGCTTCGAAGACCTGCCCGAGCTCAAGGAGCTGCTCGACGCCCACTACAAGAAGCTCGCGAAGGCGTACGAGAAGGAGAAGAACTACGACCGCGCGATCGGCATCACCAAGGACCGCCTCGACCTCTGGGAAGGGGACGAGAAGAAGATCCGCCGGATCGAGAGCGACCTGAAGACGCTGGAGAAGAAGAAGGAGCGCGCGGACGGGTAACTGTTCCGACGTTTGTGGCTGCGACGCGGGCGGGGGGTTCCCCGCCCGGTTGTGGTTTCTGGGGGTGGGGTCTCTCTTTGTCGGGGTCGGGATCGGGATCGGGATCGGTCGCGACGGCAAGAGAGCCGTTCGCACGGATGGGGGAACAACAGATCGACGTATATCTGCCTCGAGGAGATACGAACACTACTTCAGGCCGAAAAAAAGAAGAAATTAATGAGGAAGGCAGGAAGTGGGGAGATCCAGGAAAAGAAAAGAAGGGAGGTGGGAACAACAGATCGACGTGTATCTGCCTCAAGGAGATACGGCCAACACTTCAAAAAAAAGAAGATCTGCAAGTGGTGAGGAAGTGGGGAGGTTCAGGAAAGAAGAGAAGGGGTAGAAGGCAGAGGGCGTAAGCAGGCTTTGGTGATCGTTCGTTTTTGTCAGTGAGCTCAGACTGTCGCTTCCAACACAAGGCATCACAATCAATCCAGGGTTGTGGCAATCATGGACTCATGAAAGACCATGCTTCGCTGCGATCTTCCGTCATTTTCCTCTTCTTTTCCCTTCTTTTCCTGGATCTCCCCACTTCCTGCCTTCCTGATAACTTCTTCTCTTCTCTTCTCTTCTCTTCGTTCCTCGGAACGTGATTTACACAGCAGTACTGCGCGAACACTCGATGCTGCGGTGTGTATCTCAATGTAGGGGCGGGGTTTACCCCCGCCCGCGGGAGGGGGTAAACCCCTCCCCTACAGGCAGAGACCGGCGTAGATTGACGCCACTTGATGCAGGCCGCCACCGCCAAGAACAGCCTGATTCAGAAGCTCTCACCGATCCGCCATACAACTCACGCGGAGCGTGGGTCCGCGGTGCCCCCCTCACTCCTCCACCACCTCGACCCCGCACAGCCCGACCATCAGCCGCGGCAGCCCCCCCGCCGGCGTGAGCTCGAGCAGTAGCCGGCCGTCCGCGACGGCCTCCGGGGGCAGGGGGAAGCTGCGGACCGGGGGCACCGCCTCCGGCAGGGTCCAGGTGCCGAGGGCGTGGCCGTTCACCGCGAGCGCGAGCGCCGTGCTGTCCGAGGGCGACCAGGCCGCGACGCGCAGGGCGAGCGCGCCTGCCGGAGGCGCCGGCAGCTCGAGGTAGAGCTGCGCGTGCGCGCCTTCCGCCCGGCTCCCCCACAGCTCCGCGGGCTGCCAGCCGTCGAGCAGGTGGGCGCGGCCCGGAGCGTCGGACGCGAAGCGCAGGGGCCCGCCCGCGTACAGGAAGGGATGCGCCCGCCCGCGGGTCGCCGCGGGCAGCGCATACATCCCCGGCCCGGCCAGGCTGGCGGCGCCCGGAGCGATGATGCGGAAGGTGTCGACGATCGCCGCGAGGTCTTCCGGGCCGCGCCGGCTGACGGCCAGCTCCCACAGCGCGTCCTCTTCCTCCCCGAAGATGTAGAGCGCGTCGGGGGCGAAGCGCCCGGCGATCAGCTCCTCGAGCAGGGCGGTCCGCGCCGTCCGCACGCGCTGCCGGTCCGAGCGCGAGGCGCGCGCGGCGTTGATCGGCAGGCCGTAGCGCAGGGCGAGGTGGCCGAGGGCGTTCCAGCGTTTCGGGTGGTGGCTCGGGAGCACGTGGCACAGCCGCCGGTAGCGCGGCACCAGGACGTCCCAGGCCGGAGACTCCAGGGCCGGCGCGAAGGCCTTCGGCCTCGAGATCTGCGCCCGCACCCGGGCGAAGGCCGGCTGGAGGTCGAACACCTGCAGGGCGAGCAGCCCCGCCAGCAGCAGGCAGGCCCGCCGGCGTGGCAGGCGCAGCAGCACCGCCCGCAGGGCCGCCAGCAGCACGAGGTAGTACAACAGCCAGGTGAAGCGCCCGGTCGCGCGGAACACCTTCCCGAGCAGGTCGAGGGGCAGCGGCCAGGGCAGGCGCAGCAGCTCCCAGGGGCCGGCGAAGACCCGGTAGGAGAGCGCGAACACGAAGGCGCCGCCCGCGACGAGCCCCAGCGGCAGCCAGCGCGCCCGGGGCACGCGCCAGCGCGGCCGCAGCTCCACGGCGACCAGGCCGAGCAGGAGGGCGCCGAGGCCGAGGAAGCTGCGCCCCTCGTAGTCCCCGTCCGCGGCCGGCAGGGCCGGCAGCAGGCGCGAGAAGCCGTCGGCGTCGACGAAGCTCAGCAGGTGCGCCCGGTAGTGGCCGAAGCCGTAGGACCATGTAGTAACCGGCGCCCGCGGTGACCGCCGCGAGCAGCGCCAGCCCGCCGGCTCCCCAGGCCAGGCAGGCGCGCCCTCCCAGCTCGCCGCGCCAGCGGCGCTGGACGAAGTCGGCGAGCCATACCCCGAGCAGCATCGCGAGCAGGTAGGCGTGGACCAGGGCCGTCAGCCCGAGCAGCAGCAGCCAGCGCCCGCCGGAGAAGCGGGGGCGCAGGTACAGGAGCAGCCCGAAGAGCAGGAGGAAGTGCGAGCACAGGGACAGGTGGCCGAGCTCCTGCCGCGCGAGCAGCGCCGGCGCGAGCACGAAGAAGCAGGCTCCGAGGTGCCGCCGCCAGGGGTCCGCGGTCCAGCGTCCGAGCAGCTTCCACCCGCACCAGCCCTGCAGGAGGTAGCACAAGAGCAGCCAGGGGCCGAAGTACTGCAGGGGCCGGGGCAGGATGGCGCGGAAGGGCTTGAGCAGGAAGGCGACCAGCGGGATCGAGTCGGTCAGCACGACCGAGCTGCCCGCCTCCATGCCGTAGCCCGGGTTGGCGCCGAAGGGCAGCTGCCAGAGCGGGGCGTCGCGGAAGAAGGCCCAGCCGAGCCAGTGGGTGCCGGGGTCGCCGGACTGCAGCCAGGCGAGGTTGGTCGGCGAGGCGATCCAGCCCCCGGTCGCGAGCACGAAGACGACCAGCCCCGCGCCCAGGCTCGGTCCCGGACCGCGCAGGAAGGGGCGGCGCGCCACGGCCTCAGACCTTGCGCCCGACCCCGATGACGAGCTGGCCTTTCCACGGCAACACCGCCTCGCCGCGGGACAGCCAGCCGGGGAAGCGCTTCATCAGCCCGTTCCACGCCTTCGGCCCGCCGAGCCAGCCCGGCACGTTCAGCTTGGCGTAGTCGGTGACGAGCTCGACCTCGAAGCCGGCGGCGCGCAGCCCCGCGTGCAGGTTCTGCTGCGTCCAGCCGCTCTCGCCGGGGCTGAGCACGATCACCGCGCGCCCCCCGGGCTGCAGGGCGTGGTGGAAGCCGCGCAGGGCCGCGGTCGGCTGGGACATGTCCTCGAGGGCGTAGGCGCACAGCACGGTGTCGAGCTGGTCGGCCTGGAGGGGGCGGTAGGCGTCCTCGTCGTCGAGGGCGAGCTCCTGCACGCGCACGTGGGCCATCGAGCCGAAGTTGTGGCGCAGCATGTCGCACAGGAAGGGGTCGCGCTCGGCCAGGATCAGCCGCTCGCTGTCGAGCACGAAGCGGCTGAAGGTGCCGAGCCCCGAGCCGGCCTCGAGCACGCGCTGCCCGATGTAGCCGCGCAGGCGTGCCATCAGCCGGGTGTTGAAGACGATGTCCCGCGCGCGTTGCTGCAGGCGGAGCAGGGTGCTGTCGCGGGTGAAGTTCGGGTCGAACAGGGCGTACTTCAGCATCGCGTAGACCGCGACGACCCCGTCCTTCCAGGTGATCTTCTTGCCTTCCCAGTAGGAGCGCCCGTGGTAGCGGATCGGCACCTCGTAGATGCGCGCCCCGACCCGGGCGATCTTGGCGGTGACCTCCGGCTCTATGCCGAAGCTGCTGCTGTGGATGGGGATCTGCTTGAGCAGGTCCATGCGGAACACCTTGTAGCCGGTCTCCATGTCGGTCAGGTTCAGGTTGTTCAGCATGTTGGACATCGTCGTCAGCCAGTTGTTCGCCAGCTGGTGCCAGAACAGGTGGATGCGCGCCTCGGGGCCGGTGAAGCGCGAGCCGTAGACGACATCGGCGCGCCCGTCGCAGAGCGGCTTGAGCAGCGCCGGGTAGTCCGCCGGGTCGTACTCGAGGTCGGCGTCCTGGATCAGCCCGAAGTCGCCGCTCGCGAGCTCGATCGCCTTGCGCACCGCCGCGCCCTTGCCCTGGTTGGCGGGCTGGTGGAAGACCTTGATGCGCGGATCGCTCTCGGCCAGCCGGTCCATCACCGCGCCGCTGCCGTCCTTGCTGCCGTCGTCGACGATGATCAGCTCGAGCTCGAGGTCGATCGGCGCCTGCAGCACGCGCTCGACGATGGTCTCGAGGGTCGCCCGCTCGTTGTAGACGGGCATCAGCACGCTGAGTTTCTTCGGCGCCGCGGGACTATCGCTCATCGTCCGATTCCACCGTTGTTCCAGAGGGCAAAGAAGTCCATCGTCAGCCCGATGGCGCCATGCAAAAGGGCCCCAAGATACCAGCTACGGCTCTTGAGCGCGAGGAAACCGAGCAGCACCCCCGCCCCGATCGAGCCGAAGGTCTCGAGCGCGGGCTTGCCGAAGTGGATCGCGCAGTAGGGGATCGCCATCACCAGCAGGCTCGCGTAGCCGAAGCGCGGGAACAGGCCGAAGGTCAGGAAGCCCCGGAAGAACGCCTCGACCCCGACGAACTGCAGGAAGTAGCAGGCCTCGAAGGCGAAGAACACCCCCCAGCCCGTCGCCGCTCCGCGGTAGAAGGGGTAGGTGCGCGCGAAGTCCGGGTCGAGGCTGACAATGTACAGCACCGGCAGCATCGCGAGGTACATCAAGAGGTACAGCCCGGCGTGGCGGCGGCTGCAGCGGAAGCCGAAGTCGCGCGGCCGCGCCCGCAGCAGCCAGACGATCAGCACCAGCGGCACGACGACCCGCAGGAACAGGCTCGCCAGCGCCCACCAGGCGTAGGGGAAGAGCCCGGCCCAGGCCGCGGGCAGACCTTCGCGCACGGGCTCGAGCGAGGAGCCGAGCAGCCGGTGGTAGGCGTCGGGCTTCCCCCAGTAGTAGAACACGGCCAGCAGCACCGCGGTCGCGAGCAGCACGACCGTCTCGCGCCGGGTCGGGAGCTGCCGTCGGTCTTCGGGGGAGAGGCGCAGCAGACGCAGGGCTCAGTACCCTCCGCCGTAGCCCGGATACTGGCCGGGATAGCCGCCTTGCTGGCCGGGGAAGCCGCCCTGGCCGGGATAGCCGCCCTGCTGGCCGGGGAAGCCGCCCTGGCCGGGGAAGCCGCCCTGCTGGCCGGGGAAGCCGCCCTGCTGGCCGGGGAAGCCGCCCTGCTGACCGGGGAAGCCGCCCTGCTGGCCGTAGCCGTCCTGCTGGCCGTAGCCGTCCTGCTGGCCGTAGCCCCCTTGCCCGTAGCCCTGCTGTTGCTGGCCGAAGCCGCCGCCGTAGCTGCCGGGCTGCCCGTAGCCGCCGTAGGCCTGCCCGAAGTTTCCTCCGCCTCCTCCGCCGGACAGCGAGTCGGCGTAGCGGGTCAGATCGCACAGGCTCTTGAAGTACTCGGCGAGGATCGCCTCCATGTCCTTGGCGGAGGCGCGCATCGACTTGCTCGTGATGCGGTACAGGTCGCGGAAGGCGCTCATGTCGATGCCGGTGCTCGACTCGACCTGGCTGAACATCTCGAGGGCCCCCGGCTTGGGGGTCTGGTTGCCGAGGCGGACGAGGTTGCGCAGGATCAGCACGTAGCTGCGCATCGTGCTCGCCGCCAGGGCGCCGAGCTGGCTGCGGCTGCCGCCGGTGTCGAAGAAGCCGCGCACGAACTCCATCTGCTCGGCCTTGAGGTGGAACTCGCACTGCAGCCGCAGGTCTTTGGGGTCGACCGAGATCTTCTGGAGCACGTCGTCGCCGGCGATGACCCGGTAGGCCTCGCGGATCTCCATGAACTCCATCGGGAAGACGTCGCTCGACTCCTTCAGGAACTGCATGTCGCAGAAGAAGGGCGGGTCGAGGCGTTTGGTGCGCCACCGTTTGGAGATGCGCAACCCGGAGCTCAGGTGGTCGTAGGTCAGATCCTTGAGCACCGCGATCATCTTGACGTCGTCGCGGTCGGCGTCGGCCCCCTGCTGGGCACAGATGCCGTAGACCGCAAAGCAGATCAGCTCGTTGCCGTAGGTGCTCTGCAGGTCTTTGGCGATCGCGTTGAGCGTCGACTCGAACTCTTGCTGTCTCATGGCAGCCCCGCTGGGTTCACCTGAGTATAGCTGTCTCACGGGGAGGGGTCCAACGGAGAGGGGAATTGCCGCCTCCCAGCCTGCCGGGCCGCGGTCCGCGGCTCGTGCAGGCTCCGGCTTGCGGGCGGAACCCGAAGCCGCGAGGCTGGAGGTGCCAGGAGGCACCATGGAACGACGTCCGAATGCGCTGGCCATCCACGTCCTCTGGGGGGTGAACCTCCGCCTGACCCACGCGATGGTGCGCTGGGCGCTGGCCCGCGAGAAGGACGGAGGCGATCCGGCGGCCGTCGAGCAGCTCGAGGAGCTGCGCGCCGCGACCGAGGCGAACCTGCTGACGGCGGCGCGCAACCTGCGCGCGGTCGTCGAGCGGGACCGCTGACATGCGCGACGCCATGACCCTCCCCCTGCGCGGCCCGCGGGTGCTCGTCCGCGACCGGGTCGCCGCCGACCACCGAGCGCCCGGCGACGGCGCCGAGCGGAGACTTCGAGCCGCTCGCTCGTCCGCAGCTTCCTCGGCGGTCTCGTCGAGTCGGCCTTGCTCTCGTCGCGGCGGGGTACAGCCCTCCCGTGGCGGCGGGAGCCCGCATCGTTTCGGCGGGCGCGACCCCTTGTGGCTCCGGGTCTTCCGAAGTATAAAGGCTGTCTGATCCAGCCGAGGACCCGTCATGGCCCTGGACGCCGAGTTCATCGCGATGCTGCGCTGTCCGGACAGCCGCCAGCCCCTCGCTCTCGCCGAGCCCGCGCTGCTCGACACGCTCAACGAGCAGATCCGCGCCGGCACCTTGCGCGACAAGAGCGGCGAGCCCCTGCGCCGCGAGCTCGACGCGGGCCTGCTGCGCGAGGACGGCACGCTGCTCTACCCGGTGTGGGACGACCTGCCGGACATGCTCGTCCAGGACGCGATCCCGGTCCCCGAAGACGGCGCCTGATCCAGTCGCCCCACAGTCGCACCAGCCACGGAGGGAAGTCGTGGGAACCGAGGCCCTGCCGAGCACGTCCGCGTTCTTCGACGACGAGTCGCTGGCCGACTCCCAGGAGATCGAGCTGCCCAACGTCCGCGCCCTGTACGACCTGTGCACGGCGCTGCGGTCGCGTGGCCTGCCCGAGGCGACAACGAAGACCGCCGAGGCCTACCTGCAGACGCTGCTCAGCCGCGACACCTTCGTCGCGGCGCTGCCGATCGACGAGGCGCTCGCGCGGGTGCTCGACATCGTCCGCTGGCTCCAGGGCTGCCGCTACGAGCCGGTGATCCGGGTGTTCAAGCCGACGGTCGAAGAGCACGGCTACACGGTCGACGGCCTCGTGCTCGAGTCGCTGCATCCGGACTGCGCCTTCCTCGTCGACACGACCCAGATGACCCTGCGGCGGCTCGGCGTGCACCACCAGGAGTTCTGCCACCCGATCCTGCACTGCCGCTTCGCCGAGGACGGCAGCTTCGTCGGCCTGGAAGCCGGAGCGCAGCCCGACACGCAGGCGATGTCGTCGATGCACTTCGAGCTCGAGGAGATCTCCCCGGAGAAGGTGGAAAGGGTCCTCGCGCGGCTGCGGGAGAGGCTCGCGGAGGCCCGCCGGGTCAACGAAGACTTCCGGAAGATGCTCGCGCGCGTCGACGCCAAGCTCAAGGCCTTCGCCGAGGCGACCGGGCGGACGGCCAAGGACGGCTTCAAGATCGCGGAGGCGGCGGACTTCCTGCGCTGGCTGCGCTCGGACAACTTCGTCTTCCTCGGCTACCGGCGGTACGCGGTCGAGACCGACGCCTCGGGGGCGATCGCCCGCATCTCCCTCGCCGACACGCCGGGACTCGGCCTGTCGCGCGACGCGGCGCGCTCGCGCTACGCCGAGGCGAAGGCAGGAGACGCCATCCCCGAGGTGGTGCGCCGGCGCCTCGCCGGCCGCTCGCGCGTCATCGTCGACAAGACGAACGCCGAGTCCCCCCTGCACCGGCCGGGGAAGATGGACCACATCGTCGTCAAGAACTTCGACGCCGAGGGCCGGCTGACCGGCTGCGGGGTGTTCCTCGGCCTGTTCACCAAGAAGGCCCTGCGGCAGCCGGGAGCGGACATCCCGATCCTGCGCTGGAAGCTGAAGAAGGTGCTGCGTCAGGCGCGGCAGAGCCCGGGCTCCCACTTCGGGAAGGGGATGTCGCGGGCCTTCAGCGGCCTGCCGACCGAGTTCCTCTTCATGGCCCGCACCAACACGATCTTCAAGGCCGTGCGCACCATCCTGGTCGCCCAGGCCCGCGGCGAGGTCGGGCTGTTCGCCGGCTCCGACGAGATCGGGCGGGCGCTGTACGTCACGCTGGCCCTGCCGAAGCAGCGGCACTCCGAGGACCTGCGGGCGAAGATCGAGGACTTCCTCAAGTCGCACATCATCGCGAACTACAGCGACAACCGGGTGCTCTACGTCGGCGAGACCGTGCTCCTGCACTTCTACCTGACCTCGCGGCGGAAGAAGATCAGCACCGAGCACGTCGAGGCGCTCAGGGAATTCCTCTTCAACCTGACGAAGTCCTGGGAAGAGCGCCTCGTCGACGCGATGGAAGAGGACGACCTCAAGTACGCGCGCACGACGGCCCGGGTCTACTCGAAGGCCTTCCCCGAGGCCTACCGTCTGGCGACGCGCCCCGAGCGCACCGCCCTCGACATCTCGAACCTCGAGATCGTGCGCGAGACCAGCCAGCTGCGCATCAGCCTGTTCCGCTCCGACAATGACCGCGAGGGCGGCGCGGCGCAGCTGATCTTCTACCAGCAGGAGCCGGTCGCCCTGACCGACATCATCCCGGTGCTCGGCGACCTCGGCCTGCGCGTGCTGAGCAAGATCCCGACCGACGTCAGCTTCGACGACGGCTCGGATCTGCACATCATGAGCTTCACGATCGTCGACCCCTTCTTCGGGCTCGAAGACCGCGAAGAGCACCTGATCGAGCTGATGCAGGAGGCGATCCGCGCCGTCCTCTCACGCCAGGTGCCGAGCGACGCCCTGAACAAGCTGGTCGTGCGCGGGCTGAGCTGGGCAGAGGTCGACCTCTTGCGGGCCTACCTCGACTACTGGCAGCAGCTGCACCACCCCTTCACCAAGGACTTCATCCGCGACGTCCTGCGCACCCACCACCGCGCCTCGCGCATCCTGGTCGGGCTGTTCGCGGCGCGCTTCGATCCCGCGCTGTTCGACGACGGCGGGGCCCAACCCTGCGACGCCCGTCGTCAGCGCTGCGGCGAGCTCGAGACCGAGCTGGCCGGCTACCTCGGCCAGGTCGAGAGCCTCAATGAGGACAAGGTGCTGCGCACCTTCGCCAACCTGATCCAGTGCACCCTGCGCACGAGCTTCTACCGCACCGACCGGGGCGGCCACTGCATCGCCCTGAAGTTCGACGCGCCGCGGATCGAGGCGATGCGCGAGCCGCGGCCGCGTTTCGAGGTGTACGTCTCGGCATCGCACGTCGAGGGCGTCCACATCCGCGGGGGCGCGGTCGCGCGCGGCGGCCTGCGCTGGTCCGACCGGCGCGACGACTACCGCGACGAGGTCTTCGGCCTGATGCGCACGCAGATGGTCAAGAACGCGATCATCGTCCCGGTCGGCGCCAAGGGCGGCTTCATCGTCCGCACCAAGGAGCCGAGCCGGCAGCAGTTCCACGACGCCTACGTCACCTTCGTGCGCGGCCTGCTCGACGTGACGGACAACCTGGTCGACGGCACGCCCGTGCCGCCGCCGGACGTGATCTGCTTCGACGAGCCCGACCCCTACATGGTCGTCGCCGCCGACAAGGGCACGGCGCGGATGTCCGACGTCGCGAACGCGGTCTCGAAGCTGTACGGCTTCTGGCTCGGCGACGCCTTCGCGTCGGGGGGCTCGAAGGGCTACGACCACAAGAAGGAGGCGATCACCGCCCGCGGCGCCTGGACCTGTGCGCTGACCCACCTCGAGGAGGCGGGCATCGACGAGGCGACCGATCCGATCACCGTGGTCGGCATCGGCGACATGTCCGGCGACGTGTTCGGCAACGGGCTGCTGATGAGCCCGCGCTTCCGGCTGCTCGCGGCCTTCGACCACCGCAACATCTTCATCGACCCCGACCCCGATCCGCTCGTCTCCTTCGAGGAGCGCGAGCGGCTGTTCAAGCTGCAGCGCAGCTCGTGGGAAGACTACGACAGCTCGAAGATCAGCGCGGGGGGTGGCGTGTACAAGCGCACGGCCAAGTCGATCGAGCTGACGCCGCGGGTCAAGGCCCTGGTCGGCACCCTCGAGAAGGAGATCAACGGCGAGCGGTTGATCCAGCTGATCCTCAAGATGCCGGTCGACATGATCTGGAACGGCGGCATCGGCACCTACCTCAAGGCGGGCAGCGAGGACCATCGGGACATCTCGGACAAGGCCAACGACGCGGTCCGTGTCGACGCCTGCGACCTGCGAGCGAAGATCTTCGCCGAGGGTGGCAACCTCGGCGCCTCGCCGCGCGCCCGCATCGAGTTCAGCCGCAACGGGGGACGGATCAACGGCGACTTCGTCGACAACTCGGGCGGCGTCGACATGTCCGACCACGAGGTCAACCTCAAGATCCTGTTCCAGCCGCTGCTCAAGGCCGGGACGATGACCGACGACGAGCGCGACGCGTTGCTGGTCGACGTGTGCGGTGAGGTCGGCGCCATGGTCACGCGCCAGAACCGCCTGCACAGCCACCTGCTCAGCCGGCTCGAGCAGACGGCCCAGAGCGACTTCGACGAGCACCTCGCGCTGATCGACTTCCTGCGCGAGAAGACCGGCCTCAGGCCCGAGCTGATCGGCCTGCCGACCAGCCGCGGAAGCGACGACGCGCCCCAGCTGACGCGGCCCGAGCTCGCGGTGCTGATGGCGCACACCAAGAATTTCCTCTACAGCGAGCTGGTCGAGTCCGAGCTGTGCGACACGGCGCTGGTCGAGCCCTTCCTGATCCACTACTTCCCCGCGCGGGTGCGCGCGGAGTTCCCCGAGGCGATCCTGTCCCACCAGCTGCGCCGGCAGATCGCGGCCAACCGCGTCGCGAACTTCCTCGTCGACCGCGCCGGCATCCTGTTCTACCTGCGGCTGCGGGAGGAGATGCAGGCGACGGTGGCGCAGGCGACCGAGGCCTACCTGATCGCCTCGCACATCGTCGGCGCCAGCCGCATGCGCTACCTGGTCGAGCACGGCGAAAACCGGCTGACCCTCGGCGCGCGCATCGGCGTGCTGCTCGACCTCGAGGCGGCGAACTACGAGCTCGTGCGCTGGATCCTGACCTGGAAGCCGCGGATCGAGGACGGCTGGCGATTCGCGGAGGAACAGAAGGTGCTGGTCGAGAAGATCCGCGCGATCCTGCCCGACGTCGTCAGCGGGCCGGCCCGCAACCTGTACAGCTCGCGGCGCAAGGACTTCGTCGCCTTCGGCCTGCCCGAAAGCGACGCCGGCCGGATGGCCGACCTGCCCCTGCTCGACCGCGCGCTCGACATCGCCAAGATCAGCGCCGACCGGGACGCCTCCCTCGAGCGCATCGCCGAGCTCTACTACGCCCTCGCCGACAAGAGCGGGATCGAGTGGGCGGTCAAGCGCTGCAGCAGCTTCCTGCCGGGTGACGAGTGGGACCGCATCGCGTTCTCGAACCTGTGCCTCGACCTGCTCAAGCAGCTGCGCACCCTGACCCATCACTACGCCGGCCTGGCCGATGGCGAGGCGGTCGAGCGCTTCAAGACCGACAACGCGACGCGGCTGCCGAAGATCCGGACGCTGAAGGAGGATCTCAGCGACCGCGGCACGGAGTCGTTTCCGCCCTATTACGTGCTCGGCAAAGTCATCCTCGGACTGGTCTGAGCGGTGCTGCGGTACCGGGGCCTCGAGCTCGACACCTTCCAGGAACGCGCGATCCAGGCCGTCCACCGCGGCAAGAACGTGCTGGTCGCCGCGCCGACCGGCGCGGGCAAGACCCTGATCGCGGAGTTCGCGATCGAGAAGGCCCTCAGCCGCGGCGAGGGAATCATCTACACCTCGCCGATCAAGGCCCTCTCCAACCAGAAGTACCGGAACTTCTCGGCCCGCTACGGGGACAAGATCGGCATCGTGACCGGGGACGTCAGCCTGGTGCCCGATGCGCCGGTGCTGATCATGACGACGGAGATCCTGCGCAACGCGATCTTCGACCACCCGCAGCGCTTCGCGAGCGTGCGCTACGTCGTCGTCGACGAGGCGCACTACATGGACGACGCCGAGCGCGGCACGGTGTGGGAAGAGCTGCTGATCTTCGCCCCGGAGCACCTGCGCTTCATCCTGCTCTCGGCGACGCTGTCGAACTTGAAGCCTTTCGCGGACTGGCTCGGCGAGATCCGCGGCGAGGCGCCGATCGTGGTGCGGGAGGACCGGCGGCCGGTGCCCCTGGAGATCACCCTGATGCGCCCCGACGGCCTGTCGGCGCCCAAGGAGCGGGTCAAGCAACTCTACAAAGGCAAGGGGCGGCGGAGGAAGCCGAGCCGGCGGCGTGAGAAAGGCGAGAACAAGAGCAAGCGCCGCAAGGAGCGCGCCGACAACCAGGGCCGCTACCACGAGCAGCTCGCGCGCCGGCTGCTCACGGAAGACCACCTGCCCTGCATCGTGTTCGTCTTCAGCCGGGCCGGCTGCGAGCGGCTCGGCAAGGTCTACGCCAAGCGCACCTTCCTGTCGAAGAAGGCGAGCGCCGAGCTGCTGACCGAGTTCGACGAGCTGTGCCTCAAGCTCGGCTGCACCACCCAGGCCACGCCTCTGCGCCGCCTGGTCAAGAACGGCGTCGCCTACCACCACGCGGGCATGCTGCCGACCCTGAAGGAGATCGTCGAGCGCCTGTTCGACACCGGCCGCCTGCGGCTGCTGCTCGCGACCGAGACCTTCGCCCTCGGCGTCAACATGCCCGCCCGCGCGGTCGCTTTCGAGTGCCTGCAGAAGTTCGACGGCACCCGCACGACCTACCTGCGCGCCCGGGAGTTCCTGCAGATGGCCGGCCGCGCCGGGCGCCGCGGGATGGACGAGGTCGGCTTCGTGTACGCCGCGGTCTACCCCGACGAGGACGCCCCCGGCGCCGTCAAGCAGGTCGTCTCCGGGCGGGTCGAGCCGGTGCAGAGCCAGTTCAACCTCGGCTACGCCAGCCTGCTCAACCTGTACAGCCGCCTCGGCCACCGCATCTTCGAGGCCTGCGACAAGAGCTTCGCGAACTTCACCGCCGAGCAGCGCGACGAGCGCTACGGGCTGATGGTCGAGCAGGTCGAGGCGCGCCTGCGCGTGCTCGAGCAGCTGCGCTGCTTCGAGCCCCCCGAGGGCCCCGGCAAGCCGCCCCGCCTCAGCCCCAAGGGGAGGTTCGCCGCGCGGGTCTACGGCTACGAGCTGCAGGTCGCCGAGCTGCTGTTCGCGGGGCTGATGGACGACCTCGAGGTGCCGGTGCTCGGGCAGCTCCTGACGGCGCTGGTCTACGAGGCGCGGCGCAAGCCCTGGGGCCGGTTGTCGCTCCCGAAGGAGCTGCACAGCCTGCGGGTGACGGTGCGCAAGCGCCTCCGGCGCGTGCTGAACGTAGAGCGGGCCTGCGGCGTGATCGATCCCCAGCCGGCGCCGGACTTCGGCCTGTGGCAGGCGGTCGAAGGCTGGCTGCACGGCGACGCCTTCGAAGAGCTGGTCGAGCTGGCCGGCGTCGAGGCCGGCGACATCGTGCGCGCCTTCCGCACGGTGATCCAGCTGATCCGGCAGATCGTGCGCGCCCTGCCCGAGGGCGTGGGCGAGCCGGTCAAGGAGCGGCTCGGCGCCCTGCGCGAAGCTCTCAAGCGCGACGAGGTCGACGCCGAGGCGGCGCTGCGCCGGGCGGTGGAGCTGCTGCGCGAAGAGGCGGGGGACGCGGAGGACGCGGAGGACGCGGGGGACGCGGAGGACGCGGAGGACGCGGGGGACGCGGGGGACGCGGAGGACGCGGAGGACGCGGGGGACGCGGGGGACGCGGGGGACGCGGGGGCGACGTCGAAGCGGGCGCCGGACGCGCAGGTTGTTGCGGCCGAGCACGCGTCCGATCACGCGTCCGATTCCGCTTGCGACTCCGATTCCGATTCCGATTCCGACTCCGACGGGGAAACGGAGGAGCCGCTCCCTGACATCTGGGACGACGTGTTTTGAGCTTCGGCCGCTTCCTCGCCCGCCGCGCGCTGCCCGTCGTGGTCGTGATGCTGCTCCTGACGGTCGCCCTCGCCCCGGGGCTGCGCGGGCTGGTCGTCGACCCGAGCTTCGAGAGCTACCTGCCGCCGGACGACAAGACCACCCACGACTACCGGGAGTTCCTCGCGACGTACGGCAACGACGGCGTGGTGCTGCTCGGCCTGTCGACCGGCGAGCGCATCCTGTCGAAGACCAGCCGCGCGAAGCTCGACACCCTGGTCGCCGAGCTCGCCGCCGACCCCGCCGTCGAGAGCGTCCTCGCCCTGAGCACCGCGCTCCTGCGCAAGCGCGGCGCGGCGCTGCCCTTCGGCGCGGAGATGCTGCTCGCCGGCGAGCTCGACGCCGCGGCCGAGGCCCGCATCCGGGCGGCGCCCTTCGTCGAGGGCTTCCTGCTCGGCCGCGACGGCGCCGAGTACGCGGCCCTGATGCTGTTCACCCGCGAGACCGTGCGCCTCGACCTCGACACCTCCGCCGCCTTCGTCGGCCGGCTGCGCGCGCTGAAGGCCCGGGTCGAGGCGGACGGCGGCGAGCTCGCCCTGACCGGGGTGCCGGTGCTGAAGGTCGAGCTGCGCCAGGCGGTGATCCGCGACCTGGTGCGGCTGACGCCGATCAGCTTCGTGTGCGTGACCCTGTGCCTGATGTACATGCTGCGCAGCTTCCGCGATGTCGTGATCGCGCAGCTGACGATGCTGATGGCCTGGAGCTGGTCGTTCAGCGTCATCGGCTGGCTCGGCTGGCGCCTGAGCAACCTGACCGCGACCCTGCCGAGCGTGATCTTCGTCGTCGGGGTCGCGGACACCATCCACATCGTCACCGTCTACCGGCTGCACCGAAGCCGGGGGATGTCCAAGGCCGAGGCCCTGCCGAAGACCTTCGCGGAGACCTTCCGCCCCTGCCTGCTGACCAGCGTGACGACGATGCTCGGCTTCCTCTCGCTGGCGATCGGCGAGCTCCCGCCCATCCGCGAGTACGGCGTGCTCGCGGCCTGCGGGGTGTTCGCGGCCTTCTCGATCTCGATGTTGTTCGTGCCGGCCGCCCTCTACCTGTGCGACCGCGCGGCCGTCGCGAAGGCCCTGCCGCGCGTCGGCGGCCGCCCGCTGGCGGCCCTGCTCGGCGGCTGCGAGCGCGCGATCTTCGGGGCGCCGCGGCGCATCCTGTGCGTGTTCGTCGCCCTGACCGTGGTCGCGATCGCGGGCATCCCGCTGGTCGAGGAGGACACCGACTTCTTCGGCTTCCTGCCCGAGAGCAGCGAGGTCAACCAGGGGGCGGCGCTGTTCGGCGAGCACTTCGCGGGCATCGGCAGCTACGAGATCCTGCTCGACCATCCGGACGGCTTCGACCAGCCGCACGCCCTGCGCGAGCTCGAGGCGATCGAGGCGCGGGTCGCGAGCTGGCCGGACATGCGCCAGACCGTGTCGGTCATCGAGTTCCTCAAGCTCGACGCCCTGGTCCGCGGCGGCTTCGATCCCGGCGCCTACGCCCTGCCCCCGGACAGCGCGGGGCTCGCCGCCCTGCGCGCCGACCTGGTCGAGCGCGAAGGCTTCGCCCTCGGCCTCGAGCGCTACGTGCGCGCGGACTGGAAGCAGGTGCGGCTGTCGGCCTGGGCGCCGCCGGCGAGCTCCGAGCGGGTCGACGCCTTCCGCGACAGCGTGCAGGTGCTGACCCGGGACCATCCCCACCTGACGATCGTCAAGACCGGCAGCGACGAGGTCTTCTTTCGGCTCGCCCAGGGCATCGTGACCAGCCAGAAGAACAGCTTCTTCCTCGCGGTGCTGACGATCATCGTCGCGATCACGCTGCTGTTCGTGTCCTGGCGCATGGGGCTGTTCAGCGTGCTGCCGAACATCTTCCCGCTCGCGGTCGCCTTCGGGCTGATGGCCTACGTCGGGATCCCGCTCAACACCGCGACGGCGATGGTCGTGCCGATCACCCTCGGCATCGCCGTCGACGACACGATCCACTTCCTCGCGGGCTACCGCCGCTTCCAGCGCGCGGGCCGCTCGCCGCGCGAGGCCGTGCGCGCGACCCTCGAGGAGGTCGGCTCGGCGATCAGCGCGACCAGCGTGATCCTGGTGCTCGGCTTCGCGGCGCTGCTGTTCGGGAGCTTCCACCCGACCCGCCACTTCGCGATCCTGACCATCTGCACCGTCGGGGCCGCCTGGCTCGGCGACATGCTGCTGCTGCCCGTGCTGCTCGATCGGGTGCGGCCGGACTTCACGCCGCGGGGGGATCCGCTGCGGGGGAAGGTTCCGCGGGGCGAGCCCGAGGGTTCTTGATCGAGTGGTCCATTTCGTCTAGCCTGGGTGCGGAGGAAGAACCGTGTCCCGACCCCGCGCCTTCGACCCGGACGAGGCCCTCGACAAGGCGATGCACGCCTTCTGGAGGAAGGGCTTCGGCGCGACCTCGATGACCGAGCTCACCGAGGCGACGGGGGTCGGGCGCCAGAGCCTGTACAACACCTTCGGGGACAAGCAGGGGCTGTTCCTCGCCGCCCTCGAGCGCTACGTCGCGGCGACCCGCGCGGTCGTACGGGACCATCTGCTCGCCGGCGACGGGGGGATCGAGGCGATCCGCGCGCACCTGCTGGCCGCGATCGCCCGGCGCACCTCCGGCGCGGGCCCCCGCTGCTGCCTCGCGGCCCTCAGCGCCCTCGAGCGGGCCGACGACGACGAGACCCGGCGTGGCGTGCGCGCGGTCTTCGCGATCGTCGAGGACGCCTTCGTGCAGGCCCTGGTCGCCGGCATGCAGCGCGGCGAGATCACGACCGGGAAGAGCCCGCGCGAGCTCGCGCGCTTTCTGGTGATGAGCGTGAACGGCCTCGGCGTGCTCGCCGCCGCCGGCACTTCGCGCGCGGCGCTCGAGCCGCTGGTCGACAGCATCGTGCGGGCCCTCCGCCCGTAGTTTTTTTCTCGAGATATTGACCTTCCATTCCATAATGGAGACGTCCCGATGTACCGACTCCTCGCCTTCGCCCTCATCCTCGCCGGCTGCACCCCGGACACGCCGCCACCTGCTTCCGCGCCGGCGATGACCTTCGCCGACTCCTTCGCCGTCCAGCTCGAGCAGGCCCACGGCGTCGAGGCCTACCGCGAGACCGCATTGCTCGCCTTCGACCTGAGCGTCGACTTCCCCGAGCGCCTGCAGCTCGAGGCCGACTTCGTGTTCGAGACCAACGGCCCCCGCGCCCGCATGGAGACGGCCGACGGCCAGGTCGTCGTGTTCGACGGCGAGCGCGCCTGGCTCAGCCCCGCGGATGGCGCCCTGGGCGACTTCGGCTTCTTCCACGTGCTGACCTGGCCGTGGTTCGTGGTCAGCCCCTTCAAGGCCCGCGGTCCCGGCACCTTCCTCGCCCCCGCCCCCGCGCGGGAGCTGGCCGGCACACGCTACGCCGCCGCCCGCCAGACCTTCGGCGACGGGGTGGGCAACGACTGGTACGAGCTGCTGGTCGACGACCAGGGCCGGCTGCGGGCCCAGACCTACATCGTGACCTGGGGGAAGACCCCGGAGCAGGCCGAGGAGTCGCCGAGCGCGATCCTCTACGA
>JAUIEM010000139.1 GCA_030428695.1 bacterium
CAGCGTTCTCGAGCCGATTATGATCGTCGGCCTCGGTGGATCGGTCGGTTTCATCGTCATCGCCCTGTTCATGCCGCTCATCGAGCTGATGGACAAGCTGGGCGCCTGACCTTCTCCAAAGCGGGGACAATCCCATGGCGGCTCGCTCCGGGCGTCGCTCCCTCTGGCTGACGCTGGTCGCCCTCGCGGTGGTGGGCTCCGTGTTCTACGCGGACACGCTGCCCCTCGAAGAGAACCCCTTCAGCCTGGTCTTCCACCTCGGCAACGAGACCTACGGCCCCGAGCGCGAGGCCGCGGCGCTGCGCGAGGTCGACGAGCTCGACAACCTGCTCGCCACCCTCTTCCACGGCCTGACCTTCGAGGAGAAGACCCAGCCGCAGATCGACCAGCTGCGCTCGCGGCTGCAGAGCTTTGACATCGCCGGCTTCTACGAGATGATGCCCGAGCTCAACGGCGACCGGCACGCCGTGATCCGCGGGGGGCTCGTCGACCAGGGCTACCTGATCGCGATGGAAGAGGTCGCCGAGACCCTGCCCTGGACCGAGCGGCGGCGCGTTGGCGACCTCCAGATCGGCCTCGACGTCTCGGCTCCGAGCGACCCCGACCTGCCCGAGTACGGCATCGAAGGCCGCACCGCCGTGCACATGGGCGGCATCGCCTCCGACGAGCTGAGCTACCTGCTCGAGGAGTTCCTGCAGCGGGTCGGCACGCCGTACAGCTACGACGGCGTCAGCGACTCGATGGAGGAGATCCGGCGGCGCTTCCTCAACCTGCGCCGCGAGGACACGCGGCTGATGCACATGATCCGCTACGGGATGCCGAACCTGTACGGACGCATCGAGCGCTACTTCGAGATCCACGACGTGCTCAATCACGTCACCCAGGAAGGCCAGCCCGCCGCCCTGATCAACCTCGACTTCTCCTTCCTGCTCCAGAACATCGCCGAAGACTATCCCGAGCTCGGCGCCTACCTCGCCGACCTGACGGTGCTCGGCAGCCTCGACGCGACGCTGAAGGACCTCGACGGCAACCGCCTGGCGCGGATGCAGTTCGACAGCCAGGAGATGCGCGGGAACGCCCAGTGCGTGCTGCGCGACGGCGCGCTGGTGCCGTGCGACGAGGGCTGGAACGCGGTCGGCAAAGAGCCC
Organism: bacterium; assembly: GCA_030428695.1. Next base: position 1,149 of record JAUIEM010000139.1, read on the forward strand.
CTGCGTTTCACCAGCCTGCGCTCCTTCACCGGCTACTGGGAAGTCGACGCGCTGGTCAACTTCTCCGGCCTGGTGTTCGACATCCAGGACATCCGTCTCTACGCGCGCTATCGGCGACGGCGCGGACGCATCTCGGTCGAGACCTCGTTCACCGAGAAGCCCGACATCACCGAGGTCAGCGGCGCCGCCTACGGGATCTTCCCGTCCTGGCTGATCGACGTCGTGATCCCGGGCAATCTGCAGGAGATGATGGACGGCTTCATCGGCGCGGCGGCGCGCGGGAAGGATGGAGACGGCACGATCGTCGAGGTCGCGCTGGCGCCGGAAGACCGCTCCTCGGGGACGCACGGCCTCGACGTCCACATCGCGACGGCCATCCTCCACTCCGGATTCCTCGCGACGGTGTCGGACATCTTCGGCGACCTGGTCGTGCCTACAGACGAAGAGCGCGCCTCGCTATGGACCTTCGGGCGCGATGCCTACGACGCGTTCAGCGCCGACTATCGCGGCTTCCGGGAGCAGTATCCGGAGTAGTAGGCGGGCCCGCCGCTTCCGGTCGCGGAGAGCAGCGCAGGGGCTCCGTCAGGGCAGGAGCCACACCCCGACCAGCACCACCACCCCGAGCAGCACCGCCACTCCGACGGCGATCGCCCAGGCGGGGAGACCACGAGACGGCTGCGGCGCGTCCCGGCGCTTCCGGCGGCTGCGCCGACGAGGGCCGCTCGGACGTGTGACCGCAGCGGAGGACGATGACGACGCGTCGCCCGCTGCTTCCCCGGAGCGGCTCGCTGCCTCTTCGGGCGCGGCCGGGTCCGCGGCGGTCTCCTCGACGGCTGCGTCGTCGCTCGCCTCGGCGCTCTCTTCCCAGCTCTCGTCGTCCCAGCTCTCATCCCAGCTCTCGTCGTCGACCAGACCCGCCGCGGGGTCGGCCGGCGCGACCGTCGGCTCGGTCTCCGGCTCGGTCGGCGCATCGGCGGGCGCGGGAGCGAGCGGCACCAGGTCGGCGCGGGCCTCGCTGTCGTCGATCTTCGGCTCGCCGGGCAGACGCAACGCGGGCAGGTCGTCCCGGCGCAGGGCCGCGGCCTCGGAGACATCGAGGTGCAGCGAGGAGTCGTTGAAGGCGATGCCGGGCTTGCCGCCGGACTTGAGCAGGGGCGGGAGCGGGCTCGTGTCGCTGTGGGTCTTCAGCCCTTCGAGCGCCGCGACGAGCTCCGCGGCCGAAGCCATGCGCTCGGCGGGGTCCTTCTTCAGGAGCCGCGCCAGCACGTCGACGAGCGTGAGCGGGATATCGGTGTACTCGAGCTGGGGCGGGGCCTCGAACACGTGCTTGACCATCACGTCCCCGGGCGCGTCGTCCGTGAAGGGCGGGCGCCCATTCAGGAGCTCGTAGAGCACACAGCCCGTCGAGTAGAGGTCGGAGAGCTCGTCGGCCGGCCGGTCGTCCCGGCAGCGCTCCGGAGACATGTAGCGCGGCCGGCCGAGCAGCGTGCGGGTCGCCGAGATCTTCGTCGGCGCCGCGAGGCCGAAATTCGCGATCTGCACCCGGCCTGTCTTCGTAAAGAAGATGTTGCCGGGGTGAAGATCCCCGTGGTGGATCCCGAGGCCCGCGGCCGCATCGAGCCCGCGGGCGATCTGCTCGATCCAGGCGACCGCGCGCGCCGCCCCGACCTGGCCCTCGGCGGCGAGCCGCTCTTCGAGGGAGCCGCCCTCGGCGAAGCGCATGGTGAGGCACAGATGGTGATCGGCCTGGAAGATCTTGTAGATGTGCAGGAGGTGCGGGTGGCGCAGGGCGCCGAGACGCCGCGCCTCGTCGACGATCTTGTCGATCAACCCGGTCGCGCTCGAGAAGCTCTCGGGCAGGACGCGGATCGCGACGCTGCGCTCGTCCTGGACGCCGCGGAACACCGCGCCGAGCTCGCCCTCGCCGAGACACTCGACCAGCTCGTATGCGAAGACCTTCTTGCCGAGGAACTTCTCCGGGAGCGAGCTCACACGCCTTCCTCAACGCGGGGCAGGGCTCCCCACCGGCGGCGCCGGCGAGAAGGAACCTGGAAGAACCCCGCTCGCCGCGCGCGCCGGATTCTCGTAAGGCCTGAGCATACGGGTCGGCGCTCCGAGCCGCAAGCGCGCCTCGCGCGAAGTCTTCCGTGGCGGCTGCGCCGCCCCGGAAGAGGATGGGAAACCCGGGCTGCCTCCGCCCCACGGCGCGGGCGCCGTCGCGCGGCGCCCGGATGGCCCGCGCCAGCCGGCAGGCGCCGCGAGCGCCGGCACCGGCTCGCGCGAAGTCTTCCGTGGCGGCTGCGCCGCCCCGGAAGACGATGGGAAACCCGGGCTGCCTCCGCCCCACGGCGCGGGCGCCGTCGCGCGGCGCCCGGATGGCCCGCGCCGACCGCCAGGCGCCGCCATCGGCTCGAGCGAAGTGGCGCGCAGGGCGAGAAAAGAGCGAATAGGGTAGGACGCAGTCAGACCCTCATCCGTTGGGCGAATTCCCGCATTTTTTTTCTCCCGACGCCACAAACCCGGGGGGCTCTTGCGCTTGCGCACTGTAACAAGAGTGTTGCATGGCGTGGAGTTTGGTCTGGATGCGACGGGATATGGTGCTAGTATAAGGGCAGTAGCTGCCAATCTGCACCCAGGTGAGCACGGACCGGTCCGTGTCGACATGTTCGACGCGGTCTGACGGGACCCGTGCGTATAGAGAGCCGATGCGGTTCATGGAGGAAAGTGTGAGTGTCGGGAAGCTGTGGGCTGCACCACTCGCCCTGGCGTTTTGCGTCGGGCTCGCCAGTGGGCAGACCATCTACGTGGACGAGGATTTCTCTTCGCTGACCGAGGGCCAGGTTCCTGCCGGCTGGGTCGTGACCGATGGCGGCACAGCGACCGGTGTGACCCCTTGGAACGGCGACACCTGGGGCGTCGACGCCACGCCTTTCATCCAGTTCCAGACCTACGGGACCGGCAACTTCCTGACCGCCGACTCGGACAACGCCGGCGGCGCCTCCCTGGGGAACGGACCCTTTCTGTTCGAGATCATCGAGACCCCTCCGATGAACACGTCGGCGGCCACCAACGTCTGGCTGAGCTTCGACCATCACTTCCTCGCCATCGACCAGGGCTTCGGCGACAACGCAACGGTGGAGGTCTTCGATGGCACGACGTGGCAGCAGGTCGACCAGTGGCTCTCCACCGAAGGAACGACCGCGGGGATGGTGTTCAAAGAGTACAACCTCAGCGCGTTCGCGAACGCGGCGATGTCCGTCCGCTTCGTCTACGACGATGCCAGCACCTGGGCGTGGTACTGGGCGATCGACAACGTCGTCCTCGAGGAGCGGGCTGGAGCTACGGCCGACTACCTGATCACCGATGACGCGAACGCCTCCTCACAGCTTCCGGCGGGAACCGACCTGGTCATCGCAGAGTTCGACTGTGTGTCCGGTGGCCTGGCGGCGACGATCAACAACCTGACGCTGACCTACTCCGGGACCGACGGCGCGGCGGTGACGAACGTGCGGCTGGTCGAGGATCTCGGCACCGCCGGGACCTTCGACTCGGGAGTGGACGTCATCCTGGCGACCGGCGGGAGCTTCGCGGCCGGCACCCTCGCCCTCGACCTCATTCCCGACCTCGACATCACGACGGCGAAGGACATCGCGGTGGTCGCCGATGTCGCGACGTTGAACACCGGCACGATCTCGATCGCCGCCGCCACCGACGTGACGGCTTCGAGCGGCGCTTCGCCCCTGCAGACCTTCCCCGTCACGGCGCAGACCTTCGACATCATCATCTCCACGGGCCAGGTGATCACGCCGAACAGCTTCTTCGTCCAGGACTTCGAGCCCGGCACCCCGGTGAACTACGTCACCCAGGACGCCGGGACCTTCCCGATGAACAACTCCTCCGGCGGGACCTCGATCGGCACGCCGTTCACGGCGACCAACTCCTCGCGCATCCTCTTCGTCGACGCCGCGCATCCCGCGATCGCGATCCAGGATCCGGTCTCCGGCACCACGCAGGTCGCGATCGACTTCCCGGCCACGGGCAACCCGGACTGCGTCGGGGCCATCGACCTCGCCTACGACATGTCGGCGCTCAACCCCTCCACCCACGACGTCACCCTCGGCTTCAAATGGGCCGAGCGCAACCTCGAGGGACACCCGGGCGACTGCGTGTTGCTCAGCCGCGACGGGGGCGCGACCTGGGAGGCGGTGCTGAGCACGTACAGCCTGCCCGTCGGCAGCACCATCTACTCGGGCGCCAACGACGACTATCACTACGTGACCGTCGACCTGAGCGCCGCCGTGCTCAGCCTGGGCGGGACCTTTGGTGGAAATGTCATCATCCGGATCCAGCAACGGGACAACTTCGCGTACAACCTCGGCGACGGCTTCTGCATCGACGACGTGTCGATCATCGCGTCGGACGGGGCCCAGACCCAGAACGTGGTCGGGCGTGAGGAGACGACGACCGGCGCCGACGTCACCAACGGCCAGGCCACCGCGGGGACGGCGCGCTTGTTGGTCGCCTCGGCGGGGGCCTCCTCCACCCCGCTCAAGCTGTTCATCACCAACGCCGGCCTCGAGCCGGTCAACGTCACCGGCGCGCCGACCCTGACCGGTACCAACGCGGCCGAGTTCAGCCTGGACATCTTCGACGACCTCCTGACGTATCCGGTCACGCTGTACCCGGGCGGCTGCATCCGCATGGAGGTCGTGTTCAGCCCGACCAGCAACGGCACGAAGACCGCGGCGATCTCGTTCAACCACAACGACTCGACGACCACCAGCCCGTTCACGATTCCCCTTGAGGGCGACGCGGCGGCTCCGGTCGTCGAGATCGAGGTGACCGACGGGACGACCCCGTACGTCAACGGCACCTCGACCGTCGACTTCGGCTCCGGCGGAATCTTCGACGGCACGATCTTCACCCAGTCGGTCACGGTCAACAACACGGGCAACTCGCCGTTGACGCTCCAGCCCCCGGTCCTCGGCGGCACTGATCCGGCGGACTTCGCCGTCGAGAACTCTGCCTTCGACGGCGGTCCGCTCACCGTGCAGGCCAGCGGCAGCCTGTCCTTCGACGTCTTCTTCAACCCGCTCAGCGACGGCGCGAAGTCGGCCACCCTGGAGATCGCGCACAACGCGACCAACGAGACCAACCCCTTCGTCGTCAACCTGTCCGGCGCGGCGACGGCTCCGTCCGGGACGGAGACCTTCGTGTCGGTGGTCGGCTCGCCGAGCGGGGACTTCGACAACCTCAACCCCTACACCGAAAACCTCGTGGTCTCGGGTCTGCCGTCCTCGATCCATTCGCTCGCCGTCGAGTTCGTGATCGATCACACCTTCACCGGTGACATCGAGATCAGCCTGACGCCTCCCGGCGGTGGACCGGGCATCAACCTGGTCGCCGACCAGGGCGGCGCCGGCTACAACATGCACCACATCGTGCTGACCGGCGTCGGCGACCCCCAGCGCGACCCGGGTAGCACGGCGCCGTCCGTCGTCGGCCAGGCGGCGCCCTTCACCGGCGTCTTCACCGTCCAGGACGACACCGCCTGGCAGAACCAGATCTTCCCTGGCGGCGTCGGCATCGACCCGAACGGGACCTGGACGCTCGACCTCGTCGACGACGCAGGAGGCGACGAGGGAACCCTGATCGGCTGGGCCCTGCAGTTCCAGGAGTCGATCACCCTCAGCGACATCCTGACCTACGACTTCGAGGACGTGGGCGGCAGCTCGACGCCCGCGGCGACCACGAGTGATCCGGACCTGTCGCCCCTCGACTTCACGATCCTCAACGGCACGGCCTCGTTCTTCACCGGCAACGGCACGCCCTTCGGCATCTCCGGGACCGGCTGGGACGGGAGCCTCGGCTCGCAGTACTTCATCGCGGAGTTCTCCCCGACGGGCCTCAACCAGGTCACCCTGAGCGAGGTCACCTTCGACACGCGCCGCTCGGGCACCGGCCCGCTCAACATGACGGTCCGGATCTTCCACAACGGCGTCGACACCGGCTTCGACCCCGGCTCCTTCACGGTCGGGGCGAGCGGCGTGTACACCGCGCAGACGATCGCGATCACCGGCAACGGCGCGGGTCCCTTCACCGGCGACGTCGAGCTCAGGATCCTCGCTGACGGCGTGGCCAGCAGCGGCGGCACCCTGCGCATCGACAACTTCGTCCTCGAGGGCTCGGTCGACCCGCAGTCCGGCCTCGCCCCGACCATCGAAATCGAGCGCTCCGCGACGGCGATCGCCGACGGCGGCAGCGACGACGTCGGAAACGTCGACGTCAGCGGCCAGACCTTCGCCTACGACGTGATCAACAACGGGACCGCCGACCTGACCGTCGATGCCCTGACCACGACCGGCGCGACCAACGTCAGCGTCAGCGCGGTGACCTCGCTGCCCCTGACCGTGACGCCCGGGACGACCGCGAGCCTCAGCCTCAACGTCGACCCGGGGGTCGACGGCGCCTTCAGCATCGACCTCGAGATCGAGAACAACACCGGCAGCAACGACCCCTACGACATCGCCCTGAGCGGCACCGCCACGGGCGGGACGCCGGAGATCGACGTGCAGCGTGGCGGCTCGATCTCCGACGGCGGCAGCGACAACGTCGGCTCGCAGACGGCGCTGGTGGCGAACTCGATCGACTACACGATCGACAACACCGCCGGCACGGGCATCCTGACCATCAGCGGTGTCAGCTTCTCCAACGAGTCCAACGTCACCGCGGCCGTCGTCAGCTCGACCCCGTTCACGGTCGACGCCGGCACGTCGGGGACCCTGACCATCAGCGTCAACCCCGCCGCCAACGGCAGCTTCAGCTTCGACATGGACATCGCCAACGACGACGCGAACGAGAACCCGTTCGACATCGCGGTCAGCGGAAGCGGCACCGGCGCCGATCCGGAGATCGACCTGCTCGACGGAGGCTCCTCGCTCGCGAGTGGCTCGTCGGACGCCCAGGGAACCCTGCCGATCAGCCAGCAGCTCAGCGTGTCCTACACGATCGACAACACCGGCACCGGCGCCCTCGACATCACGAGCATCGACATCAGCAACCAGTCGAACGTCAGCGCCTCGGTCACGTCCAACAGCGGCGCGCAGACGATCACGGCCGGCAGCAACGCCAGCCTCGATGTCGACTACACGATCAGCGGCACCGGCCCGTTCTCGTTCGACGTGACGGTCAACAACAACGACACCGACGAGGGCACCTACATCGTGACCGTCACCGGTGACGGCGCGTCGGGTGCCGCGGAGATCGACATCCAGCGCCCGCTCGGCACGTCGATCGCCAGCGGGGGCAGCACCGACCTGGGGACGGTCTTCACCGGCCAGACCCAGTCGGTCACCTTCACGATCGAGAACCAGGGCGGCGTCGACCTGGCGGTCTCCAGCCCGACCTTCAGCAACCTCGTCAACGTCAGCACGCCAGCGCTGACCTCTGCGCCGAGCAGCCCCGTGAACGCCGGCTCGAACACGTCCTTCACAGTCGAGTTCAGCGTCGGCGCGGCGAATCCGTTCTCCTTCGATGTCGTCGTCAACAACAGCGACACCGACGAGGGCACCTACACGATCGCCGTGACCGGTGACGCCCAGGCGCCGCCGAACCAGCCCTCCCTCGGCGTCGTCGGCATCACCGACTTCAACGCCGCCGGCGTCGGCTCGCGGATCTCGGCGCTGTGGACCGTCCAGAACGCCGGCGTCGGCACTCTCGACATCACCAACGTCGCGATCACCGGCAGCACCGACTTCGGCATCACGGGCCTGACCCTCCCGGTCAGCCTGACCGCCGGTCAGTCGCGGACCTTCACGGTCACCTACACCGCGACCCAGGGCAACGCCGTCAGCGCCGTCGTCGAGGTGGTCTCGAACACCGGTGGCGTCCCGGGCACCCTGACCCAGGTCAACATCAGCGGTACCGCAGGCGGCAGCGGTGGTGGTGGTGGTGGTGGCGGCGGTGGCGGCAGCAGCAGCTGCGCGGTCACCACCGACGCCGGACCCGGCGCGGGCTGGCTGTGGCTGAGCCTGCTGGCCGTCGTCCTGTTCCTGCGCCGGCGCCTCGCGCGCTGAGCTCGGCAGACTTCCGTTCGTGAACAGGACCGCGCTTCGGCGCGGTCCTTTCGCGTTGGGGCGGCGCGCCAACGCACAGGTGGCAGGCACCAGGCTCTCCCCGGAGCCGGGGCCGAGCGGGCGCGCTCCCGGTCTGGTACGGCGTTCGCTTCCTCCCCCTCGAGGCCCGCCTGGAGGAACCATGCCCGAGCTCATCATCCTGGTCTGTATCGTCCTCGGCAGCGTGAGCCTGCTCAGCACTCGCACCATGTGGTATCTCCGCACGGGCTGGAAGTTCCGCGACGCCGAGCCGAGCGACCTCGCGCTCGTGATGGAGCGTGTCGTGGGCGTTGTGCTGCTGGTCCTGGCCGCGGTTCTGGGCATCATGATCAGCTGATCGCTGGCGAGCACTGGAAATCTGAGCACGCGCGTCATAGAATCGGCCGGGGAGATGCCGATGCCGACCACGTTCGAACCGCACCCGCTGTTGTGGAATGGCCACCTGCAGACCATCGCCGCCCACTTCCTCGGGGCGCTGCCGCTCGATAACACGACGCGGCATACAGTGACCCTGGCCGACGGCGACGTCACGGTGCTCCACGACGACCGCCCCCAGGGATGGCGAGCCGGCGAGCGCGCGGTGCTGCTCGTGCACGGCCTCGGCGGGAGCCACGAGAGCGCGTACATGATCCGCCTGGCGGCGCGCCTCAAGGAGCGCGGCCTGCGCGCCTTCCGCATCGACATGCGCGGCTCCGGAGCGGCGATCGGGCTGTCGCGCTCGCTCTGCCACGCCGGGCGCTCGAGCGACCTCGTGCCCGCCATCGAGCAGATCGCGGCGCTCTGCCCGGGCTCGCCGCTGACGCTGATCGGCTTCTCGATGGGCGGGAACATCGTCCTGAAGCTGGCGGGGGAGCTCGGCTCCCGCGGCTGCGGGGGGCTCGACGGCGTGATCGCGGTGTGCCCCCCGGTCGACCTGTTGGCGACCGTCGAGCACATGGCCCGCTCGGAGAACCGCGCCTACCACCGCTGGTTCGTCCACCACCTGCGCGTGATCTACGTCCAGAACCGCCCGCATCTGCGGCACCGGGACCGCGTCCAGCTGCGCCGCCCGCCGCGCACCATCCTCGAGTTCGACCGCGCGATCACCGCCCCCCTCGGCGGCTTCCCGAGCGCCGCGGACTACTACCGCTCGAGCAGCTGCGGGCGCGTGCTCGAGCAGATCGCGCTGCCGACGCTGATCCTCGCGACCGAGGACGATCCCCTGATCCCCGCGGGCCCCCTGGCGAGCGCCCGGTTGTCCGCGAGCACCCGCCGGCTGCTGCTGGACGCCGGCGGACACCTCGGCTTCATCGCCCGCGGCAACCGCGACCCCGACCGGCGCTGGATGGACTGGCGCCTGCTCGAGTGGGTGGCGGACCTCGACGCGTGAGCGCTACGCCCACTCCGCCCGGTACAGCCCGCGCTCGGGATCGACGGGGGTCGTGTCCCAGCGGACGTTGTGCGAGCCGGCCTCGTCGCTGAAGTAGGTGAACAGATCGAGCAGCCGCGCCCCCTCACGCCCGGCCTCGCAGACGTGCAGGTTGTCGCGCACCCGCGCCAGGCTGCTGACCGAGCCGGCCTCGAGGACGCTCTCCTGGGTCTGGCGGATCAGGAACTCGCTGCCCTTCGCAGGCACCTCGCCCGCGGCGAGGTCGAGCTCGCTGCCCTCGGGCAGCACGATCTCGAAGTTCCGGCAGCCGACCTCCCCTTCGAGGCCGAGCAGCACGCCGTTGTACGCGCGGTGGTCGTGCAGGGGGATGATCGCTCCCGGCGCCAGACGCATGTGGTAGAGGACGACCGGACGCCCGCCGCCGAGACGGTCCATCCGCCAGCGTCGCCGCGGCAGCGCTCCCGCCGGCGGATCGATGCTGGCGAGCAGGGTCGCGACCTCGGCGAGGTACTCCTCCTCATCGGGATCTTCGGCCTCGAGCAGCCGCTGGGCCAGGGGCTCCAGCCGGCGGACGGCCTCGGCGGCCTCGATCGCGTCCGGGCCCTGGGCCAGCGCCTGCCGGGGCCACAGGCCGAGGCAGCTCAGGGCCGCGGCTCCGACCAGGCCGGAGAGGAACTGGCGGCGCTCCAGGATCACGCCCGGGGCGATCTCCTCGCCGGGGACGGCGGCATCGTCGGGACCCATCCAGGTCATGGCTCGGCTCCTTGGTCTGGCGCGTGTCCTTCGAGTATTCCATCATCGGGTGCGCCAGAAAAGCAGAATCGGGCGGTGGCAGCGCTGGCCGTCGTCGGAGCCTTGCCGGCGCCGATTCCCCGGTTTACTGTGCACGACCCGCGCGCCGGTTCGGCGCACGCGACGAGGAGGGAACGGTGACGGACGAGGTGAAGGCCCACCCCCTGCTGCGCCTGCTGCGCTACGGCCGGCGCTTCCGCGTCCGCTCCCTGCTCGCGAGCCTGTGCTCGGTGCTGAACAAGGTCTTCGACCTCGCGCCGCCCCTCTTGATCGGCGCCGCGGTCGACACCCTGGTCGAGGGCGAGCGCTCGCTGCTCGCCGGCTTCGGCTTCGAGAGCCCGATGACCCAGCTGATCGTCATCGCGGTGTTGACGCTGCTGGTCTGGGGGCTGGAGTCGCTGTTCGAGTACGGCTACGCGGTGCTGTGGCGCAACCTGGCCCAGAGCCTGCAGCACGCGCTGCGGGTCGACGGCTACGCCCACGTGCAGGGGCTCGAGATGGCCTGGTTCGAGGACCGCAGCACCGGCGGCCTGATGGCGATCCTCAACGACGACGTCAACCAGCTCGAGCGCTTCCTGGACGGGGGCGCGAACGACATCCTGCAGGTCACGACGATCGCCCCCGGCGTCGCCCTGCTCTCGTTCCTGCCGGTGCCGCTGATCCTGTGGGGCTCGTTCCTGTTCCAGAAGCGCATCGCCCCGCGCTACGCCCTGGTGCGCGACCGGGTCGGAGCGCTGAACGGCCTGCTCAACAACAACCTCGGCGGCATCGCGACGATCAAGAGCTTCACGGCGGAGTCCCACGAGGTCGCCCGGGTCGCGGCCCAGAGCGAGGCCTACCAGGCGAGCAACCGGGCGGCGATCCGGCTCAGCTCCGCGTTCTCGCCGCTGATCCGCATGGTGATCGTGGTCGGCTTCACCGCCACCCTCGTCTACGGGGGCTGGCTGGTCACCGAGGAGACGCTCGCGGTCGGCGCGTACAGCGTGATGGTCTTCCTGACCCAGCGCCTGCTCTGGCCCCTTACCCGGCTCGGCTCCACCTTCGACCTGTACCAGCGGGCGATGGCCTCGACCACCCGGGTGCTCAACCTGCTCGATACCCGTCCGCAGATCGTCTCCGGCGATGGGAAGCTGCCGGCGGAGGAAGTCGAGGGCGCGCTGCGCTTCGAAGAGCTGTCCTTCGCCTACCACCCGGAGATCCCGATCCTGCGCAGCCTCGACCTGGCGCTGCCCGCCGGCCGCACGACGGCGGTGGTCGGGGCGACGGGGTCGGGGAAGAGCACGCTGGTCAAGCTGCTGCTGCGCTTCTACGATCCGGTCGGGGGGCGCATCACGATCGATGGGAAGGACATCCGCGGCCTGCGCCTCGAAGATCTGCGCCGGGCGATCGGCCTGGTCAGCCAGGACGTGTTCCTGTTCCACGGCACCGTGCGGGAGAACATCGCCTACGGCCGCCCCGACGCCAGCGCGGAGGAGATCGAGGCGGCGGCCCGCGCCGCCGAGGCCCACGACTTCATCGTGCAGCTCAAGGACGGCTACGAGACGGTCGTCGGCGAGCGCGGACAGAAGCTCTCGGGCGGCCAACGCCAGCGCATCTCCCTCGCCCGCGCGGTGCTCAAGGATCCGCCGGTGCTCGTCCTCGACGAGGCGACCTCGGCGGTCGACAACGAGACGGAGGCCGCGATCCAGCGCTCCCTGACGCGCGTGTCCCAGGGCCGCACGACCCTCGTCATCGCCCACCGCCTGTCGACGGTGCGTCACGCCGACACGATCCACGTGCTCGCCGGGGGCGAGCTGTGCGAATCGGGACACCACCAGGAGCTGCTCGCCCGCGACGGCGTCTACGCCGCGCTCTGGTCGGTGCAGACCGGGGAAGGCGCGCCGCCGGTCGGCGCCCCCGCCTCTGCAGCGGACGCCCGACGGGCCGACGCGTGAGGGGGAGCCTTGCGCGCCCGGCACGTCGCTTGCATCCTCTAACTCCGCGGACGCTCTCCGGCTCCGCTGGAAACATGCTGATGGGAGTCTCTATGCACACCCGAACGTTGCTCTGTCTCAGCCTGCTGATCGGCGGGCTCGGCTGCAACCCCAACACCAGCGCCCCCCGCACGGTGCTGCCCGGCATCACCGATCCGACCGAGCGCCGCGACCTCGGCGAACGCGGTCCGCGGGTCCCGCCGCGGGTGACGATCGTCTCACCCCGGGACGGCGCGCGCCTCGTCCACCGCCAGCTCGAGGTGCTGGTCGACGCGACCGGCGACGGACCGCTGCGGGTTGACGTCAATGGCGTGCCGGCCGTGCCAGATGCGGCAACCGGACGGTACCTGGCGCGCATCGTGGTCGAGGAAGGCAACGCCGTGCCGATCACCGCGCGGGTCGAAGACCCCGCCGGCCAGGTCGCCCGCCACGGCATCGTGATCGCAGTCGACGCGACCCCGCCCCAGGTCGACGCGCGCTCGCAGGTCGTCGTCAGCGGCCGCGTCGACGCGCACGACACCCGGGTGACGGTCAACGGGACGACGGTTCCGGTCCGTCGCGATCTGACCTGGGAGACCAAGGTCGAGCTGCCCCCCGATCGGATCGTGACCATCGTCGCCGTCGACGGCTTCGGCAACTCGACGACCCGCACCCTCAACTATGCGAAGGAAGGAAACCAGCCGTGAAGACCCTGCCCCTGCTCCTGGCCCTGTGCCTGGTCGTCGGATGCAACTCGCACTCCGGGCGGATCAAGACCGAAGGCGAGGGCGACCTGGTCGGCTCCCGCAGCGCCGGCTCGGCGACCTACGAGCGCCTGATCGCCGAGACCACCCGCAAGCTCCTCGACGAGGAAGCGCCGAAGGTGCGCGCCGCCGGCCAGGCGGTGGTCGCCTTCGTCGGCGTCGAGAACCGCAGCGCCGAAGAGCTCGGCGACATCAGCGAGTCGACCTACGAGATGATCGACACCGTGCTCGTCGACTCCGACGTGTTCACCAACGTCAGCCGGCGCTACGTCGACGCCGCCCTGCGTGAGACCGGCCAGCGCCCCGAGGGGCTGTTCCTGTCCGACGGGCGCTCACGCTTCCTCGCCGTGCTGCGCCGCGAAGGGGTCGCCCCCGACTACCTGATCTTCGCGAAGTACACCTCGGCGTCGACCGCGGGCGAGGGTGTCTCGCAGCGCAACTACCTGCTCACCCTCGAGATGGTCGACTGCAGCAGCGGTCTGATCGCCGCCAAGGAGACCTCGAAGGTCAGCAAGGAGTACACCCGCTAAGTGCGCTTCCCGTCGCTGTGCTGCGCGCTGCTCCTGGTGGGCTGCGCGACCTACAACGAGCGCCTCGAGCCCTTCCGCGAAGCCTACGAGTCGGCCCGCTTCGAAGAGGCCGAGGCGGAGATCGAGTGGCTGATCGACGGCTCCGGGCCGGAGGACGGCGACGCCGTCCTCTACCTGCTCGAGAAGGCGATGCTCGAGCTCAGCCGCGGGCGGCCGGAGGCGGCGATCCCCATCCTCCGCTCCTGCCGCGACGAGCTCGACGTGCGCTTCGACTCGAGCCGGGCCCTGTCGACCTTCGGCTCGACGTTTACCGACGACACCTACATCACCTACAAGGGCGCCGCCTACGAGCACGTGCTCGTGCGGGTGCTGCTGTGCCTGGCCGAGCTGGCGACCGGCGGTCCGGACGCCTACGCCTACGCGATCCAGATCGGCGAGATGCAGGAGCGCATCCTCGCCGACGACTACGGCGAGGAGGTCGGCTACCAGCCCCGCCAGCAGTACCGGCGCGTCGCCGCCGGCGCCTACCTGCAGGGAGTGGTCCGCGAGGCGGTGCTCGACGCCTCGGAGGCGGAGAAGATCTACGCCCGGGCCCTCGACTACGAGCCGGGGCTGCAGCTCGCCCAGCGAGCGCGCGAGCGGCTGCAGGGCGGCGCCTTCGCGGCCCCCGGCCACGGCATCGTGCACGTCTTCTACCTCGCCGGCCGCGGGCCGCTGCTGGTCGAGACCTCCGCCCGCAGCACCTCGACCGCCCTGCGCATCGCGGGCATCGCCGCGGCCTTGCTGACCGGGGTCATCGCCCCCGCCGGCCAGGCGAACGTGCCGGTGCCGGAACTGATCTTCCGCGACAACGTGCGCACCCTGGCCGTGCGGGCCGGGGGGACGCAGGCGCAGACCTCCGAGCTGCTCGACGTGTACCGCGTCGCGCGCCAGTCCCTCGACGCCGAGATGCCGATGATCATGGCCCGCGCCCTCCTGCGGCGGGCGGCCAAGACCGCGGTGACGACGACCGCCGAGGTGCTCGCCCGGCAGGAGGTCAAGAAGGAAGACCGCTGGATCATCTCCCTGCTCGCCCTGTTCGCCAACATCGCCTGGACCGCGACCGAGCGCGCCGACACCCGGCTGTGGAGCTCGCTGCCCGCGAGCATCCAGAGCGCGCGTCTCGAGCTGCCCGCCGGCGTCCATACGCTCGACCTCGGCGACGGCAACCGCGTCCCGGTGAGAGTCAGCGCCGGCCAGGTCGGCACCGTGCTGCTCCTGCGCCCGAACCTCGCCCTGCCGGGCCGGCTCGTCGTCGATCCCTACAGCCGCGTCTCCCAAGGAAACCACGGAAAGGACGGATGACATGACCAAGCTGCTGCTGCCCCTGCTCTGCCTCCTGTGCGCCGCCTGCTCGAGCCAGCGCATCCCCGACTTCTACCGCATCGACTCCAACGCGTCGGACGCCCGGGTGCGGATCCTCGACGGCGACCAGGACGTGTTGAGCATGAGCCTGCCGGTCGACCTCGACGAGGACGACTTCAGCTCGGGCACGGTGTTCGTGATCGAGAAGCCCGGCTACATCACCTTCCAGGGCACGGTCTACGACATGGAGAAGCGCGGGAAGAAGTCGTACTACGTCACCCTCCGTCCGGTCGACTGAGCGCTGCTCGTCTTCCGGATTGCACTGAACCCTGGTAGACTGGGGAGCGTCGAAGTCTGTAGGAAGCAGAGACGGTACCGACCATGATCAATATCCTCGAGAAGCTCGTCTGGGTGCTGACGATCCTGTCGATCGTCTTCGTCGCCGCGCTGATCCTCAGCAAGAGCGACATCAGCGAAGACGAGGTCTATGACCGCACGCTCGCCGCCAACGCCGAGTCCGGCGGCATGCCCTGGGTGATGCCCGAGGACGCCGCGGTGTACATGACCGCCCCGCCCCCGAGCGCCCAACCGACCGGCAACGGCCAGGAAGGCCAGCCCGGCGAGCGGGTCGCGGCCCAGCCCGCCGCCGCCCAGCCGCGCAGCCAGCCGAAGGCGTACTACGACGAGAACAACCGGCAGATGCCGGCCTACCTGACCCAGGGCCACTGGGAAGGCAACATGTTCGTCGTGCCCGAGGTCAAGATCGACCGCTCCTTCCAGGAGAAGTACTCCCACAAGCGCGACGTCGTCGAGCTGCTCAACACCGCCTACGCGACCTACGAAGAGCTGCCGGGGGGCACGATCGAGGTCACGATGGAGAAGATGAACCGCACCAGCCCCTTCCGGCGCCTGCTCGGCTTCCAGGAGGGCGACCGCATCGTCGCGATCAACGGCCAGTCCATCGGCGGCATCACGGGCGCCTGGGACATGTACGAAGGCATGAAGAGCCTGCCGAACTTCCAGGTCGAGGTCCTGCGCGACGGCCAGCGCGTGCAGTTCAACTACGGCATCTCGGAGTAGCCCTCGCCCGCTTGCCTGCGCCCCGCCTTTGCGCTACCCTGAGGGCTCAATCTCCGGGCGCTCCGGCGCCCCCTTCCCGGTCGCTCGATGGGCATGCTGCTCCGGATGCCGGCCGAAGTCCAGGCGCTGCGCGACCCGTGGCCCAGCCTCGTCGGCACGATCCCCCACCTGACCCGTGATCTCGAGAAGCGCTTCCGCTTCGGCCAGCGCGTGTCGGCGACCTCGAAGGGCTACTTCCTCGGCGGGGCGATCAAGGGCGGCAGCTCGAGCGTGTGGGTGCCGACCGGCCCCGAGGTGTTCGACGCCTACCGGGGCTGGCGCGCGCGCGAGGGCTTCCAGGCGCGGCGGCCGAACGGCAGCCTGAGCCGCCTGTCCTGCCTGCTCGGCCCGTCCGGCATCCGCCTGTTCGACGCCAAGGCCGAGCCGATCGGCGCCGAGGAGGCACCGCTCGCCGAGGTCTACGAGCTGTGCTTCGCGATCCTGAGCAACCTGCCGGGCTCGCACCTGCGCCGCGACAGCTTGCAGACGATCCAGCTCGGTGGCTGGGGTCCCGACTCGGCGAAAGGCTCGGCGTACCAGAACAGCAAGGTCGCGATCTACGACTTCGCGATGCGCGGCGCCCGGCGCACCTTCATCGGCCTGTTCCTGCACGAGCTCGGCCACGCCCATGAGGCGGTCTTCTCCCGCGGGGTGCGCGCCCGGCTCGAGGCCCAGTACCGGGTGCTCGCCGAGACCAACGCCTTCGTCGGCGTCGAGTTCCTCCTCGACGCCGCCTCCCGCCGCACCTACCAGCGCCTCGCCTTCAGCGAGTTCCTCGCCGAGCTGTACATGGTCTACGCGGTGTGCGGCGCCCGCCTGCGCAGCCACGTCGAGGAGCAGACCGGCGCGGCGGCCGAGGCCTGGCGCAGCGTCTACGCGACCTTCAGGGCCAGCTTCGACGACGTCGAGTACGCGTGAAGCCTTGCTTTCCTCGGTCCGATCCCGACAATCGGGGCTTTTCCGGGGGAAATCGCCGTGCGCGTTACCGCTGTCGTCATCATGCGCAACGAAGCGGTCCTGATCGCCTCGAAGCTCGCGGCCTGCGCGACCTGGGCCGACCAGATCGTGTGCGTCGACCAGCGCTCCGAGGACGGCTCGCTGTTCACCGCGCGAGAGGTCCTGCGCCTGCTCGAGATCGAGCACGAGGCCTTCACGACGAGGAGCGAGGTGCTCGGCAAGGAGTTCTCCTACCTCGAGGGCTTCGAGGCGGCGACCGGCGACTGGGTCGTGTACACCGACGTCGACGAGATCCTCGTCGCCCGGGGCGGCTTCAAGAAGGTGCTCGAGACGGTGCCCCCGGAGTGCAACGGCCCGACCATCGTCCGCTGGCACGCGATCGTCCACGGCGATGACTACTTCAAGGTCGAGAAGTTCGACGTCAAGCGCTTCCGCATCCTCCGCAAGCCCGGCGCCGAGGTGTTCGACGCCAAGACCAAGCGCTACAAGGACCTCTTGCACAAGCACGAGCCGGTCACCCCCGAGTCCGAGCTGCCGCGCTTCGACATCCCCCAGAAGCAGGCCTTCCTGATGGAGTTCAAGGCGCCCCACCAGCACTTCGCCGACCAGCTCTTCTACGAGGCCGTCGGCAGCCGCAACGACCGCAAAGCCTGCGAAGAGGCCTTCTCCTCCCGCGAGCTGGCCCTCGGCCGGGCGATGTACGAGCTCGGCCACCAGGAGAACGCGCCGGTGCGCCGCTGGTGGTGGCCGTTCGGGAAGGGCAAGCGCTGATGGCTCCGCCCATCGACAGCCAGATCACCTTCTTCTACACCGAGGACGGCCCGACCACCTGGGACTTCTACGAGCGCGTGGTCGGCCTGCCCCTGGTGCTCGACCAGGGCGGCTGCCGCATCTACGGGGTGGCGGGCCAGGCCTACGTCGGCTTCTGCCAGCGACAGGGGAAGCGCCCGACCGAGGGCGCGCTGCTGACCCTGGTCAGCGACGACGTCGAGGGCTGGGCCGCGCACCTGCGCGCGCACGGCGTCGAGCTGGTCAAGGAGCCGGCGCACAACCCGGAGTACGGGATCTTCCACCTGTTCGCCAAGGATCCCAACGGCTACCTGCTCGAGGTCCAGCGCTTCGACGATCCGGCCTGGAACCGGGGCTGATGGCCGTCTGCCCCTGCGGGAGCGGCGCGCGCCTGGCGGGCTGCTGCGGGCCGGTGGTCTACGAGGGGGAAGCGGCGGACACCGCCGAGGCGCTGATGCGCGCCCGCTACACCGCCTACGCCCGGCGCCGGCTGCCCTTCATCATCGCGAGCCACGACCCGACCACCCGGGCGAGCGTCGACCGCGTCTCGCTGCAGGCCTGGCTCGCCCGCACCCGCTGGCTGGCGCTCGAGGTGCTCGAGACCGAGCACGGCGGACCGGCGGACAGCCGCGGCGTCGTGCGCTTCCGGGCCCGCTACCGCGAGGCCGGCGAGGAGCGCGTCCACGAGGAGCGCTCGGAGTTCCGCAAGGCGCACGGGCGCTGGGTGTACGTGCGGGCGCTGTAGCTCCATCGGGTGCTTCGAGCAGCTCCTCGAGCGCGGTTGCCCAGGCGCAGTCGGAGCGCCGGACGGATGCCCGACCGCTCACGCGCCACGGGGCTCAGCTCAGCCCGGCAGGGTTCAGCCACCGACTCCCTACGGCCGCTCGTAACACCCGAGGTCGTTCCCCGTCCGCGGCTCCCCCCGGATGTCGTCGGCCGGCAGCTGATCGGCCCGCGCAGCGCCGAGGGCCGGACTGCCCGCCCCCGGCAGGCCGTAGCTGAGCAGGTTCGCGAAGACCTCGCAGATCGTGCTCGAGCCGTCCGCGAACTGCCCGCTCCCGGAATTCCACACCGGCGAGACGATGCTCGTCCCGGCCGGCAGGAGCGGATCGGCGACCACGCGGTTGCTGTCGTCCTCGGGGTTGATCAGGTCGCCGGTGCTGGTCGGGAGGGCCGCGCCGCCGTTGTAGAACAGGTTGGTGTCGAAGCTGAAGGTGGTCGTCTCGCCGATCGGGGTGTCGCTGAAGTCGGCCATCGTGCCGCCGGGGTCGGACCAGATGTTGTTGTAGAAGGCGATGTTCTGGCAGGCCAGGTTGCTGCCCTCCACGTTGAGCCGGAAGGCGAAGGCGAGGGAGGGGAAGTCGCCGACCACGGTGTTGGCCCGGAAGGTCACATCCCGGCTGCCCTTGACCCCGAACGGTGCGCGCATCGTGTCGGTGCCGTTGCCGAGCATCAGGTTGTTCTCGACGAGCACGTCGAAGGCCTCGTAAAAGCTCTGGCCGTCCTCGCCGACCAGCACGAAGTTCGAGCCGCTGCTCCCCTCCCAGTGCAGGAAGACGTTGCGCCGCACCGTGATGCTCTCGGCGCCGAGATAGGAATCCGAGCTGCCGTTGCTGTCCTTGATCACGATGAAGCCCGAGGTGTTGGCGGGGTTGCTGCGGCCGCTGGCGGCGAAGTCGTTGAAGAAGACGTTGTCCTCGACGATCACGTCCCGGACGCTGTTGATGTCGATGTGCTCGTCGGAGCCGCTCTGGTTGTAGAACACGTTGTGGGCGACGGTGATCTCGGCGGCGCCGTTGTTGATCTTGAGGATGTCGTTGTTGTAGCTGTCGTGCAGCACGCAGTTGCGGATCGCGATGTCGCGCACGTAGTCCGCCCCGCCCGGACTGCCGATCAGGTCCTGGATCTGGATCACGAGCGCCCCGGCCCCCGGCCCGTCATGGGCGATGTCGAAGCCCTCCAGGGCGATCCCCTGGCCCTCGTAGCAGGTCACCACGGTCGAGTTGTGACGCAGGCGGGCCTGGTAGGGAACCTCCGAGCGCACGGTCACGCCGGTGGCGAAGCTCCCGCGCAGCTGGACGCGGCCGTTGTAGGTGCCGGGCTGGACGAGGATCGTCGCGCCGTCCGGAGCGTTGTCGAGGGCAGCGGTGATCGTCGCGTAGGGATTGCCCGACGAGCCGTCGCCGCTGAGGTCGTCCCCGCCCGTCGCGACGTACAGGACCGTGCCGGTCGGCGCGGGCGGGTTGCAGGGGTCGCTGTTCCCCGTGTTCCCGCTGTTCCCCGTGTTCCCGCTGTTCCCCGTGTTCCCGCTGTTCCCCGTGTTCCCGCTGTTCCCCGTGTTCCCGCTGTTCCCCGTGTTCCCGCTGTTCCCGCCGGAGCCACCGGAGCTTCCGCCCCCCGAGCAACCGACGCACAGCACCACGATCGCGATCAGCCAGCGCACCATTCCATCCTCCTCGTCCGACACGCACCACCAGAGTGTCGTTTCGAGGAACGATCTTTCACATTTCTCCGCAAAACCTCCCCCCGATGCACGACGCGCCGTCCTCGAGGACGGCGCGTCAGAGCAGGGAGGGCAGCAGCGTCAGGAGCCCGGGGAGAACTTCTCCAGGATGGTCTCCGAACGCATGCTGTCGGTCTCGGTCAGGACCTTGATGGTCACGAGCGGATACTGCGTCGAGGTCCACATCGTGCTGTTCTCGGTCTGGATCTTCTTGCACTTGAAGTCGACACCGGCCGCCGACATCGTCGTCATGCTGACGTCGGGCCGCACCGGATCCGTCGACCCCGACCCGGTCACCGTCTTCGGGAAGACCTCGTCGTACGGCTGCCCGACCGGCTGCTTGTTCGCGTCGAGCTTGGTGACGGTGTAGGTGCAGGTCCCGCCCTCGATGCTCTTCACCTCGAAGCGGGTGTACGTCACCATGCGCACGGTGTCGCCGCCGGCGGAGACCGTGTTGGTGGTCATCGTCAGCCAGGTCATCCCGGCCGCGAGGTCGCCGAGCCGGTTGATCGGCTCGGGGGTGTCGCCCTCGTTGCCTTCGTTGCCTTCATTGCCGGTGTTGCCGGTGTTCGCCGCCGGGTTCTCCCCGTCGCCGCAACCGACCAGCAGTCCACAGATCAGCACGAGCGCGAACAATGACCGCATGCTGCGTTTCC
>JAUIEM010000609.1 GCA_030428695.1 bacterium
CCCCTTCGGTCACGAGAAGAACATCCTCGGCACCCGCTGGCTCGGCTTCAACCGTGACGAATACAACGGCTTCGGCATCCACGGCACGCGCTACCCCGAGACGATCGGGACCGAGTCCTCGGCCGGCTGCATCCGCATGCGCAACGAAGACGTCGAAGAGCTGTTCGACCTCGTCAATTACAACGCGACCGTCAGCATCACCAAGTAGCCCGGCGCGCGTTGCACGTCCCTCCACTTCTGCTACACTCCTTGGTACACGCCCCACTGGCCGCCCCGGGGCCGCAGGAGTGAGCCCGTGTCCCTTCGCTGGCTGCAACAGGATATCGACCCCGGGTTGACCCGCTTCTACGTCATCCCGGCGCGCGGCGTGGTCGGCTCCGGCGCGGAGAGCTTCACCCGCCTGCGCGACGCCGGCGTCGCCGCCCGCCATTTCCTGCTCGAGCAGCGCAAGGACGCGGTGGTGCTGCGCGACCTCGGGACGCCCGCAGGCACCTGGGTCAACGGTCGCCTGGTCGCGGAGGTCGAGCTTCAGCCCGGTGACCAGATCCGCGCGGGCGCGGCGCGCCTGACCTTCCGCGCCATCCCGTCCCGGAGCACGTTGACAAGACGGCGGCCGATCGGGGACAATCGCGGGAAGCTCCGCGAGACCAACGGGTGACGGGCATGACGAGCGACTCCGACCACAAGCCGAAGATGATCGACTGCGTGTTCGCGTACGGCACCCTGATGCGCGGCTACCGCTTCCACGGGCGGCTCGGCGAGGTCGCCGAGGTCCGCCCGGCACGCACCAGCGGCCAGCTGTTCGCGTTCGACTTCCGCGACCCGATCCTGGTCGACGGGGTCGACGGCGTGGTCAAGGGCCAGGTCGTGCGCCTGCGTTTCCCGCGGGACGGACTGAAGACCGTCGACGACCTGCGCGGGTTCACCGAATACGACCCCGCCACCCTCGACGATCTGCGCATCGTCAAGGAGGTCGAGGTCGACGGCAAGACCCTCAACGCGTACTGCTACGTCTTCCCCGCCGAGAAGCACGAGTTCTGCCTGCGCGCGGGCGTCCCGATCGAGAGCGGCGACTTCGACCGCTTCCAGGTGGCGCGCGAGTATCTGTTCTGATCCTGGCTGACAAAACCATGACGCGGCTCCGCTAGAAAGCGGGTAACGTGAGAGGAACCCCACGGAGGGAGCATCGATGCGGTACCTTCCCTGCGCCCTGGTCCTGGCCCTTCTGCTGGCCGGCTGCGGTCGCGAGGTCAAGATCTACGACGAGGCCGCCGAGTACGAAGAGCCGACCACGGCCCACAACCTCTGGCTGGCCGACGCCTCGGCGAACCTCGACCTCGAG
The DNA here is from genome assembly GCA_030428695.1 of bacterium. The sequence continues at coordinate 1,343 of JAUIEM010000609.1, forward strand.
GCCAACCGCGACACTCCCGACCACCCCGACTACCTCGACTTCGAGCGTGATGCCCTGCGCAGCATCGACTCCGAAGCCGACCTCAAGCACGAGATCCGGGACGACGCCTGGTCCGAGAAGCTCGACGAGCTCGACCGCGCCCTCGACCGCGCCCAGGACCACCTGCCGCGCGGAACCCGGAGCGCCAAGGAGCGCTACTTCGAGCGCGGCCAGTACACCGCCAGCGTGCCCTCCTTCGCCCAGTGCGATCGCTGCCGCGGCCGCACCCCGGTGTGCGAGAAGTGCAACAACACCGGCGTGATGCTGACCCCCGGCTCCGCGTCGGTCGAGGAGACCGTCCTCGAGGCGCGCCGCAAGGTCGAAAACATGCTCCACGGCGGCTTCGGCGCCGAGCGCGAGTAGCCGCGCGCTCGCGGTGTTCCAGCCCGACCTGCAGGCAGAAGTCCGCCAGCTCACCCTCGAGATCTTCGAGCTCACCAAACAGCTCCCCGCTGACCGGGCGCGACTGCGCCGGGCCGCAGCCGGCTTCGCGTCCGCCGTCGGACGGGGCGCGGGCTTGCAGCCGCGAGCCGCCTTCAAGGCGGGCGCGGAGACGCTGTCCCTGCTGCGCGGGCTGCAGCGCAGCGGCGGCCGGGCCCGTGAGCTGCGCGGGCTGGTCGAGCGCGTGCAGGAGCTTTTGCAGCGCGTGTATGCCGAGGAATCGGCGTGATGGCCTTCCGACGCCCGAATTCTCTTGCATCCGCGGGTGGTAACGCTATCTTGAGCGCGACTTCGGCCCATCCCCCTCTTGCGGCGAGGCAGCCATGACCCTCAGTGAAGCATTCCTGCAGCAGGTGCGCGCAGCGTTGATCGTCAAGAAAGGGGAGCTCGAGAAGAGCATCAACGAGGAAGTCAACGGCATCCAGGGGGGCCAGGGCCACCACCTGGCCGATGTCGAAGACCTCGCCTCCGAGGCGACCGACGAGTCGATCGTCTCTTCGATCATCGAGATGGAATCGATCGAGCTCGAGCAGATCGAGCGCGCCCTCGACGCCCTCGACGACGGCGAGTACGGCATCTGCGACGCCTGCAACGAGCCGATCAACATCGAGCGCCTCGAGGCGCTGCCTTTCGCGAGCATGTGCATCTCCTGCAAGCGCGAGGAAGAGAAGAAGAACCGCCGCTGACCCCCGCCGCTCCGCGGCATGAAGCCCGATGACACTGCGCGTCCACGAAATCTATGAATGCCTGCAGGGGGAGTCGACCCAGGTCGGCCGCCCGATGCTGCTCGTCCGCCTCGCGGAGTGCGACCTGCGCTGCGTGTGGTGCGACACCCCGGACGCGTTCGGCGACGGAACCCCGCACGAGCTGCCCGCGCTGCTCGACACCATCGCCGGCTACGACCGCAAGCTCGTCCTGGTCACCGGGGGCGAGCCCCTGATGCAGGCCGAGACCCCCGCCCTGATCGACGCCCTGCTCGCCCGCGGTCACGAGGTGATGCTCGAGACCGGGGGCCACCACGACATCGCGACGGTCGACCCCCGCGCTCGCCGCATCGTCGACTTCAAGTGCCCCGGCAGCGGCATGGAGCGCGCCAATCTGTGGTCGAACCTCGAGGCGCTGACCCCGCACGACGAGGTCAAGTTCGTGCTCGCCGACCGGCGCGACTACGACTGGGCGGTCGGCTGCCTCGGCCGTCTGCCCGCCGGAGTGTGCGTGCTGTTCTCCCCCGTGCACGGCTCCCTCGACCCGGCGCGGCTCGCGGACTGGATCCTCGCCGACCGGCTCGACGTGCGCCTGCAGCTGCAGCAGCACAAGCTGAGCAACCGGTTCCAGAAGGCCATGATGAACAACACGACGACCATCACCCACGGCAGCAGGGCCACGGGAGAGTCGAAGAACCAACGCAGCGGTTGTTGGCCGAGGGCGCCGCAGATCGCGCCGATGATGCCATAGGAAACGAGACGTCCGCCGTGATAGAGGGTTGCGGCCCCGAGGCGCTGGCCCTCGGTTTTCGCAAGTCCGCCGAGACCACAGGCGATGGGGCCGCACATGCCGGCGCAGTGCAGGCTGGTGGCGGCTCCGGCGACGAGGGCGGCGACAGTGGTCATGGCGGCTGCGGGTGGCGGGGAAACCCTACTTCTTCAC
>JAUIEM010000140.1 GCA_030428695.1 bacterium
CCAAGAAGGTCTCGACCTCCGAGCAGATCGCCCAGGTCGGCGCGTGCTCGGCGAACCAGGATCGCCAGATCGGCGACATCATCGCCGAGGCGATGGAGAAGGTCGGCAAGGACGGCGTGATCACCGTCGAAGAGGGCAAGAGCCTCGACACCGCCGTCGACTGGGTCGAGGGCATGCAGTTCGACAAGGGCTACCTCAGCGCCCACTTCGCGACCAACCAGGAGCTCGAGTGCGTGCTCGAGGACGTGCTGGTCCTGATCTTCGAGAAGAAGCTCAGCAACCTGCGCAGCCTGCTGCCTCTGCTCGAGAAGGTCGCCAAGTCCGGTCGCCCGCTGCTCGTGATCGCCGAGGACGTCGAGGGCGAGGCCCTGGCGACCCTGGTCGTCAACCACCTGCGCGGCACCTTCACCTGCTGCGCCGTCAAGGCCCCGGGCTTCGGCGATCGTCGCAAGGCGATGCTCGAGGACATCGCGGTCCTGACCGGCGGCACCGCGGTCTTCGAGGACCTCGGCCTCGAGCTGGAGAAGTTCGAGCTCGACAACCTCGGCCGGGCCAAGAAGGTCGTCGTCACCAAGGACGACACCACGATCATCGAAGGCGCCGGCGACGCCGAGGCGATCAGGGGTCGCATCGCGCAGATCAAGGCCGAGATCGACAACTCCTCCTCCGACTACGACATCGAGAAGCTGCGTGAGCGTCTGGCCAAGCTCGCCGGTGGCGTCGCCCAGATCAACGTCGGCGCGGCGACCGAGGTCGAGATGAAGGAGAAGAAGGCGCGCGTCGAGGACGCCCTGCACGCGACCCGCGCGGCCGTCGAGGAAGGCATCCTGCCCGGGGGCGGCGTCGCCTACCTGCGGGCCCTCGCCGTGCTCGACGAGATCGAAGCCAACGAGGAAGAGGAAGTCGGCATCTCGATCGTGCGCCGGGCCCTCGAGGCCCCGATCAAGCAGATCGCGGCCAACGCCGGCTTCGACGGCTCGATCGTCTGCGATCGCGTCAAGTCCGAGGAAGGCAGCGTCGGCTTCAACGCGGCGACCGGCGAGTACGAAGACCTGGTCGCCAGCGGCGTGATCGACCCGACCAAGGTCACCCGCAGCGCCCTGCAGAACGCGGCCTCGATCTCGAGCCTGCTCTTGACCACCGACTGCATGATCTCCGAGATCCCCGAAGACAAGCCCGCCATGCCCGGCGGTGCCCCCGGCGGTATGGGTGGCATGGGCGGCATGGGTGGCATGGGCGGCATGGGTGGCATGGGTGGAGGTATGGGCTTCTGAGAAGCTCTCCTCTTCTGCGCCTTCTCTGCGCCTGACAAGGCCCCGCTCCGGCGGGGCCTTTCGCTTGGGGGCATTGGCGGGGGGGGTCGCAGGCCTGCCGGTCCTGGAGCGGCCTTCTCGAGGTCGCTCCGATCCCGGTCCCGGTGGACGTCAGATCGGGGACTTCCCTGGCGGGACATCGTCATCTTCGCCGATCGCAGGGTGGATCCCGTCCGAGCGACCGCCCTCAACCTGCCTTCCACCGTCCCCCACCGCTCCCCCCGGTCCGGGTCGATCCTGGGGTCGGCGGATCCGGACGCCGCCACGACAAGGGCGGCGTCCACCGTGCTCCCCACCTGCCCCGACGAGAAGGCTGTCCGCTCGCGCGCGCCTCCGGCGGAAGATGGATGGGTGCACGAGCGGAGGCACGCGGGAGATGCAACGAGCAGACGATCGAGGCGCGAGAGGACGTCTGCGCGCGGCCTGGAAGACCCGGAGCCGCTGGCTCCCCTGGGCCGGGGTCGGGGCCTTCTGGGCGCTGGTGTTGACCGCTCACCTCGGTTCGTCGGTGCCTTCGCACCCGTCTACCAGCAGTGGGGCATCCGGCCCGAGGGGTTGTCCGCGGTGTTGATCGCGATCCCGTCCTGGGCCTGGCCAACGCCGCCCTGCTCGTCGTGACGGCCTGCGTGGCGGCGGCGCGGCTGCGGCTGCTGCGCCCACCGCGGCGGGGCGAGACCAACGTGGTGCCGGTGGGTCTGGCGTGGACGGGGGCGGCGGCGCTCGGGCTGGTCTTCTTGGGGCTCTTCCAGCCCCTGGCCTCGCCCCGCCTCGACCTGCTCCCCCCGACCCCACCGCGCACCCTGCCATGCGAAAACCCGGCGCCGCAGGGCACCGGGTCCATCGTGCATAGGACGTTTTCGCCGCCTTCTAGTAGTTCAGCAGCATCGACACGTTCGGACTGAGGCTGATGGCCGCGTACTTCCCCCCGCGGGCCTGCAGGTTGCGCACCCGCTCGGCCAGCGCCTCCGCGGCCTCGCGCAGCTCACCCCCCCGGTTGCCGCGCACGATCTTCGATGCCTGCTTGAAAGTCATCCTTTCCTTGATGTTGATAGCGTTCAACGTTGCTCCCCGGATTTCGACTCTAAAGGTTCCCCTGTTCACACCTGTTCCACACAAACCATCGCCCTGTTGTTCCGGCACACGCGTACTCTTTCCGCAATGCGTGCCGCATCGAAACGTGTCTGACTCTGGCGTTCGCGAAGAGTAAGCCGCCCCTTGACGTACAGCTGAAGGACTCCGTGCATGACCCGTTCGAGAAACTCGACCTCCGACCGTTCCATCGACCGCGCTCCCTGGTCCTGACGAAGCATCTCTTCGTTCGTACTACTCTTCGCTTTTCTGACTGAAAATTGAACTTGCCAGCTTTTTGAAACTCGCGCGCATCTTCTCTCGACGCGCAGCGTACACTTCTGCATCCCAGATCTCGATTTTGTCGGAGACTCCGACGAACACTACCTCCTTCGTCAATCCCGCGTGTTGCAGCAGATGCTCGGCGACGAGAACCCGCCCTTGCTTGTCGGGAACGACCGGCTGCGCCGAACCGAAGAAATAGCGGGCAAACTCGCGCAGCTGTTCGTCACCGAAGCCCGGCCCCTTTTTCTTCATGAACTCCCGCTGAAACACGTTCCAGCGCCGCGGACTATACATGTCGAGACAGTCATCGACCCCACGCGCGAGGACGAATCCGGCTTCGGGCTCGGCCCGAACCAGCTCCCGGAACTTCGTCGGAACGATGACCCGGTTCTTCGCATCGAGTTTCGCCGTATGTTCGCCGCTGAATCTCGGCGACACGGGAAAAACCCCTTTGAGCGTGGTGCCCAATCCCGGAGATGGACTGTCTCAGCATCGCCCGGGCGGATGGCCGAAGGATGGGAGATCTCTGGACCAGTGAACCAACGTCCACCTGAATCTCCCACTTTCCTCCACTTTCTTCCACTTCTCCTTCTACACTATCGGTCCCATCAACTGGTCTCAAGAGGAACCGGAAAGTTTTTTCCCGCCATTCGCCCATGCCAGGCGCTTTCCCGGCTGTGAGGGGCGACGAGTGAAACCTGGCATCGCATCCGGGGCACGCTATAGTGAGAGGCCCGGAACATGGAGGTGCGGCGTGGGAATCCTGACCCGTGGAGAGATCTTCAAGGCGATCGAGAAGGGCGACATCGCGATCGACCCCTTCGACCCCGAGAAGGTCGGCCCTGCCTCGGTCGACCTGCACCTCGGCAACGACTTCCGCGTCTTCAAGAAGACCCACCGCATCGTCAAGGTCACCGACGACGTCGACTACCGCGCGGTCACCGAGAAGGTCTCGGTGCCCAACGGCCAGTCTCTCGTGCTCGTGCCGGGCGAGACCGTCCTCGGCATCACCCGCGAGACGGTGCGCCTGGCCGAGAACCTCTGCGGCTGGCTCGAGGGGCGCAGCCGCTTCGCGCGGCTCGGGCTGCTCGTGCACATCTCCGCGAGCTTCATGCAGCCGGGGATCGACAACCAGCAGGTGCTCGAGATGAGCAACTTCTCGCCGATGGCCCTCGCCGTGTATCCGGGCACCGCGGTCTGTCAGTTCCTGTTCCAGCGGACGGTCGGCCGCGCGCGTTACCAGGGAGAGTTCTCCATGCAGACCGCGGAGACCTACTGAGCGCGACACGTGGAGGCCGATGGGGGAGTGTGGGGGGAGCCCCACCGTCCCGGCACCGGAGGTGCACCCGCAGGTTGCCGCGTGCCCACGTCGGGGAGCCGACGGGTAGAGAAGGGAGGAGGAGAGGTGGCGGAGGTCCGCGTGCCGACCGTGCTCTTCGACGGGCACTGACTGTTCTGAAGGAACGGCATCGCCTGGTTCGGGCGGCACTTTCCCTTTTCCGGCCTGGTCTTCCTGCCCGCGCAGTGGTCCGAGCCGGGGCGTGAAGAACCCGAGGCGCCGGTGATCGGACCGGAGCTGTTCGAGGCGTGCCGACGGTCTGTCTACGTGCTGCTGCCCGACGGTCGGGTGCTGAACCGCGCCCCCGCCTGCTTCGCGATCCTCGAGCACGCCGCCTTCCCCGCGCCCTTCAAGGGCTGGCTGCTCGGCCTCGGGCGTCTGGGCCCGAGCCTCTGGCTGCTCAACCGCCTCTACGACTTCGTCGCGAGCCATCGCCGCTTCGCCTCGCGCATCTTCCACCGGCTCTTGTGGAAAGGGCGCCGCGACGCCGACCCCGTGCCGGCCGACTTCGTGCCGGCCATCGCGGAGATCCGGGCGCGGAGGCGGCGATGACGTTGCAGGAATACGCCCGCGCGATCCTGCTACAGCCAGACCTGGAGGCCAAGCTGCGGCCTCCGCCTGCGGGGTTGGAGGACGCCCCGGGCGCTCCGGAGCGGCTCGCCCCGGCCCGTGAGGAGCGGCTCGCCCTCGCCCGCAAGGTCAAGGTGCCGCGGGTCGCGGGCATGGGAGACCCGCGCCAGCGCGCGCGCATCCTGCACGCCTTCGCGAACCACGAGCTGCAGGCCGTCGAGCTGTTCGCCTGGGCGGCGCTCGCCTTTCCTTCCGCGCCGACCGCCTTCCGTCGGGGGCTGGTCGCCGTGCTCGCCGATGAACAGCGCCATCTGCGGCTGTACATCGAGCGGCTGGAAGCCTTCGGGGTGCGCTTCGGCGACTACCCGCTCAGCGGCTACTTCTGGAAGAAGACCGACGGGCTGACGAGCCCCCTCGCCTTCGTCTGCGCGATGGGGCTGAGCTTCGAGGCCGCCAACCTCGACCACTCCCTCGCCTACGCGACGGCGGCCCGGCAGGCCGGGGACGAGGAGAGCGCGGCGCTGTTCGAGCGCATCCACCGCGAGGAGATCGCCCACGTGCGCTTTGCCTGGCGCTGGCTGTGCCGCCTCAAGCCGCCCGGAGAGAGCGCCTGGGACGCCTTCGTCGCGGGCCTCACCTGGCCGCTGCGCCCGGAGCTCTCCCTCGGCCGCGAGCCCGACTGGGAGGCCCGCGCCCGGGCCGGCCTCGCCCCCGACTTCCTCGCCGAGCTGCACAAGCTGGCGCCCGACGGGCCCTGAGCCGTGCCCTCGCACGGGCCCCGCTGGATCGTCGCCAACCTCGCCCTCGAGGCGGGCTACGCCCGGCTCGCGGCGGCGGCGCGCCGGCGCGAGGCGGCGCAACCCTGGCGGCTGCCGAGCCCCCGCGACCCGCGCTTCGCGCCGCGTCCGGCGGTGCTGCGCAGGGCGAGCGCGCTCGGCAGCCTGATGCGGGTCTTCGCCGGGCCGGGGGACGTGCTGTGGACACCGCGGCCCGTCGCTCCCGCGCGGCTGCCGGGACCGCCGCTGCCCGCCCTGCGCAGCGGGCCGCTGCCTCCCGGGCTGGCGCCGGTCATCGCCTGGGGGGAGGGGATGGAGCTCCACGGCGTCGACGTCTCCCAGGAGGTGCTGCCCGCGGCCCTGGCCGCGGCCTTCCGCGCCAACGACCGGCGGCGCTGGCTCGGCTGGGCGCGGGAGCGCGGCTGGGGAGCGCCCGGCGCCCGGGTGATCGCCGATCTGGACGAGCTCGGCGGGCGCGAGGCCGGGCCGTGGCTGGTCAAGGCCCCCTTCTCGGCCAGCGGGCGCCTGCGGGTGCGGGGGGAGGGGCCGCCGACCGCGCCCCAGCGGGCCACCCTCGAGCGGTTGCTCCAGCTGTTCGGCAGCCTGGTCCGTGAGCCCTGGCTGCCGCGGGTGGGCGACTTCGGCTACCTCGGCCGGGTCGGAGCGGAGGTCGAGCTGCTCGGCGGGCATGTCCTCGAGACCGATCGCCGCGGCGCCTTCGCGGGCGTGCGCCTGCGCCCGCCGCCGTGGGAGGAGGAGCTGCGGGAGACCGCGCAGGCCGTCGGCGAGCGCCTGCGCGCGGACGGCTACCGCGGTCCGTTCGGGATCGACGCCCTGGCCTGGGGGGATCCGCCGCGGCTGGTGCGGCTGGTCGAGGTCAACGCCCGCCACAGCTTCGGCCATCTCGCCCGGGCCTGGCAGGTGCGTCGCGGTGGAGGGGGGCTGTTCGTCGGGGCGCGGGTCCCGGCCGGAGAGGTGCCGCTGCTGCTGCCCGGGGAGGACGGCGCAGCCGCCTGGCTCAGCGGCGCGAGCGCAGCTCGCGTTCGGCCCACTCGGGGTCGAGCTCGGCGGTGATCGTGATCGTGCGCACCCGCGCGTTGGCGTTCTGCCACATCACGCAGACCGAGGCGCTCTCGAGCGGGTCGCCGCCCTTGATGTAGGAGCGGTCGAGGCCGGACAGCGAGGACACGATCTTGCCCCGCTCGCTGCGCAGACCCATCAGCATCGAATCGCCGACCAGCACGACGTCGCGCGGGTCCCCGCCGAAGCCGCCCTGGCCCTTCATGTTGCCGCCCTTGTAGGCGGCGACCTGCAGGCCGTAGTTCGCCTCGAACAGCAGGTTGTCGTCGGTGCGGAAGCACACGCTGAGGCGGGTGTCCTCTTCGGGGAGGTCGTTGCTGTAGAACTTCATTTCGACGGCGACGTCGCCGCGGAACTTCGCCTCGCTCTCGAAGAAGCCGCTGCGCTGCACCTTGACGCCGATGCCCATCGGGTCGCGCCGCACCCGGCCCTGGGTGACCTTCCAGTCCGGTCCGAGCTCCTCGCGGCCGTCGAAGTCGTACACCAGCGTGACGACGCCGTTCTCGTAGCCGACGTAGGCGTCGGGGTCGAACAGGGTGCCGACCTCATCCTCCCAGCGGAAGCGTCCGGCCTCTTCCTCGGGCGTGCGCGACAGGGTCGCGCCGTCCGGGGTGCGCGGGGCCTCGCGCTGGGCGACGGCCGGCGCGGCGTCGAGCCCGGGGAAGAAGGCGGCGAGCTGGCGGGTGCGCTCGACGAAGTCGTCGACCTCGATGCCCTTGCCGGACAGCTCCTCGAGCAGCTCGAGCCCTTCCCGCAGCCGCCCGCTGTAGGTCGCGATCAGCGCGCAGCCGAGCTTGTACAGGCGGCCGTTGTCGTAGTCGGGGTGGATCGCGAGGCTGTAGCGCTGGCCTTCGCTGAAGTCTTGCGGCGAGAGCTTCATCGTCGAGCCCTCGGTGCGCAGCAGGATCATGCCGTCCTCGACGCCGAGGATGCGACCGTGCAGGACCTGGCCGCTGCGCAGCTCGATGTCGCCGGGGGTGTGGCCGTCGGAGGCGGCGCCGGCGAGGACGAGCTGGTCGACCTGCTGCATCAGGGCGAGCGCGTCGCGGTCGATCGCGGCGATGCGGTGGTCGCTGCCGGTGACCAGCGTCAGGGCTTCTTCGAAGTCTCCTTCGCTGACCGCCTGCAGGAGCTCGAGCACATAGCGCTCGCGCTCGGCCTCGGCCTTCGCGAGCACTTCGAGCTCGGCGTCGCGCAGCGCGCTCCAGGCCTCTTCGCGGCGCGCCTCGACCCAGTCGCGCTCGGGGCGGCCGAGGCTCAGGGCGGCGACGGTCAGGGCGGAGTCGGCGGAAGCATGGCGCCCGCTCGCGACGAGCTCGTCGAGCTGGCGTTCGAGGCGGGCCTTCTCCGCTTCGATGCGGGTACGCACCAGGGCGATCTGTGTGTCGAGCTGGTCGCTGGCCTTCACCGAGCCGAGCTGGCTGCGCACCTGCTCGAGGCGCAGCAGCGCCTGGCCGAGGCGGCCGTCGCCGAGCAGGGCGTTGCAGTCGTCGAGGGCGCGGCCGAGGACCGCGAGGTCGGTGTCGGTCGCGACGGCTTCGAGCCGGGCCGCCTCGTCGAGGGCGCGCTTGGCGTAGCTGGTGTCCGCGTAGTCGAAGGCGAGGTTGCGCAGGTCGGCGACCCGGGCGTAGACGTCGCGCTCGCGGTTGATTTCGCGGAACAGGCTGCCGGCGCGGCGCTCGCGCTCGGACTCGCGGCGGGTGGGCCGGTCGGCGTGCCCGCGGTCGGGCGGAGAGGGACGGTCGGGGGGCGTATCGCCGCGTTCGGCCCGGGCGCGCTCGAGGGGGCTCGGGCCGCGATCGCTCGCGACGTAGCCGACGAGGGCGGCGACCGTGATGCCGAGGAAGACCATCAGCAGGATGAAAGGCGTGCGGGAAGGCTGCCGCACCCGCAGGGAGGTGCGCCGACGCCGCGCGCGGGTGCGCCCCTCGGTGTGCGGACTCTGCAGCTGACGGGTCAGCTCGGTCCTGACCGTGCCGGTGCGGTCGGGCCGGATGGCCCCGACCGGAGGCAGCACCGCCTCGGTGACCGCGACCCGCTTCGTGCGCCCGGCCGTGGTCAGGCGCCCGGACCGCGTGCGCCGGTAGGCGATCGGGGGCAGGGTGGCCTGGGTGCGACCGCGCGAGCTGGCGACCGGTTCGAGCACGGCCTGGGTGCGGCTGCGCCGGCTGCCCGCCACGATGACGGGGTAGGCGTGCCGCCGCGACTCCTTCCGTCGCGTCCGGCGGCTGGAGTCGCGGGACTTGCGGCTGGAGCCGGTCTTGCCGCGGCCGGATTCGCGGGAGCGACGGCTCGTGCCCTCGGCCTTGACGCGGCCGGATTCCCTGCGGCTGGAGCTGCGGGCCTTGACGCGTCCGGACTCGCGGGTCTTGACGCGGCCGGCTTCCTTGCGGCTGGAGCTGCGGGCCTTGACGCGTCCGGACTCGCGGGTCTTGACGCGGCCGGCTTCCTTGCGGCTGGAGCTGCGGGCCTTGACGCGTCCGGACTCGCGGGTCTTGCTGCGTGCGGGCGGCTCGATGGTCACCCGCTTGCCGCGCCGCGCTGCTTCTTTGGTCGCGCGCTTCTGCTTCTTCTTCTTGACCAGCTTGGCCACCATCTGCGCGATCTTCGCCGCCACCTTCTTCTGGACGAGGTGGTTCTCGACCAGGATCTGCGCCAGGCTGCGTCGATGGCCCTTGGCGAGACGGTCTTCGAGAATGTCGTAGGCGGCTTGCAGCTCGGTCTGGCCGATCAGCGCATTGCGCAGGGCGATCTCACCAAAAAGAGCGTCGTGAAGGCGCGGCAAGGCTTCGTGGTTGCCAGAATCTGTCCCGTAGAAGTGGATGCATATCCCGTGCCGGACCGGGATGGGCGTTTGTCAGGGTTTTATCATGATCCCTGCGGGCTTCCCGCGGCCTCCGCTTCCCCATCCTGCGACGAACCTGGCACGCATTCCTGGTTCTGGTGGGAAGATGCGAGGGCGGGCTCGCGCCGGCCGAGCAGCCGCGCGAGGTTCGAGCGGTGGCGCCAGAAGACGAGCACGGCGAGCAGGGTGCAGAAGCCGCCGAGCCAGAGGTCTCCGCCGACCGCCCACTCGGTCGCGACCAGGGTGGTCGCGGCCGACAGGGAGGCGACCGACATGATGCGGAACAGCGCGAGCATCACGCCCCAGGCGAGCAGGGCCGCGAGCAGGGCCCACGGGGTCAGGAGCGCGAGGGCTCCGGCGCTGGTCGCGACGCCTTTTCCGCCGCGTCCGCGCAGGAAGATCGAGAAGACGTGGCCGAGGATCGAGCCGGCGGCCGCCGCCAGCGCGGCCAGAGGGACGGCGGGCAGCAGCCAGAGGCAGAGGGCGACCGGGATGATGCCCTTGCCGAAGTCGAGGACGAAGCAGAGCAGGCCCCAGCCGAGCCCGAGGTTGCGGCCGACGTTGGTCGCGCCGACGTTCTTGCTGCCGACCGTGCGGATGTCGATGCGCCCGACCGCGAGCCCGATCAGCAGGCCGAAGGGCACGCTGCCGAGCAGGTAGGCGAGGATCAGCGCCGCGGCGATCGACATCGGACTCCCCGCTGGCGGGACGCGTGTGGGACGGGATGCGCCGGACGGCCCGTCGCTGGATTTGTACTCACTGGTCTCAATGTCTCTCCTGGGAGCGCCCGTCTCTGTGCGGGAGGGCCCGCGTCGGCGAGGTCTCCCGGCGGGACGCGGCTGTCCGGCTCACGACAGCATCTTCTCGAGCTGCTCGGCGAGCCGCCTTTCGAGCCGTCCGATCTCCGCCCGTAGCGCCGCTTCCCGCGCTCTCTTCACGGCGACCTCCCGCGCGAGCAACGCGCTCTCCTCGAGGGCGTCGCGCCGCAGCTGGTCGAGCTCGCCCTGCTCGAGGCTGACGCGCTGCAGCGCGGCGATGCGCCGCGCGGCCTGCTCGAGGGCCGCGGCGCGCTTGCGACCGAGGCGCAGGGCCGCCTTGGTGGCCGACTCCAGCTTGAGCCTGCGCAAGGTGGCCGCCAGCAGCTTCTCCTCGCCCGCCGCGATGCGCCGCTCGGCGTCCTCGATCCGCGCCCGGCTCGCAGCGAGCGCGGCGCGCAGGACATCGAGGCTCTCGGCGACGCCCTCGCCGACCTGCTCGCGGGCCTGGTCGACCTGATCCTGCGCGAGCAGCGCGGCCCAGGTCGCGCGGTCGAGGTCCTGCTCGCCGAACTCGCGCCGGTCGAGCGCCTGCTCGATCGCCTCTTCGGTGTCGTCGATCGCGTCTTCGAAGGCCCGGTTCTGCGCGCGCTGCATCGCGAGCTCGCGCTCGGCGTCCTCGCGCGCCTCCTCGGCTTCCCGGAGCTGGTCCTGCAGCCCGAAGAGCTCGTCCTCGGCGGCATCCCGCTCGGCCTGCGCCGACTCGAGCTCGGCCTCGAGATCCATCAGGGGGTGAGCTCGAGAGAGGTGTTGACGGCTTCGAGCTCGGCGATGCGGTCTCCGAGCTCGTCGATCTTGTCCTCGTAGCTCGCGATCAGCTCGTCGAGCTCGGCCTGGGTCTGCTCGAGGGACTCGGCCTCGCGCTGGTGATCTGCGAGCTTCTCGGCGACCAGCGCTTCGACCTGCTCGTCGACGTCCTCGATCTCGTCCTCCAGCCCGCGGCAGCGCTGCTCGGCGTCGGCCAGGGCGCTCTCGGTCCGGGCCTGCTCGGCGCGCAGCGCGGTGAGCTCGGCCTCGAGCCGCTCGATGGTGTCGTGCTGCTCGACGTAGTCCTGCTCGAGCTCGTCGACCTTGGCCTCGAGCGTGAGCAGCTTCTGCTCGTTGGCCGCCATCTCCGCGCGCAGCGCCTGCTCGCGTTCTTCGAGCCGGTACTGCGCGCTCGAGCGCACCGCCTGGATGTCGGCGCCGGCGCGGTCGGCGCGGGCCTGCTTCTGCTCGGCGTCGGCCCGCGTCGAGGCCATCGCCTGCTCGAGCTCGGCGAGCCGCGCGTTGAGCGCGTCGAGCTGGCGCTCTTTGTCCTTGCCGGCCGCGGACTCCTTCCGCAGGTCGGCCTTGAGCGAGCGGGTGTCGGACTGCACCGTGCGCAGCTCGCCCTCGCGCTCGCGGAGCTTCTTCTGGAGGGTCTGGATGCGGGCGCGGGCCGCGGAGAGCTCTTCCTTGAGCCGCTCCTTCTCCGCCTCGCCGCGCTCCTCGCGCTTGCGGCGCAGGTTCCGGCGGCGCTGGGTGAGCTGGCCTTCGCCGGCCTCCGCGGCGGAATCCCGGGCCTTGCGCAGGCGGTCGAGGGTCGCCTTGAGGCGGCCCGAGCGTGCCCCGGAGGGCTTGTCCTCCTCGTCCTTCTGGCTGCGGGAGCGGCGGCGGATGCGCCTCTTGCGCGGCGATTCCTCGGACGCCTCGGCGGAGGTCTCCGACGCCTCCTCGGTCTTCTTGCGCAGGCGCCGGCTGCGGCGCGGAGACGGATCCTCCTCGGCGTCGCTCTTCTGCTCCTTCAGCTCGGCGAGGCGCTTGCGCAGGCGGCTGCGGATGCCGCGGGCCTTGCCGCCCCCATCCTTCTCATCATCATCGCCCGCCGCGGCTCGCGTGCGCGAGCGGTGCCGGCGGGCGCGGCGCTCGGGTTTCTTCTCCTCGACCGCGACCACCCGCAGCCGCGACTTGCCGATCTCGATCTCGGTGCCGGGCTCGATGGCTTCGGCCCCGTCGATGCGGCGCCCGGCCACGATCGTGCCGGACAGGCTCTCGAGGTCTTCGAGGCGCAGGCTGTCGTCGGCCCCGACGATCAGCTTGCAGTGGCTCATCGAGATCTCGCGGTCCTTGAGGATGACCGCGCAGCGCCGGCTGCGCCCGATCATGTGCTCGCCGGGCGCGAGAGGCGTCTTGTTGCCCTCGCGCTCCCCGCTCAGCCATTCGATCTGTACCGCCACGGATCGGCCCCCATCGACGTTGACCAAAGCATAGCAAATCTCCCGCCGATCCTGTAACCTGTGCCCCGCGCGCGCCGTCCGTACGAGGTGTGGACAGAGAGCCTCCCGGCTCGTCAGCTCGGGAGGATCGTTCGGGCAAGCTGTTCCGGCCGGGCGCGCGGGGTTCCGCGATGTGGCTCCACACCGCTCCTCTGTCCCAGCCACCGAACGGGACGCGGCAAAGCGGGGCCCCACCACTCCGAGGGAAGACATGCACACGATATCGGCCAGCCTGGTCGGCACCGGCAAGCGTTTCGGCATCGTCGTCGCGCGCTTCAACAGCTTCATCACCCAGGCCCTGCTCGACGGCGCCGTCGACGCCCTCGAACGGCACGGCGTCGCGAGCGACGCGATCACCTGCGCCTGGGTGCCCGGGGGCTTCGAGATCGGCCTGGCCGCCAAACGCATGGCGGAGTCGGGGAAGTTCGACGCGGTGATCTGCCTCGGCGCGGTCGTGCGCGGCGCGACGCCGCACTTCGACTTCGTCGCGGCCCAGGCCGCCAAGGGCGTCGCCCAGGCTTCCCTCGACAGCGGCAAGCCGGTCATCTTCGGGGTGATCACCACCGACACCCTCGAGCAGGCGATCGAGCGCGCGGGCACCAAGGCCGGCAACAAGGGCGCGGACGCCGCCCTCGCCGCGATCGAGATGGCCAACCTCCTGGAGCAGTGGGACGCCGCCTGAGATGAGACGCCTCCCCAAGGAGCGAGGGCGCGAGCGGGCGCTGAAGATCCTCTACCAGGAAGACCTGCTCGGAACCCTGACCCCCGAACAGCTCGAAGAGTTGCTGGCGGACGAGCGCGACAAGCGCGCCCGGCGCTACGCCCGGACCCTGGTCGAGGGCGTGCGCAGCATGCGCGGCGAGCTCGACGAGGCGATCGCGCGTCGGGCCCAGAACTGGAGCCTCGAGCGCATGGCGGTCACCGATCGCAACGTGTTGCGCATCGGCCTGTTCGAGATCTTCGGGCCACCGGCGGTGCCCTTCAAGGTCGGCATCGACCAGGCGGTCAAGCTCGCCGACAGCTACGGCAGCGAGGGCTCGGCCCGCTTCGTCAACGGAATCCTGCACCGCGCCAGCCAGGAGGGTGAACTGTGAGCGCGCCGATCTTCGCCGAGAGCTACACCTGGTTGTACGTGACCTTCACGATCGTCCTCGCGCTGGTCTTCGTGTTCGTCGTGCGCAAGATCATGCAGCTCGGCGGCGCCCAGGGCGCCTACGACTCGGGGCCGACCGACGCGCTCGGGAAGTTCCGCCTCGGCCTCGCCAAGACCCGCCAGAGCTGGACCGCCTCGCTGCGCTCGCTGCTCGGGCGGTCGATCAGCCAGGGCGACCTCGAGCGGCTCGAGGAGGCGATGCTGGTCGCGGACATGGGGGTCGCGACGACCGACGCCCTGATCGGCGAGCTGCGCCAGGCCAACGAGGAGAAGGGGCTCAAGAGCTGGGACCAGCTGCTCAAGCACCTCAAGGGCCACCTGATCGAGCGCCTGAGCTGCGGCCACGCGCTGCGGACGGCGAAGGAAGGGCCGACCGTCATCCTGGTGACCGGCGTCAACGGCGTCGGCAAGACGACCTCGATCGCCAAGCTCGCCTACATGCTGAAGAACCGCGGCAAGAAGGTCCTGCTCGCCGCCGGCGACACCTTCCGGGCCGCCGCGGTCGAGCAGCTCGTCACCTGGAGCGAGCGGCTCGAGGTCGACATCATCAAGGCCCAGACCGGCGCCGACCCCGCGTCGGTGGCCTACGACGCGACCGACGCGGCGGTCGCGCGCGGGGTCGACTACCTGATCGTCGACACCTCCGGCCGGCTCCACACCGCCGAGAACCTGATGCGCGAGCTCGAGAAGATCTTCCGCGTGATCAAGAAGCGGCTGCCGGACGCGCCCCACGAGACCCTGCTGGTGCTCGACGCCACGACCGGCCAGAACGCGGTCAACCAGGCGAAGGAGTTCAAGAAGGTCGCCGCGGTCACCGGCATCGTCCTCGCCAAGCTCGACGGCACCGCCAAGGGCGGCATCGTGGTCGCGATCCGCGAGCAGGTCGACATCCCGGTCAAGTTCGTCGGCCTGGGCGAGAAGGAGCACATGCTCGAGGCCTTCGACGCCGAGCAGTTCGTCGAGGCCCTGTTCGAGACCTGAGCCGGCCTTCCCCCGATTCCCTGCCACGATACGTTTCGTTGAAACGCAAACCGGTGCCATTTTCAGATTGTGGACTCCGGAAAACGCCGGTCATCCGCCTCGGTGCGTCTCTTCATCCCCATGGCACGATGGTTGCAGTAGTGGGGGGCGAGGAGGAACCGTGGAAGCACCTACGCTCCATCGCGATCCCCGCAGCGGGGAGTTCGACCTGATCGACCGCTGTCTGCGCAGCGACGCAGGGGCCTGGACCGACTTCGTCGCGGCCTACAAGCCGCTGCTGGCGAAGCTGGTCCGGGACGAGCTCAAGCGCAAGACCGGCCGCGCGGGCGCCGCGGACGTCGACGACCTGGTCGAGAACGTGCTCCTCAACCTGCTCGAGAACAACTACGCCGCCCTGCGCGCCTACGACCCGCGCTACTGCTTCTCGACCTGGCTCGGCGTGCTCTCGCGCACCGCCGTCCACCGCCTGCTGCGCAAGAAGCGTCCGATCCCCTCGCCCCTCGCCGACCTGCCGATGACCGCCTGCCGCCAGGACGGGCCGGTCGCCATCGCCGAACGCGGCGAAGCGGTCCAGGCCGTGCGCGAGGCGACCGAGTCGCTCGGCAGCCGCGACCGCCTGCTGCTCGCCCTGTTCTACTTCGAGTCGGCCGACTACAAGCTGATCTCGCGGGTGACGGGGCTGCGCATGAACTCGGTCGGCCCCGCCCTGTTCCGCGCCCGCGCCCGGCTCAAGCAGGAGCTCGAGGCGCGCGGCGTGCGCTGCTGAGGCGGCGCGATCCCCCGCGAAGAGAAGCTGTGGCGGATCGACCCCTTCGTCGGGGTCGGTGGGCTGCGCTTCGGCCAGTCGATGGAGGCGGCGATCGCCGCCTGTCCGTCTCTCCGTTTCGAGCCGTTCAAGCGGAACCCCTTCCAGACGGAAGGCGGCCTGCACTGCCCCGACGAGGGCCTCTTCCTCTACTTCGATGCGCAGGAGCAACTGTGCTTCGTCGAGACCGGGGGGCCGCTGGACTTCTGCTGGAGGGACGTCCGCTTCCTGCGCGACGGCTTCGCCGCGCTGCGCCAGAGTCTCGAGGAGCACGGCCACAGGCTTGTCGACGCCGACGGCTTCAAGGTGCCGTCGCTCGGGATCTCCGGTACGGTGGGCGACTCCGACGCGGTCGCGTCGATCGGGGTGTACGTGCGCGGGTACTACGACTGACGCCGCCGGACGCGATGTCGGCGCGGCGTCTCAGTCGTCGAAGGTGCGCAGGAAGTGGCAGGTGTACCCGTTCGGGTTCTTCTCGAGGTAGTCCTGGTGGTACTCCTCGGCCGGCCAGAACGTGGCGGCGTCGGTGATCTCGGTCACGATCGGGCGCGACCAGCGGTCCGAGGCTTCCCACTCCTGCTTGACCCGCTCGGCGGTCGCGCGCTGCTCGGCGTCGGCGACGAAGATCGCGCTGCGGTACTGGGAGCCGACGTCGTTGCCCTGGCGGTTGGCGGTGGTCGGGTCGTGGATGCGGAAGAACCAGTCGAGCAGCTCGGCGTAGGCGAGGACGTCGGGGTCGAAGACCACCTGCAGAGCCTCGGCGTGGCCGCTCGTGCCACCGGTGATGTCCTTGTAGGTCGGCTCGCTGACGCTGCCGCCGGTGTAGCCGACGTCGGTCTCGATCACGCCGGGGATCTCGCGGATCAGATCCTCCATGCCCCAGAAGCAGCCGCCGGCCAGCACCGCCGTCTCGCGGCGCGGCGCGGGGATCTCGATGCCCGCCTCGCGGAAGGCCTCGAGGTAGGCGCCGTAGCCTTCGAGCTCCATCCGCGCCAGGGGCACGAAGCGCAGCGCCGCGGAGTTGATGCAGTAGCGCAGGCCCGTCGGCGCGGGGCCGTCGGTGAAGACGTGGCCGAGATGCGAGTCGGCGACCGGGGAGCGCACCTCGGTGCGCGGGACGCCGATCTTGTGGTCGAGCTGCTCGCCGAGGTCGACGAGGGGCCGGGTGAAGCTCGGCCAGCCGGTGCCGGACTTGAACTTGTCGAGAGAGCTGAAGAGGGGCTCGCCGGAGACGATGTCGACGTAGAGCCCGTCCTTCTTGTTGTCCCAGTAGGTGTTCGCGAAGGGGCGCTCGGTCGCGTCCTCCTGGGTGACGGCGTAGGCGAGCTCGCCGAGCTGCTCGCGCAGCACGACGGCGGCGGGCTTCTCCCAGTCCGCCATGCGCGCCGCGCTCCACGGCGTGCGGGCGGCGCGCTCGGCGGCGGCGCGGCGCAACGCATCGGCCGCGTCGTCGGCGGACACACGCGTGCCGCTGAGCCAGACGAACACGACCAGCCCGCAGGCGCCGATCAGACTGAGGCGCAGCAGGGTCTTCAGGGTGTGGTTCACAGTCACCTCCTCGGGGAAGCAGTCACTCTTTCCAACGTCCGTGCCCCGGGTTGAGGTTCCGGCCCGGTCAGTAGCCCAGCGAGGGCCGCAGCCAGCGCTCGGCGGTCGCCCGGTCGACGCCGCAACGCGCGGCGTAGTCGTCGACCTGGTCGGCGTCGATCTTCCCGAGGTGGAAGTAGCGCGCCTCGGGGTGCGCGAAGTACCAGCCGGAGACCGAGGCCGCCGGCAGCATCGCGAAGCTCTCGCTCAGGCGCATCGGCGTGCGCTGCTCGACCTCGAGCAGGTCGAACAGGAGCCGCTTGCGGCTGTGGTCGGGGCAGGCCGGATAGCCCGGCGCGGGGCGGATACCCCGGTAGCGCTCGCGGATCAGGTCGTCGTTGCTGAGCTGTTCGTCACGCCCGTAGCCCCAGTCGTGGCGGGCGCGGCGGTGCAGCAGCTCGGCGGCGGCCTCGGCCAGGCGGTCGGCGAGGGCCTTGACCATGATCTGCTGGTAGTCGTCGTCCGGGAAGCGCGCGAGCACCGTCTCGATGCCGATGCCCGCGGTGACCGCGAAGGCCCCGATGAAGTCCTCGTGGCCGGCGGGGGCGATGAAGTCGGCGAGGGCGTGGTTGGGATGGCGCTCGCTAGCCCGCTGCTGGCGCAGGGTCTGCAGGCGGGCGCGGCGCTCCGTGCGGGTGTCGTCGGTGAACAGCAGGATGTCGTCGCCCTCGGCCTGGGCCGGAAAGAAGCCGTACACCCCGCGGGCGGAGAGCTCTCCCTGTTCCAGCAGCTGCGACAGCAGCCGCTGGGCGTCGTCGAACAGCTCGCGCGCCTGGGGCCCGACCTCGTCGGCCTCGAGGATGGCCGGGTAGCGGCCGCGCATGCGCCAGGTCGTGAAGAAGGGCGTCCAGTCGATGAAGGGCACGAGCTCGCCGAGCGGGAGCTCGACGCTGCGCGCGCCGAGGAAGGCCGGCCGCGGCAGGTCTTCCCAGGTCAGCTGCGGGGCCCGCGCCCGTGCCTCGGCGAGCGGCAACAGCTCGCGCCGGGCGGTGCGGCCCTCGAACAGGGCGCGGTCCTTGTCCTGCAGGGCGGTGTTCTCGGCGGAGAAGTCCGCGGCGTGCTCGAGCAGCCGGTTGACGACCCCGACCACCCGCGAGGCGTCCGGCACGTGCACGGTCGTGCCGCGGTAGGCCGGGGCGATCTTGACCGAGGTGTGCATGCGGCTGGTGGTCGCGCCACCGATCAGCAGCGGCAGCTTCATCTGCCGGCGCTGCATCTCCTCGGCGACGTGGACCATCTCGTCGAGGCTCGGCGTGATCAGCCCGCTCAGGCCGACCGCGACCACGCCTTCGCGGAGCGCGGTGTCGAGGATGGTCGCCGCCGGCACCATCACGCCGAGGTCGAGCACCTCGTAGTTGTTGCAGGCGAGGACGACGCCGACGATGTTCTTGCCGATGTCGTGGACGTCGCCCTTGACGGTCGCGAGCAGGATCTTCTGCCGGCCGCTCTCGCCCTCGTCCTTTTCCGCCTCCATGTAAGGGAGCAGGTAGGCGACGGCCTTCTTCATCACCCGGGCGCTCTTGACCACCTGGGGCAGGAACATCTTCCCGCGCCCGAACAGGTCGCCGACCACCCGCATGCCGTCCATCAGCGGGCCTTCGATCACGTCGAGGGGCCGCGAGGCCTGCTGCCGCGCCTCTTCGGTGTCGCGCTCGACGAACTCGACGATGCCGCGCACCAGGGCGTGCTCGAGGCGCTTGGCGACCGGCTGCTGGCGCCAGGCGTCGTCCTTCTCGCGCTTGCGCGTGGTCTTGCCGACGGTCTCGGCGAAGCTGATCAGACGCTCGGTCGCGTCCTCGCGGCGGTTGAAGATCACGTCCTCGATGCGCTCGAGCAGGTCGGGAGGGATCTCCTCGTAGACCGGGATCTTGCCCGCGTTGACGATGCCCATGTCGAGGCCGGCCTCGATCGCGTGGTACAGGAACGAGGTGTGCATCGCCTCGCGCACGGTGTTGTTGCCGCGGAAGGCGAAGCTGAGGTTGCTGATGCCGCCGCTGACGCGGGCGTGGGGCAGGGTCTTCTTGATGCGGCGGACCGCCTCGAGGAAGTCGACCGCGTAGGTCGCGTGCTCCTCGATGCCGGTGCCGACGGTCAGCACGTTCGGGTCGAAGATGATGTCGTGCGGATCGTAGCCGAGCTCTTCGGTCAGGATCTTGTACGCCCGGGTGCAGATCTCGACCTTGCGGTCCGCGCTGGTCGCCTGGCCCTGCTCGTCGAAGGCCATCACGACGACCGCCGCGCCGAGGCGCTGGACCTCGCGGGCCTGCTGCTTGAAGACCTCGGGCCCCTCTTTCAGGCTGATCGAGTTGACGATGCCCTTGCCCTGCAGGCAGCGCAGGCCGGCCTGCAGCACGCTCCAGCGCGAGCTGTCGACCATGATCGGGATGCGCGCGATCTCGGGCTCGGAGGCGATCAGATGCAGGAAGTGCACCATCGCCGCCTCGCTGTCGAGCATGCCCTCGTCCATGTTGACGTCGAGGATGTTCGCGCCGCCCTCGACCTGCTGGCGGGCGACCTCGAGGGCCTTCTCGTAGTTGTCCTTCAGGATCATCTTCTTGAAGCGCGCCGAGCCGGTGATGTTCGTCCGCTCCCCGATCACCGTGAAGGTGCTGTCGGCGTAGATCGCGTAGGGCTCGAGGCCGGACAGCCGCGTCGCGGGCTGGTCGGCGGGCACGGCGCGCGGCCTCTTCCCGGCCAGCGTCGCGGCGAGGGCGCCGATGTGGCCGGCGCGGGTTCCGCAGCAGCCGCCGGCGATGTTCAGCCAGCCCGCGTCGGCGAACTCGCCCATCAGCCGCCCGAACTCCGCCGGCGTCTGGTCGTACTCGCCGAAGGCGTTGGGCAGGCCGGCGTTCGGGTAGCACAACAGCGGCAGGGGCGCGAGCCGCGAGAGCTCCTCGACGTGGGGACGCATCGTCTCGGCGCCGAGGGCGCAGTTGATGCCGACGGCGTAGAGCGGGGCGTGGGAGACCGACGTCCAGAACGCTTCGATGGTCTGGCCGGACAGGGTGCGGCAGCTCTGGTCGGTGATCGTGACCGAGGCGATCAGAGGCAGCCGCTGGCCGCGCCTGGCGAAGATCTCCTCGGCGGCGTACAGGCCGGCCTTGAGGTTGAGCGTGTCGAAGGTGGTCTCGAGCAGGAGGAGGTCGACGCCCCCCTCCATCAGGCCGTCGATCTGCTCTCCGTAGGCGGCGACGAGCTGGTCGAAGCTGACCGCGCGGTAGCCCGGCCGGTTGACGTCCGGCGACAGCGAGGCGGTGCGGTTGGTCGGTCCGATGGAACCGGCGACCAGCACCGTGCGCGGGGCGTCGTCCGCGGCCTTGCGGGCGAGGCGGGCGGCGGCCTCGTTGAGCTCGAAGCAGATGCTCTCGAGGCTGTAGTCCGCCTGGGAGATCGCGGTCGCCGAGAAGGTGTTGGTCTCGATGATGTCCGAGCCGGCCTCGATGTAGGCGCGGTGCACGGCCTCGACCACCTCGGGGCGGGTCAGGCAGAGCAGGTCGTTGTTGCCCTTGAGATCCTGCGGATGGGCGGCGAAGCGCTCTCCGCGGAAGTCGGCCTCGGTCAGGGAGAAGGCCTGCAGCGCCGTACCCATCGCGCCGTCGAGGATCGCGATGCGTTCGGAGAGGATGGCGTCGAGGGGCGCGCAGGTCGCGCCGGCGGCGTTGGTTGAGATCGGGAAGGGGAAGCTCCTCAGGTTGCGACTGCCCCTACTATAGGCTCCCCGCCGCCGGCTTCAAGACCAGCCGCTCAGGTCATCGCCGGCTCTTTCCCCGAAGCCTCTGCCACCGCCGCAGCGGCGGCCCCGCGGCGCTGCATGACGGTCAGGCCGACGCCCGCGCCCGCCGCGAGGCCGAGGCCCCCGAGCAGCACGCCCCAGTTCGCGAACAGGAAGCCGGACAGGGGGAAGCCGGCCTCGCCGTGGTTCCAGGCCGCGATCGACTTCTGGTAGGCGACCTCGAAGTTGCCGTCGCGCTCGGCCTGCGCCGCCCACGCGACGTTGTTCCGGGCGAGCAGCGACTTCGCGTCCTCGAGCAGCTTGCTGTCGTAGGTGATCGCGATCGCGATGTGGCGCTCGACGTCCTTCGGCGGGCGGGACGAGGCCTCGACCTCGAGGTCGGGGGCGAGCAGCGAGTGGTGGATCCAGCCGGTGAAGCCGCCGTCGGCGATCACGGCGAAGAACTCGCCGAAGGGCTGCGGGCCGGGGCTGAGCTGCTGGCCGGGCTGCACGACCTGGAGCACCTGGGAGTACGGGCTCGGCTCTTTGCGGATCGAGACGTCCTCGAGCATCTCCTCGGCGACGTCGAGGTTGATGCGGCCGAGGCGCTCCTGCACCCACACGTCCCGCGGGTCGAGCATGAAGGCCCGCTCGAGCAGCCGCACCTCGGTCAGCCGGTCCTTGTTCCGCACCTGGTTCGAGAGCGAGGCGGCCTTCCGCGCGAGGGTCTCGCGCACTGCCTTCTGGCGGGCGGTCGCGCGCTCGAGGTTGTAGGCGTCGAGCAGGTGTGTCTTCCAGCCCGGCGCCCCGACGAAGCGCTCGTCGCCGAAGACCCGGATCAGCCAGTCGGCGAGCAGGGTGAGGCAGGTGACGACCGGCCGCTCGCTCGAGCGCGCGTCCTCGATCTCTTCCGGCTCGGCGCCCAGCTCGGCCAGCGTGCGGCCGATGTACTCGCAGGATTTCTCGGGGTCGCGCTGCAGGAGCTCCTCGACCCAGGGCTTGTTCGCCTCGCCGGCGGTCCACTGGTTGACGAGGAAGCTGAGGTGCGCGTCGAGGTCGGCGAAGTAGGTGCGCACCGCCTCCTGCACCTCGGGATCCGGCTCCCCGCGCAGGTTGAAGATCTCCTCGTTCAGCCCCTGGCTGCGGATGTTCCTCAGACAGGCGATCGTCTCGATCGTGAACAGCGAAGAGTTCGGGACCGGCGTGCGCTCGGTCTCCCGGTCATTGATGTAGCGGGTCACGCTGACCGGCACGTCGTCGAGCGCCTCGGCGAAGAACGGGACGAGGTCGTCGACCTCGCGGGCGAGCAACACCTCGCGGGCCTTGCGGCGGACGGCGGGGTCTTCCTCACACAGGTGCAGGGCGATGTGCCCGAGCAGCTTCGGGGAGGGATTGCGCGCCAGCACGTCCAGGTAGGCCAGAGGCGGGAAGTCGAGCCGGT
>JAUIEM010000141.1 GCA_030428695.1 bacterium
CCTCTACGCCCATGACTGGCCGGGCAACGTGCGCGAGCTGAGGAACGTGGTCGAGAGCGCCTTCGCGGTCTCGCGCGACGCCCCACGGCTGCAGCTCGAGCACGTCTCCGTCGCGCCGCGCAGCGCCGCCGCGGCCGCCTCCACCCCGGCGCCGCCGAGCTCGGACGACGAGGACTTCCCGCCGCTGGACAGCGTCCTCGGCCGCGTCGAGAAGGAGTGGATCCTGCGCGCGATCGAGGTCTGCGGCGGCAACAAGTCCAAGGCCGCCGAGCTCCTGAAGATCAGCCGCAAGCGCATCTACCGCAAGCTCGAGGAGTACGGCATCCCGCTCAACGTCAAGGAGGCGTAGCGCGGAGGCTGCCCCAGGCATTGACGCGCGCCCCCGAAGCTGGCAGTGTCTCCGGCAGAGAACATCCGAGCCGGAAGCCCCGCCGTGAGAATCGACCTGCACTCCCACTCCACCGCCTCGGACGGCCTGCTCCGTCCGACCGAGCTGGTCGCGCGCGCCGGACGGGCCGGGGTGGACTGCCTCGCCCTGACCGACCACGACACCGTCGCCGGCGTCGCCGAGGCCCGGGCAGCGGGCGCCGCCCACGACGTCGAGGTCGTCCCCGGCATCGAGCTGAGCACCCGCCACGGCGACAAGCGCCTGCATCTGCTCGGGCTGTTCGTCGACCCGGAGCATCCGCGCCTGCTCGACTACATGCGTTGGCGCCGTGAAGCGCGGGAGCGCCGGGTCGAGCGGATCTGCGCGGCCTTGCGCGCGGCGGGGGTCGCGATCGAGGCGGACGAGGTGCGGGCCGCGGCGGTCGACGCGGCGGTGCTCGCCCGGCCGCACGTGGCGCGGGTGCTGGTCGCCCGCGGGGTGGTCGAGCGCTTCCACGAGGCCTTCGACGTCTGGCTCGGCAGCGGCAAGCCCGGCTACGTCGAGGACGAATGCCTGGAGTTCCGCGACGCGGCGGCGCTGGTGCGGGACTGCGGCGGCGTCAGCTCCCTCGCCCACCCCGGCTGCGACAAGGCCTTCGACCTCGTGCCGAAGCTCCCGGAGCTCGGCGTCGACGCCGTCGAGGTCTTCCACCCCGACCACAAACCGCATCAGGTCAAGCGCCTGATCGGCATGTGCCACAAGAGCAAGCTGCTCGCGACCGGCGGCTCGGACTTCCACCGCGCGACCCCGAAGGTCGAGGACCCCGGCTGGGTGACCCTGCCGCCGGAGTGGATGTCCCCGCTGCGCGCTCTCGCGACGACCCGCGCCGCCCGGTAGAATGGCGGCCCCTCACCCACAGGAGAAGGCGATGGAAACACGCACCGAAACCGACAGCCTCGGGCCCGTCGAGGTCCCCGCCGACCGCTACTACGGAGCGCAGACCCAGCGCTCGATCGGGAACTTCCCGATCGGCGGCGAGCGCTTCCCGCGCGAGGCCATCTGGGCCTTCGGCACCGTCAAGAAGGCCTGCGCCCTGGTCAACAAGGCGATGGACAACCTCGACCCCCAGCTCGCCGAGACGATCGTGCAGGCGGCCGACGAGGTGATCGAGGGGAAGCACGACGAGCACTTCCCGCTGGTCGTCTGGCAGACCGGCAGCGGCACCCAGTCGAACATGAACAGCAACGAGGTGATCGCCGGCCGCGCCAACGAGATCCTGACCGACACCCGCGGCGGCAAGGAGCCGGTGCACCCGAACGATCACGTCAACCGGAGCCAGAGCTCGAACGACTTCTTCCCGACGATCATGCACGTCGCGGCGGTCGACCGCGTCAAGAACCGCCTGCTGCCCGCCATCGACGCCCTCGCCAGCTGTTTCGAGGAGAAGGCCGCCGCCTTCCAGGGCGTGTGCAAGATCGGCCGCACCCACCTGCAGGACGCGACGCCGGTCACCCTCGGCCAGGAGATCTCCGGCTGGGCGGCCCAGCTTCGCGCCGCCGGCCGCCAGGTCGAGGCGACCCTGCCGCAGCTGTACGAGCTCGCCCAGGGCGGCACCGCCGTCGGCACCGGCCTGAACACGAAGGTCGGCTTCGCCGAGAAGGTCGCCGCGCAGATCGCGGAGCTGACCGGCCTGCCCTTCGTCACCGCCCCGAACAAGTTCGCCGCCCTCGCCGCCCACGACGCCTTCGTCGGCGCGAGCGGCGCCCTCAAGCAGGCCGCCGCCGCCGCGATGAAGATCGCCAACGACGTGCGCTGGCTCGCCAGCGGGCCGCGCTGCGGCATCGGCGAGATCTCCATCCCGGCGAACGAGCCGGGCAGCTCGATCATGCCCGGCAAGGTCAACCCGACCCAGTGCGAGGCGCTGACGATGGTGTGCTGCCAGGTGATGGGCAACGACACCGCGATCGGCGTCGCCGCGAGCCAGGGCAACTTCGAGCTCAACGTCTACAAGCCGGTGATCCTGCACAACTACCTCAGCTCCGTGCGGCTGCTCGCCGACGCCTTCGACAGCTTCCGCGAGCGTTGCGCGGCTGGCATCGAGCCGAACCACGCGCGGCTGAAGGAGAACCTGCACAAGTCGCTGATGCTGGTCACCGCCCTCAACCCGCACATCGGCTACGACAACGCGGCGAAGATCGCCAAGACCGCCTTCGCCAAGGGCCAGACCCTGCGCGAGACCGCGATCGAGCTCGGCCTCCTGAGCGGCGAGAAGTTCGACGAGGTCGTCAAGCCCGAGAACATGATCGGCCCGCGCTAGTGGCGGACTACGCCCGGCTCCGGGAGGTGATGGAGGAGCGCATCCCCTTCAACCGCTTCCTCGGCCTGCGCGCGGAGGTCCTCGAGGAGGGCTTCGCGCGCCTGCGGATGCCCTTCCGCGCCGAGCTGATCGGCGACGGGCGCCGTCCGGCCCTGCACGGCGGCACCCTGAGCGCCCTCGCCGACACCTGCGGGGGCGCCGTGATCTTCACCCGCCTCGAGCGCGGCGACGCCTGCTCGACCATCGACCTGCGCATCGACTACCTGCGCCCCGGTGCGCCCGAGGATGTGTTCGCTGAGGGCCGCCTGCTGCGCCTGGGGCGGACCGTCGGCGTGGTCAGCATCCGGCTGCTGCAGGGCGACACGGAGATCGCGGTCAGCACCGCGAGCTACAACATCCGGCGGAAGTCGGGGGACTGAGCGGGGCGGTGGAGGGTATCGACGAGGCAGGTCGTGGACCCTCGGTGCCTCCAGTTCGTCCAGTCCTTCACCAACCCCGCCCGAACGGGATTCTCAAGGACGTATCTCGCCACCTCGATTGTCCTTTCGCTTGAGCGGAGTACATGGTCGTGGAAGCTACGTTGCCACAAACCACGGATTCCGTGTCTTCTCACTTTCGTGGTCACACTCCCCTTGAATCTTCTCACCCAGTCGACCACATTTGACTTCTTGATTGGCGAGACAAGCGCATGAAAGTGGTCTGGCATCGTGCGCCAGACAAGCAACTCTACACCTACGGTTGTCGCCGCGTCATGGGCGCATAGCTTGATGATCGCGGGGATCGGACCCTGGACAAGGACAGGCCTCCGTTCGCGAGTGCAGATCGTAACCAGAACGGGGCGACCAGCTTCCCCGTAGCAAGAACGTTCGAGTCGGATCTGTTTTCTCTGTTGCAAGTACTATTCCGTGAGCTCTCGGAGGTAGAATCGAACAAGACAGAGCTTCTGACAAAGCCCACAACAGAGCGGTACTATGTCTTTCCACGGCTGAACGACGGGCGGGGGTAAACCCCGCCCCTACCAATCGGTAACACAAATCTTGGTAGGGGAGGGGTTTACCCCCTCCCGCCCGAGGTCGAGAAGTCCGCGGATCCAAGTTTCGTGGTCTGTTGTAACATGTCGAATCGACTTCGCCCACGAAAAACATACAAGTGTCTGCTTTTTGTCCGAAGGGCAACCGCGCGGAGCGTCGCCGACAGCGGCGAATACGCCCCGGCGCGGGCTGTTGGAGGGTTGCCCGTTTGTGGTATAGGGAAGCGGGCGCAATGCGCACGCCGGAGCCTGAACGATGACCGACACCCCCCACCGCGGAGTCGCCTCCGCGCGCCGTCACTGCGAGCGCGCAGCCAAGCGCTGGGCGGCGCGGGCAGAGCGCGACGACCGGTGTCGCTGCGTCGACTGCCGGAGCTTCCTCCCCTCAGCCGGGGCGTTCCCGCAGGTCCACGGCGCGTGCGCCGCGGCTGCCTCCCCGCACGACCAACGCGCCGTCGCCGCCGGGCTGGGCTGCGCCGCCTTTGCGGCGGGACCTGCCCGGGTCGACGCCAGCTTCCTCGACACGGTCCACGCCCGCTGGAGGAAACGCTTCAGCGCCGAACGGGACGGGATCGCGCAGGAGGGTTGTCTCCCGCGTCAATGCGGGGGGTGTTGCTTCTATGTCCCGCTGCGTGGACACTTCCGGAGGGACTGGGGGCTGTGTGCCAACCCCGCGTCGGGCTCGGACGGGTGCGCGACCTTCGAGCACGACGGCTGTGCGGACCATCGCGCCAACCTCGGCGGCTGGCCGGCGGTGATCCCCCGCGGGGATTCCGATGGCATCGCCCGAGCCCGCGAGGAGAGCCGATGAGCGACGCCGTCGAAGCCCTCGAAGCGGGCATCCTCGACCTGCCCGGCGTGACGAAGGGGACCTCCCGCTTCGGAGACAACGTCGCGTTCTACGCCGGAGCCCGCGAGCTCGCCCATCTGCACGGACGCGAGGCGCTCGATGTGCGGCTGGGAAAGGAGGGCGTGCGCGAGCACCGCGAGGAGCTGCGCGCCGAGCCCCTCTACATCCCGCGCAAGAGCCCTTCGCCCTGGGCGGAGCTGCGCATCGCCGGCACGGAGAGCGTGCCCGTGCTGCTCGCGTGGGTGCGGCGGGCGCTGGAGGGTTGAGCGCAGACGCTCCTCAGAACATGTCCGGCATCGGGAAGCCGGTCGCCTTCTCGTTCTCGGCCTTCTTCATCTCGTTGGCCTTCTTGATCGCGTTGTTGACCGCGACCTGGATCAGGTCCTCGAGCATCGAGATGTCGTCGGGGTCGACGACTTCCTTGTCGAGCTTGACGGCGACGCAGTTCATCAGACCGTTCATCTGGACGGTGACCATGCCGCCGCCGGCCTGGCCGCCGACGACCTTCTCCTTGAGGCCTTCGCGCGCCTTCGCCAGCTTCTTCTGCAGGCTCTGCGCCTGCTTGAAGAGATCGAATCCTCCGAGGTTGCCCATCGTGTGCTCCTTGTAATTCAGCGCCGCCCACGGCGGCGCGGCGGGATGATCTGACCCGAGAAGGTGTCGAGCACCTTCTTGACGAGGGGGTTCTCGCGCAGCTCCTCGACGGGATTGCTGCGCGTCGGGGCGCGCTCGGCGAGCTCGTGGAGCGTCCAGCGCATCGGCACGCCGAAGGTCCGCTGCAGGTGCTGGCCGACGCTGGCGCGGACTTCCTGGGAGCCGAGCCGCTCGCGCTCGAAGCCCGACAGGGGCGCGACCTCGAGGGTCAGCACGCCGTTCTCCCAGCGGGCGGGCGTCGCCCGGGCGAAGAAGGGCGCGAGCGTCCGTCCGGTCTGGCGCAGGGAGTCGACCAGCTGCGGCCAGTCGCGCCGGATCACCTCGACGTTCACGCGGCGGAATGTCTGCGGGGCGGAGTCCGGCGCGGGCGCGACCGGCGCCGGGTCGCCGGGGGGCGCCGGCGGCGGCTGCGGGGTGCGAACAGGGAGAGCCTGCGGCGCGGAAGCTGGCCGCTGCGGCGCGGATGCCTGGGCCGCGGCAGCGTGCGGTGCGGGAACCTGGCGCACAGCTCCCTGGGCCGCGGCCTGCGGCGCGGGAGCCCCCGGAGCCTGCGTCCGCGTAGCCTGCGGCGCGGGCGCCTCCGGAGTTTGCGGCGCGGGAGCCCCCGGAGTCCGCGATGCGGGACCCGGCATCGCGGGAGCCCGCTGGACGGGCGCGGGCGCCTCCGCTCGCGGCGCGGGAGCCACGCGGGGAGGCGCCGGCGCCGGCGCCGCCGACAGCGGCGGAGCATCCTGCCGCGGCACGGCCGGCCCCGCTTCGAGCGCACGCAGGCCCTTGGCCTCGAGCAGCTCCTCGAGCTGGCCGAGGCGCTCGACCCAGGCGGGCACCGCCGCGAGGTCGCCGACCCGGGCCAGGCGCAGCAGCAACAGCTCGACGCTGACCCGCTCGTCGAGGGCGTCCTTCAGCTTGGCGCCCGCCTCGTCGAGGTTCTCGAGCAGGTACAGCCAGCCGTCGCTGCTGACCTCGGCGAGGGGCGCGAGGTCCTCGGCGACCAGCCCCATCGCGTCGAGGGCCCCCGCCCGCGGCCCGAGCAGCTTGAGGTGCAGGGCCGCGCGACCGGCGCGCAGCAGGTCGGCGAGCAGCTCTTCGTAGTCGCCGCCCCGCTCGTCGAAGGCCGCGAGCTGCTCGAGCAGCGCGCGCTCGTCCCGCGCGACCACGGCGCTGAGCATCCCGACCAGGTGGCGTTTGCCGACCGTGCCGAGGGCGAGGCTGACGCCCTCCTCGGAGACGGTGTCGGCGCCGGAGGCGACCAGCCGGTCGAGCAGCGACAGGGCGTCGCGCATGCCGCCGAGGGACTGCTGGGCGATGCGCGCGAGGGCGGCCGGCTCGACGGAGAAGCCCTCGAGCGCGCAGATCTTCTCGAGCCGCGCCCGGATGTGCTCGGGCCGGATCTTGCCGAAGGGCATGATCTGGCAGCGGCTCTGGATGGTGTCGGGGACCTTGTGGGGCTCGGTGGTCGCGAAGATGAACTTGACGTGCTCGGGGGGCTCTTCGAGCGTCTTGAGCAGCGCGTTGAAGGCCGCCAACGAGAGCATGTGCACCTCGTCGACGATGTAGATCTTGTAGCGGCAGCGGGCCGGGCGGAACTTGACGTTCTCCCGGATCTTCTCGATCTCCTCGACCTTGCGGTTGCTCGCGCCGTCGATCTCGATCACGTCGAGATCCTCGCCGCGGGCGACGTCCTGACACACCTCGCACGACGCGCACGGCTCGAAGCCGTCGGGCTGCGGGCAGTTGAGGGCTTTGCTCAGGATGCGGGCCGTCGACGTCTTGCCGACGCCGCGCGGCCCGCAGAAAAGGTAGGCGTGCGAGACTTTGCCGGTTTTGACCGCGTTGGTCAGGGTCTGGACGATCGCTTCCTGCCCGACGGTGTCCTCAAAGCGCTGAGGACGGTACTTCCTGGCCAGGACGAGGTATGCCAATGTCCGGCGTCTCGCGTGCGCAGCCGTGGCTGCAGAATAAAAAAAGAACCGTGCACCCGGTTCTGATACGGTCCTCCGCGGTGTAGCCTCTCGTTGAAACTCGGATCAGGCGATCTCAGCACAACTTGAACAAGCTTATGGCTGCTTCCTTCCAGACCTGACCAGGTTCACCGTCCAAGCTTGCAAAGGACCCAATCGTCAACGCTTCGCGTAAGAGCCAAGGGACCGTAGGGGGCCGCACCTCGACCGGGAATTCAGCCTCGCATAAAGGGGATTTCGAGTGACAGGGAACCCCTGACTCCCCGCCTAGCACGGTTCAAACTCAACAGGCGACGCCAGCGCCGCCGACGGAGAGGGCGGGATTCGAACCCGCGAGACGGTTTCCCGCCTACACGCTTTCCAAGCGTGCCCCTTCAGCCACTCGGGCACCTCTCCAGACTTCCTCAGACATCAGGACGCGGGCGAGCCCGCGTCCTCGGACAGATCAAGCGGAGAGGGAGGGATTTGAACCCCCGGTAGAGTTACCCCTACATCGGTTTTCGAAACCGACCCGTTCAGCCGCTCCGGCACCTCTCCAGATTCTTCACCACCCTCCGAAGAGGGCGCTGTTTCCGACTTCGCGGGTTTCCTCGCCCGCCGCGCCCGAAAGAAGTCCCGCAGCAGATCGCCGCACTCCTTCTCGAGAGCGCCTCCCGACAGCTCGACCCGGTGGTTGAGCCTTGGATCCTGCACGAGGTTGAACAGGCTGCCACAGGCTCCCGCCTTGGGATCGCTCGTTCCGAACACGACCCGCGGGACGCGGGCCAGGACGATCCCCCCCGCGCACATCGCGCAGGGCTCGAGCGTAACGTAGAGCGTGGTCTCCGTCAACCGCCAGTTCCCCACGACCCGCGCGGCGTCAGCGATGGCGAGCATTTCGGCGTGGGCGACGGGGTTCCCCGTCGTGTGGCGGAGGTTGTGGGCTTTCGCGATCACCTGTCCGGCGCGAACGATCACTGCGCCGACCGGTACGTTGCCCTGCCTGCCGCCCTCCACCGCCTCTGCCAGAGCCAGACGCATGAACGCGGCGTCGGTGGGTTCCATCGGACTCAGGAGGACTCGAACCTCCAACCTCCGGTTCCGTAGACCGGCGCTCTATCCAATTGAGCTATGAGTCCAGCGCGAAAGGGGCGTTCCCCTCACGGGCCCGCAGAGTGTAGGACCTCCCCCGGGGAGTGTCAACCAGCTTTTTGATGAAGCCGGTTGATTCACCGGGATTTCGTCGCGAGGGCCCGGAGGCCTCTTGAGATCGGGCGCTTCGAGTCTTTGAGCAGCGGAGCCCATGTAGCTTCATAGGTGAGCAGCGCAGAAGGCTCGAAGTGCCCGAGATCTGAGGCATCCGGGTCCGCAGCAGGAATCCCGGTGAATCAAACGGGCTGAATGGTCCCCGCCCAGCCACCCCTGGACAGGGCCGCCCGGACCTGTAGCATCGGGACACGAGAGGGAACGATGAAAAGAAAGCTCAAGATGGCCGTGATCACCGTGGTCGGCGCCTACGTCGTGATCTGCGCCGCGATGTTCCTCCTGCAGCGCAAGCTGCTCTTCCTCCCGCCCGGCTACGGCTCCCACGAAGACCGGATCGCCTTGACGCTCCGCGCCGAGCGCGTCGAGCTGACGGCCGAGGATGGGCAGCAGCTGTTCGCCTGGTGGATGGCCGAACGCCTGCCGAGCGAGCCCTATCCGGGGATGAAGCGGACCGCCAACAGCCTGCTCGGCAGCCTGCCGGTCGTCCCGGACAGCGTCGCCACCGACAGCTACACCTGGCTCAACCTCGGCGGCAACGCCGCCCAGGTCAGCAGCTGCCTCAGCCTGGCCTCGACCCTCCTGCCGCGCGGCCACCGGCTGCTGCGCGTCGCCTACCGCGGCTACTCGGGGAACGACGGCTCGCCGACCGAGGCCGGCCTGCAGGCCGACGCCCTCGCCGCCTGGGACTGGCTGCGGGCGCGGGGCATCCCGGCGGACAGCATCATCGTGTGCGGGAAGTCCCTCGGCGGTGGCGTCGCGATGGCGCTGCTCGAGAAGCTCGACGAGCGGGGCGAGCTGCCGGCGGCGGTCGTGCTCGAGACCACCTTCACCTCGGTGCCCGACCGAGCCGCACAGCTCTACCCCTTCCTGCCGGTCCGCTGGCTGGTGCTCGACCGCTTCGACAACGCCCGCCGACTCGAGAAGGTCGCGGGGAAGCTTCCGGTCGCGATCATCGGCGCGACCGAAGACAACGTCGTGCCCTTCGCGATGAACGAAGCGCTGCACGAGCTGGTACCGGGCTCGTGGTTCGGCTCCTGCAACTGCGACCACAACACGGTGATCCTGTCCTCGGACCGCGTGCTCGACAACCTCCTGCGCTGGCTGGCGACTCAGCCGGGGGAAGCCGACCCCGATTCCGAGGCCGACTCCGAGGCCGATGCCGACTGAGCCCGCAACGCGTAGCCCGGCGCGTCACAGCGCCCGTAGGCGTTGCCGAGGGCGCGCAGGCGGTGGGCGGCGGAGGCGGGGAAGCCCCGGGCGCGCCAGCCCCAGTTCCCCTTTGCCACCCCCGGCACGTTCATCCGCGCCTCCGCGCCGAGCTCGAGCACGTCCTGTAGCGGCGCGAGGGCGTCGGCGGCGACCGACGACCAGGCGAGCCGGATCATGTCCCAGCCCGGCTCCGAGCCGTCCCGCCCGACGTAGCGCCGGAAGCGGTCGCGCTCGTACTCCGAGGCCGTCGCGTACCAGCCCCGGGCGGTGTCGTTGTCGTGGGTGCCGGTGTAGACCAGGCAGCGCGGCCCGCTGAAGTTGTGGGGCAGGAAGGGATGGCTGCCGTCGGAGCCGAAGGCGAACTGCAGCACCTTCATCCCCGGCAGGCCGAGCTCCTGGCGCAGGCCGATCACGTCGTCGTCGATGGTGCCGAGGTCCTCGGCGATCAGGGGCAACGGCCCCTCGCCGTCGGCCGCGAGGGCGTCGAAGAGCGCGCGCCCCGGCCCCGGCTGCCACTGCCCCTCGCGGGCGGTCTCCGCTTCCTTCGGCACCGCCCACGCCGCGACGAAGCCGCGGAAGTGGTCGAGCCGCACGCGGTCGGCGAAGCGCAGGGTCTGGGCGAGGCGCCGCCGCCACCAGCGGAAGCCGTCGGCGCGGTGGGCGTCCCAGGCGAACATCGGGTTGCCCCACAGCTGGCCATCCTCGGCGAAGTAGTCCGGCGGCACGCCCGCCCGCACGCTCGGCTGGCCATCGGCATCGAGCAGGAACAGCTCGCGGTGCGCCCAGGTGTCGCAGCTCTCCCCGCTGACGAAGATCGGCACGTCGCCGAGCAGCTCGACCCCGTGCCGGCGGGCGGCGGTGCGGAGGCTGGTCCACTGGCGCTCGAACAGGGCCTGCAGCGCGAGCTCCTCGAGGATCAGCGGACGGCGCCGCGCGCGCTCGCGCTCCAGGGCCTCCGGGTCGCGGGCGCGCAGCTCTTCCGGCCAGCTCCACCAGCCGCCGTGCTCGGCCTCGAGAGCCTCGTACAGCGCCCAGTCGGCGGCCCAGGCGTGGGCGGCCGCGAACTCCTCGAGGGAGCGCTCGGCGACCTTGGCGTAGCGCGCCGCCGCCCGCCGCACCAGCGGCATCTTCCAGCTCCACACCGCGTCCCAGTCGACCGCCGCGCCGGCTCCCGGCCCCCGCGCTTCCCGCGGATCGAGCAGTCCGTCGGCGACCAGGCCTTCGAGGGACAGATAGGCCGGCTCGGTCGCGAAGGCCGAGGCGGAGCAGTAGGGGGAATTGCCCGGCCCGAGGGGGTTGAGGGGCAGCACCTGCCAGAGGCTGCAGCCGGCCTCTTCCAACCAGGCGACGAAGCGGTGGGCGGCCGGGCCGAGGTCGCCGATCGGACCGCGCGAGGGCAGGCTGCTGACGTGCGCCAGAACGCCCGCGCGGCGCGGGTTTGCGGGGTCGTCCATCGGGCCTCCGGTAGTCGATCGGCAGGGGAATGCACGGATGCGATTCTCTATAGTACTGGAACAAAATCCGCTTTCACGGGTCCAACAAGAGACACCCGCACCTGGAGACACCCATGCGCCTTGCCCGACTCCTTCTGCTCCCCCTGCTCGGCCTCGGCCTGCTCGCGCAGGACGTCGCGCCCGACAGCGACGAGCTGCGGCCCGCCGGCCTGCTCGTGCGGACGGACCCGAGCGGTCCGTCCCGTCCGCTGCCCGTGTCGGCCGTCGACGTCGACCTGACGGTGGTCGGTCGGCTCGCGACGGTCGACCTCGACCTGACCTTCAGCAACCCCTACGCCCAGGTCCTCGAGGGCCAGCTCGTGCTGCCGCTGCCGAGCGGCGCGACGGTGACCGCGATGGCCCTGGAGATCGACGGCCAGCTGCGCGAGGCCGCCGTCGTCGAGCGCCAGAAGGCGCGCGTCGTGTTCGAGGAGATCGTGCGCCGCGGCGTCGACCCCGGGCTGGTCGAGTGGGTCCAGGGCAACGTCTACCAGGTGCGGGTCTACCCGATCCCGGCGAACGGCACCAAGCGCTGCGTGCTGCGCTACACCTGGCAGGCCGGCGAGCGCATCCGCCTGCCGCTGCGCTACGGCAAGCTCGACCGCTTCTCGCTGTCGGTCGACACCGACCAGGCCGAGACCCTCACGCCGCCCGCGGTGCCGGGCGGGAACCTCGATTGGGGCGACGCGACGGTCAGCTTCGCCGCCGACGTCACCGACTTCACCGCCGACGCCGACCTCGAGCTGGTGCTGCCGGCGCTGACGGAACCGGCCGTCGCGATCCAGAGCGGCAGCCACGGCCGGCACTTCAGCGCGCTCCTGCCCGTGCCCGCCCCGGACGGCGCGGCCGCGACGCCGCCGGCCCGGCTCGGCATCCTGTTCGACGCCTCGGCCTCCCGCGAGCCCGCCGCCATCGCCGCGGAGCTCGCGCTGCTGCGGGCCTGGGTCGCCCAGCTCGCCCCCGAGGCGGTCAAGCTCGTCGCCTTTTCGAACGCGATCTGGTTCGAGGAGGACTTCGGGCCGGACACCTACGATCAGCTCTTCGCCCGCATCGAGAACCTGCCCCGCGACGGCGGCACGCGCCTGAGCTGCCTCGACCTCGCCCGCTACGACGACAGCTGCGATGCCCTGCTGCTCTGCAGCGACGGCCTGAGCACCCTCGGCAGCGGCCTGCCGAAGCCGGGCGCGAAGCCGGTGCACGCGGTGCTGAGCGGCACCTCCCACGACCGTCCGCGGCTCGAGGCGATCGCCGCCTCCGGCCACCTGCTCGACCTGACGCGGGACGCGCCCGAGGCCTGCCTCGCGCAGCTCTCCCAGCGGCCCTGGGTGTTCCTCGGCGTCGAGAGCGCGGGGGTCGAGCGCCTCAGCCCCGCCGCCCCGAGCCGCGCGAGCGCCGAGTTCGCCCTGTCCGGGATGCTGACCGCCGAGGCCGGCACCGTGACCTGCATCTTCGGCGATGGCTCCGGCGCGACCTGGCGCGTGCCGGTCAGCCTCGGCGCGGACAACTGCGCCGCCGGCGACACGGTCGCCAAGCACTGGGCCCGGGCGCGGGTCGGTGAGCTCGCCCCCTTCCCCGAGCGTGAGCTCGAGGTCAAGCAGATCGGCCTGAAGTACGGCATCGTCACCCCCCAGACCTCGCTGCTGGTGCTCGAGACCCTCGAGGACTACGTCCGCTATCGCATCGTGCCGCCCGCCGGGGAATGGCAGGACGCCTACTTCGCCCAGATCGAGGCCGCGGACAAGCTGGTCGCCGACTCCCAGGCCGCCCACATGGCCCGGGTGCGGGAGCTGTGGAAGCAGCGCAAGGACTGGTACGCGCAGACCTTCGACTACCCGAAGGACTTCCGTTTCGCGCAGCCGAACGCCGATGGCGAATCCAACGACATGGGTGGTTCCGGGGGGCCGCCGGCCGCCGAAGCCCCGAACGCCAGCCCCGCCACCCCCCGCGACTCGGCGGAGCCCGAGGCCGGCGGCGAGCGCCTGGAGCGGGCGCGCGAGAGCGACGCCCTCGAGGAGCTGGCGGCCTCGGGCGACGACGAGACCCAGGGCGGCGACGCAGGCGAGGCCGGCGGCCCCTCCCGCAGCATCGAGCTCAAGCCCTGGACCCCGGACATGCCCTACATGGCCGCCCTGCAGGAGGCCGGCGACGGCGCCTGGGAGGTCTACCAGCGGCTCCGCCAGGACTACGCGAACAGCAGCGCCTTCTACCTCGACGTCGCCGACCTGTTCGTCGAGCGCGGCGAGGAAGACCGCGCCCTGCGCGTGCTCTCGAACATCGCCGAGCTCGAGCTCGGCAGCGCTCCGCTGTTGCGCATCCTCGCCCACCGCCTCGCCCAGCTCGAGCGCCTCGAGCTCGCCGCGGAGATCTTCCGCGAGGTGCTGCGCATGCGTCCGGAGGAACCGCAGTCGCACCGCGACCTCGCCCTCGTGCTCGCCCGCATGAAGCACTTCGACGAGGCGATCTCCCTGTTCGAGGCGGTGGTGCGCGGGGAATGGGACGGCCGCTTCCCGGACATCCAGCTCGTCGCCCTCGGTGAGCTGAACCGCTGCATCGCACGCTGCGAGGCGGCCGGTATGGTCGCGCGCCACAACCTGCCCGACGACCTGATCGAGAACCTCGCCTGCGACCTGCGGGTCGTGCTGACCTGGGATGCGGACATGTGCGACATGGACCTGTGGGTCGTCGAGCCGAGCGGCGAAAAGGCCTACTACAGCCACACCCGCACGACCATCGGCGGCTGGTTCGGGCGCGACTTCACCCGCGGCTACGGGCCGGAGGAGTACCTGCTCAAGGACGCGATGGCCGGCGGCTTCCAGATCCAGGTCAACTACTACGGCAACAGTCAGCAGATGCTGTCCGGCGCGACCACCATCCAGCTGACCGTGTACAAGAACTACGGGCGGCCGGACGAGGAGCGCATCAGCGTCACCCGCCGCCTGCGCGAGACCAAGCAGGTCCTCGACATCGCGGAGATCACCTTCGAGTAGCGGCGCCCGCCGTCCTCACACGCCCCGGAGGTCGTCCTCCGGGGCGTTTTCGTGTACCGTCGGGGCACTGGTGCGGAGGACGGTCGATGGGTGCGAAGAACAAAGTGATGCTCGCGATGCTGAAGCGCAAGCTGGTGCCTGCCCTGATCGGCCTGGCCGTGCTCGCGGCCATCGCCTACGGCGGCTACTGGGTGTACGTCAACTACATCGCGTAGGCGCTCAGCCTGTCGGCTTCTTCACCCGGTAGTAGAGGAAGACGACGCCGCTGTCATAGGCCTTGAGGGCGGTCCGCTCGAGCTCGACCCGCGCGCCGACGGCCTGTGCGAGCGAGATGCCCGCGCCGATGATGAGCGGCATCAGCTTGACGATCACCTCGTCGATGAGGCCCGCATCGAACAGCTGCGCAGCGAGCTCCGCGCCGCCGCACAGGTAGATGTCCCCGCCCTTTTCGTGCTTCAGCGCCTCGACCCTGCCGACGACATCGGAGGAGATCAGGCTCACCGCCTCGTCAGGGCTCTCCTGGAGCGAGCGGGTCACCACGTAGGTCTTCAGCTGTGGGTAGGGGTTGGTCTTGCCGGCGGCGAGCCCCACGTCGTAGGTCTTGCGCCCCATGATCACCGCGTCGAACGAGCTCAGGGACTCCAGGTAGTCGGCGATGTGCGCTCCGGGTGGCACGGCGTTGAAGTCGTCGAGGCCCCCGTCCTGCCGGCAGATGAAGCCGTCCAGGGTGGTCGCCATGTAGTACTTGAGGCTGCGCACCACGCTCTCCTTCGGTTCGAGTAGAGGGAAGGGGAACGCCAGGCTACCGCGCCCGCCGCTTCGCGAGCAGGATCAGCCCCTGCACGTCGCTCTCGCCCAGCTTGAGTCGGGCCCCGAGGCGGGTGAGGAAGGCCCGCTCCTCGGCGCCGAGCTCCTTGTCCGCGGCGGCGATGGTGCAGGCCGAGGCGAAGGCGCGCTGGGCGAGCTCGGGGTCGACCTCGCCGTCGAGCAGGGCGTCGGCCTGCTGCGGGTCCTGCAGGAAGGCCTCGACCTCCGTCAGCTTGTCGAGGCCGAGCAGCTTCGCGAGGAAATGCACCCGCGCGGCCTCGGCCGGGTCGAGGCTGCCGTCGGACCAGGCGGCGGCGGTCGATGCCGCCAGCAGCAGTTTCTGCTCGTCGCTCCACTCGGCCATCACGTCTCCTTCAGGATGTCTCCGCGGGGAACAGCACTCCGGGGGCGAGCCGCCCGCGCGGATCGAGCACCCGCTTGACCGCGCGCATCGCGGCGATGCCCGCGGCGCCCCGGAAGACCCGGAGCAGCTTCTGTTTGGTCGGGTTGCGCCCGGTGCCGTGCTCGGCGAGGGGGCAGCCGCCCCGGGCGATCGCGTCCTCGGCGAAGCGGAAGAGCAGCGCGCGGGCGCGGTCGATCTCCGCCTCGCTGGACACGAAGATGTTCAGGTGCACGTTGCCGTCGGAGATGTGTCCCCAGTGGTTGCCGCGCAGCCCGGCCTCGGCGAGCGCCTGGCGCTGCATCGCGAGGTGGGGGCGCAGCGCGGCGAAGGGCACGACCGCGTCGAGGGCCTGGCGGTGCACCGCCGGGCAGCCGCGCTTGGCCTCGGCCGTCAGCTCGTTGACCCGCATCGGCACTGCCTCGCGCAGGGCGTACAGGGCCTTGCGGCGGATGCGGTCGCCGGGCATCGCCAGCTCGAGGGCGTCGAGCAGGTCGTGGCGCGCGAGCTGCTGGAAGAGCCGCAGCACCGGGCCGTCTTCGGCGGGGGAGCCTTCGAGCGCGGCCTCGTAGGCGGCGAGGATGTCCGCCTCCGGCACCGCCTCCCGCAGCTCGAGCTCGAACAGGATCGCGAGGGCCGCATCCTCCGGAATCCCGACCCGGCTGCGCGCCGGCACGTCGGTCTCCCGCAGCAGCGCGAGCGACCCGCCGCCCAGGTGCTCGATCGCGCGCACGTCGAGCCCGCGCGGATCGCCCGTCTCCCGGGTGCGCCGCGAGGCCTCGCGCAGCTCCGCGACGACCGCGAAGCCGCGCTCTTCGTCGGGGAAGCACAGCCAGCCGGTCAGCGTGCCCGCCGGCGCGGGTGTCAGGGCGAGCTCGACCTCGCACAGCACGCCGAGGGTGCCCTCGGAGCCGACGAACAGGTCGACCGCGTCGAGCGCGTCGGCGGCGTGGTAGCCGGCCGACACCTTGCGCACCGCCGGGTTGCGGTAGGCCGGAACCGGCACCCGCAGGCTGCGCCCTCCGACGGGCAGCTCGAGCACGCCGTCGCGCGCCCGGTGCTCGCCGCGGCGCAGCCGCAGCACGGAGCCTTCGGCGAGCACGACGGTCAGCCCGACCACCCAGTCGCGGGTCGACCCGTACTTGAAGGTCGCCGAGCCGGCCGCGTTGGTCGCCGCGTTGCCGCCGATGCTCGCGCCGTCGTAGGTCGGCGCCGGCGGGTAGAACAGCCCCGCCTCGGCCGCGCAGGCCTGGACGTCGCGCACCAGCACCCCGGCCCCCGCCCGCAGCCGGTCTCCGTCGCGCTCGAGCCGGTCGAGGCCGGCGAGGGCGAGCAGCGTCTCACCGAACGGCGTCGCGCCGCCGGTCAGGGACGACTGCGCGCCGATCGCGAGCACCGGCTCGGCGCTTCCCGCGAGAAAGGCGGAGACCTCGTCGACCGAGCGCGGCCGCACCAGGCGCGGGCTGTGCCCCCCCGGGGTGCAGGCGGCGTCGCTGAGGAAGCCCGCGAGCAGGGCGGGATCCTCCGTCGCGTGGAGCTCCACCTCAGGCCTCCGGCGCCTCGCCCGCGCGTTTCTCGAGCCACTCGGCGAGGGCGGCCCCGACCTGCTCGTCGAGGCTGAGCCCGGCCTGGTCGGCGAGGGCCTGCAGCAGCTTCTCCTGGGTCGGGTCGAGCTGCACGGTCGCGCCGAGCTCGATCTTCTCGGCGACCTCGCTCGGGAAATCGTAGGACCAGTCCGGCTGCTTGAAGCGCTGCACCGGGTCGAGGGTGAAGGTGTGCTGCACGGGGTCGTGCTCGACCATCTTCGGCAGCGGCCAGGGCTTGCTCGGGCGCGGCTTCTCGAAGGCCGCCGGGAAGGCCTCGACCAGGCTGGGGATCAGCTCGGAGGCCTGGACCGGCAGGTAGCAGCGGTTGCCCTGGGGCGCGAAGCGCACGCCGTACAGCATGCGCTCGAGGTTGTGGGCCTCGCGCCGCTCGGGGTCGCGCAGCTCGTCGAGGTTGGTCCAGGCCTCGTGCAGCCCGGCCTTGCAGGCGCTGCACTGGCTGCAGCTCTCGACGTACAGGAAGCGCAGCACGCTGTCGGCGACCGCGGCGATGTCGGCGGCGTCGTCGAGGGCGATGAAGCCGGCCGAGCCCAGGCCCGAGCCGGCCGCGGACAGCGCGTCGAAGCTCGCCGGGGTGTCGAGCTTGTCCTCGGTCAACAGCCCCGCCGAGGTCCCGCACAGCGCCCCGACCAGGCGGCGCCCCTCGCGCGGGCCGCCGCCGACCCCGGTCAGGATCTCCCGCATCGGCAGACCCGTCGGCAGCTCGTACACGCCGGGGGTCTGGACGTCGCCGGAGATCGTGAAGATCGCGTAGCCCGGGGTGTCTTCTGCGCCGATCTCGCGGAAGGAGGAGGCGCCGTGGGCGATGATCCCCGGCACCCGGGCGAAGGTCTCGACGTTGTTGACCAGGGCGGGGTTCGGCTCCCGCGGGGTCGCGTTCAGGCCCCACGCGTAGGGCGGGTAGTGGGCCTCGCGGGGCAGCGGCTCGGCGTTCTCGATGAAGTTGAGGAGCGCCTTCTCCTCGCCGAACAGGTACTCCTCCGGACCCTGCACCAGCTCGATCTCCAGCCCGTCGAGCACCTCCGCCATCTGCTCGAGGGCCCGGTCGAGGGCGCGGTTCGCCTTCCCGAAGGAGGCCTTCGTCGGCAGGTACAGCGCGTTCGTCCCGAGCACGTGGGCGGCGATCGCCATGCCCTCGAGCACGGCGTAGGGGTTCATGCGCAGGACGGTGCGGTCCTTGAAGGTGCCGGGCTCGCCCTCCGCGCCGTTGCACACCACCGCGCGGTTGCCGTGCTTCGAGTCGAACACCGTGTTCCACTTCTTCCCGGTCGGGAAGCCCGCGCCGCCGCGACCGCGCAGCCGCGCCTTCTTCAGCGCCTCGATGACCGCCTCGGGGCGCATCCCCCGGGCCTTCTCCAGCCCGCCGCCGGTCGCGGCGAGGTAGTCCTCGTAGGTCTGGAACGGAGCTTCAGGAAGGAGGCGGTGAGGTTGCATCGGATTGACTCCCTTCGCGGGTTCGCGCTATAGTCCCGTCGCACTCAGCGATGGATGGCCCGGCGGTACATGCATCAGACCGTACCTGTCGGCGCGATGCAAGTCGGGGAAGGGGGATTTCCCATGGCGGATGTCGAGATCCGTGAGATCCGGGAAGGCGATGTCGAGGCGGTGATCGCCGTCGACAACAAGCTCGGCAGCTTCCGCCGCGCCGGCTGGTGGCGCGGCCTGCTCGGCCTGTACATCGGCGAGGCGGCGCCGTCGGACAGCCTCGCGCCGGTGTTCTGCCAGGTCGCGATCCTCGAGGGCAAGCTGATCGGCTTCATCCTCGGTGACATCCAGGCCTGGCAGTTCGGCATCCCCCGCTGCGGACGCATCGTCGCGATCGGCGTCGACCCC
Organism: bacterium; assembly: GCA_030428695.1. The sequence goes on from JAUIEM010000141.1 coordinate 18,758, forward strand.
GAGCACACCCGCAAGGGCGTCGCCTCGAAGCTCGCCCGCTCGCTGCTCGAGGTCTTCAGCGAGCGCAACCTGCCTCACGTGCAGTGCCTCGCCCGCGCCGACGACCCGATGTTCGCCTTCTTCAGCTCGCTCGGCTTCCAGCCTTCGGACCAGCAGGTGCTCGAGCGCCGGCTCGAGCCCTGATCCCGGTCGATCCCGGCTGATCCGGCGCGCTACGCCTCCTCCAGGGTCGCTTCGAGCGCCGCCTTCGCCTCCGCGAGCTCATCCCGCAGCCGCTGCAGCAGCTCCTCGGGCGCGCGCTCGGCGCCGTCCTTGCCCAACGCCTCGAGCCCGGCGCAGGTCTCCGCCGCGCGCAGCACCCCGAGCATCCGGCAGCTGCCCTTGAGCTTGTGGGCGCACAGGGCCAGCGTGTGGGCGTCGGCGGCCTGCTCCAGCTCGGCGAGCTCGGCCGGGGAGTGGCGCAGGAACAGCTTGACGTGCCGCGGCCGGCGCCGGATCGTCGGGTCGAGGGTGCCCTCGCGCACCGGGCGTGCGGGCTCCGCCGCGGGGGCTTCCTCCGCCGACGGTGTTGGAAGCGCCTCCGTCGGCGCTGCTTCCGCCTTCGCCTTCGCGGAGCGCGGCTGCCCGACCACCCCCCAGCGCCGCAGGGTGCGACGCAACACGCGCAGGCGCACCGGCTTGGTCAGGTAGTCGTCCATGCCCGCCGCGAGCACCTTCTCGCGCTCGCCCTGCAAGGCGTGGGCGGTCAGGGCGATGATCGGGATGCGGCGCTCGTGCCCGAGGCCGCGGATCTCCCGGCAGGCGTCGTAGCCGTTCAGCTCGGGCATCTGGCAGTCCATCAGCACGGCGCCGAAGGCATCCGGGGTGGCCTGGTAGGCGTCGACGGCCTCGCGCCCGTTCTCGACCACCCTCGAGTCGATGCCGAGCTCCTCGAGCATGTCGTGGGTCACGGCGCGATTGACCGGGTTGTCGTCGGCGACCAGGACGGTCGGGCGTGCGCCCTCCGCCGCCAGCGGGAACTCCGAGATCGGCGGCGCCTCGTCGCTCGGCGCCGGCTCCTCGCCGCGGGCGAAGCGCGCGGTGAACCACACCGTGGTGCCGACGCCGAGCTCGCTCGTCAGGCCGATCGCGCCCTGCATCTTCGCGACCAGCTGCTTGCAGATCGCGAGCCCGAGGCCCGTGCCCTGCTGGGCGCGGGTGGTCGACTCGTCGACCTGGGTGAAGCTCTCGAACACCCGCTGCTGGTCTTCCGGCGGGATGCCGACGCCGGTGTCGCGCACCTCGAAGCGCAGGAGGGCGCTGTCGGCGTCCTTCTCGACCAGCTTGGCGACCAGCGTCACCGAGCCCTCATCGGTGAACTTGATCGCGTTGTTCGTCAGGTTGATCAGCACCTGGGACAGCCGCTGGGGATCGCCGCGCAGGCCGCGCGGCAGCTTGAAGCCCCCGACCTTGAGCGTCAGGCCCTTGCGCGCCGCCAGGGCCTTGAGCAGGTCGGCGACCCCGTCGAGCTGGGCGCGGACGTCGAGGGGCTCGTCGCGCAGGGTCAGCTCGCCGGCCTCGACCTTCGACAGGTCGAGGATGTCGTTGATCAGCGCGAGCAGCCCCTGCCCCGAGCTCTGCAGGGTGCTGACGTAGCCCTGTTGGCGCTTGTCGAGCTCGGTGCGCAAGAGCAGCTCGGTCAGGCCGATCACGGCGTTCAGGGGCGTGCGGATCTCGTGGCTCATGTTGGCGAGGAACTGGCTCTTGACGCGCGAGGCCTCCGCGAGCCGCGCGTTCGCGATCGCGATGCGCTGGCGGTTGTAGAGGAACAGCGCCGTCAGGCCGAGCAGCAGGGCGATGGTGAAGGCGGTGCCGAGCATCTCGTTCGCCCGGTAGGCGGCGAGGAAGGCGTAGGCTTCGTCCGCCTCGATCTCGGTCGCGATGCCGAGCCCGAGCTCCTCGTTCCAGCGCCACGCCCCGATCACCTCGGTGCCGCGGTAGTTGCGGTAGCCGTCGAGGTCGAAGCCCGCGTTGCCGGCCAGCGCCTGCTCGGCCATCCGGGTCAGCGGCCGCTCGGCCGGCCAGCCCGCGGGCGCCTGCCCGGCGAGCAGGTTGAAGCCGGGGTCGCGCAGCGGCAGAAACGGATCGTCGCCGCGCTGGCCCGCTTCCCGCAGCTCCTGGTCGAAGCGGCTCGTGCTGATCAGGTCCGCGTGGCGGTTGAAGGCGTAGGTCTCGCCGCTGTCGCCGAGCTCCCCGCGCGCGAGGATCTCGCTGAAGGCCGCGGCGGGAGGGAAGCGGAAGAGCAGAATGGCCCGCGCCGACGCCCCCTCGCGAAGCGCCGCGGCGACCACCAGCTCGCGGTCGAGGGGCGCCGGCAGCGGGACGTTGCCCGGCAGGGCGAGGACGCTGTAGCCCGGCGCCTGCGCGAGTCGCTCGCGCAGCGGGTCCGGGAGGCTGAGCGAGCGCCCCGGCCCGAGCCCCGGCCCGGCCTGCCCGGCGAGGATGACGCCGTCAGGCCGCAGCACGAGCAGCGCGGAGGCGCCGGCGCTGACCCGCGCGCCGTCGAGGACCGCGAGGGCCTCTTCGTCCGCTCCGGCCCCCAGCGCTGCCACCGCCTGCCGCAGGCGCTCGCGGCTCGCCGCCCGGCGCGCTTCGGCCTCGCGCTCGCGCAGCCAGCCCTCGACCGCGAGGCTGCTGGTGCGACGCAGGCTGGCGAGGGTGTTGCGCGCGTCCTGCCGGGCCTGTTGCACCACCCGCGAGCGGGTCCAGGCGCCGGCGGCGAGCACGGCGACGATCGCCAGGCCGCACACGGCGAGGATCTTCCAGTCGCCGAGCAGCCAGTGGCGGTGGGGCGGCGCCGGCTCGGCGCGGCGCGGGCGGAGGAACCACAGCAGCAAGCCGGCGCCGAGGCAGAGGAGCGCGATCGGCAGGAACAGGTCGTCGCCGGCGCGCTCGAGCTCGAGGGCGATCCAGCGGCGCTTGATCGCCAGGCGCTCGGCCTCCGGGATGCTGTCGAGGGCGAGCTGCAGGATGTCGCGCAGGGGCTCGAGCTCGCGACGGCACGCCATCGAGAGCTTCCACACGAAGCCCGACTCGCCGGCGATGCGCAGGTTGGTCAGGCCCGCCGCCTCGATCTCGAAGCTCGCGACCGCGATGTTCGCGATCACCGCGTCGACCGCGCCGAAGGCGACGCGGTCGAGGCCGGTGCGCACGTCCGGGACCTCGACG
>JAUIEM010000610.1 GCA_030428695.1 bacterium
GACTGAAGCCCGAGGTCGTGCTACACGGCTGGGGCGGCCTGTGCAAGCACCGCCCGGCCCGGAGCGACCGCGACCAGGCGCTGATCATCGCGGCCGGACCGGGGGCGGGGCTGCTGTTCGGGGGCCTGCTGTTGCTGCTGGTGTGGCAGCTCGACGCGGCGATGCCTGCCTGGCGCCAGGCGGTCTGGCCGAACCAGGCGATGGCCGCCCTGCTCTACATCAACATCATCTGGAGCCTCGCGAACCTCCTGCCGCTCTGGCCCCTCGACGGCGGCCAGCTCTTCCAGCTCGGCCTGCGGCGCTGGGTGCGCAACCTCGAGACGGCCGACCGGGTGACCCACGTGGTCGGCATCGTGTGCTCCGGCGGGGTGCTGCTCATCGCGCTCGGGCTGTTCGGCAGCACCTTCCTCGCGATCATCGGCGGAGTGCTGATGTGGCTGAACGTCAGCCGCCTGGGCGGAGGAGGCTCCGCACGGCGGCGGGTGCGCACCAGTCAGGTCGCCAAGGGGCTGCTCGCCGAGGCGCGCGCCGCCTTCGCGGCGGAAGACTGGCACGAGGCCGCGCGGCTCTGCCATCAGCTGCGCTTCGACGCCGAGGTCGACGCCCTCGCCCTCGACGAGATCTGGAAGCTGCTCGGGCTCGCCAGCACCGAGCTCGAACGCTATGACGAGGCCCTCGGCTATCTGCGCCGCCTGCCGCCTCGCGGGGCCATCGCCCACGCCCGGGGACGCTGCGTGCTGGCGGCGGGCTCCGGCGAGGACGCGCGGGAGCTGCTCGACGAGGCGACGCGGGAGCTGCCGGGCTGGATGGTCAGCGCCCTGGAGGAGAAGGCGCGGGGACCCTGACGGCGCCTACTCCGTGTAGACCACCGGCCGCGCCTTCGCGAGCTGCTCGAGGGCCTGCTCGCGCAGCACCTGCTCGAAGTCGTCGAGCTCGTAGTCCCAGAGCTCTTCGGGCAGGTCGGCGATGCTCGAGACGAAGCGCCGGCCGCCGTCCCAGCTGGTCTGCCCCGTCCGCGTCTCCACGTCGATGACCAGGTCGACCTGGGAGGTGACCATCACCGTCTTCGGACCGCCGAAATCGCCCAGCGTCGCCTCGTCGACGTACTCGACCTGCTCCCCCGCCTCGAAGCGCGCGGCGATGGTTCCCACGCCCTCGGTCTCCCCGGCGACGAGGACGGCAGCTCCTGCGAAGCGTTCTTGCAACAGCGTGAGGAGCTGCCCCTCCTCCTCGCTCGGCAGCACGACCCGGAAGAGGCGCTGCTCGCGACAGAAGGCGTGGTGCGCGACGCTCGCCTTCCAGCGCTCGAGGGTCTCGTCGAGCCCGCAGGCCTGCAGCAGGGCCTCGCCGTCCGCGGCGGTGGTCCTGCCCGTGTAGAGATGGGCGAGCAGCGTGTGGAAGTGCTCCGCGTCGCCGAGCCGCTGGCGCATCTTCTGCGCCACGCCCTCGCGGACCTCACCCGGAGGCTTGCCGTCGACCTCCAGCCCGAACAGGTAGGTGTCGGGCAGCTTCTCGTGCAGCGCCTCCCAACTGCTCAGACAGGTCGGGAGCTCGCCCGCCTGGTGGGCGGTGCGGAAGCCGTACAGCAGGTCGTTGGCGACCCGCACGGCGTCCTCGGCGCGTCCCTTTTCCCAGTAGTAGACCGCCGCGACGGCGACCGCCAGGACCCCGACCGCGATCGCGGCCCACACGATGGGGCCCTGGGCCCTCTTCTCCGGCGCGCGTCGGCGTCGGCGGCGCTTCACTTCCCTGCCCGCAACGCCGCCTGCGCAGCCGCGAGCCGGGCGATCGGCACGCGGAAGGGGCTGCAGGACACGTAGTCGAGGCCGATGCCGTGACAGAAAGCGACGCTGGCCGGCTCGCCGCCGTGCTCGCCGCAGATGCCGATCTTCAGCCCCGGCTTGACCCCGCGCCCTTTGGCGATCGCCATCTCGACCAGCTGGCCGACGCCCTTGGTGTCGATCGAGATGAACGGGTCGACCGGGTAGATGTGCTGGTCGATGTAGGTCGGCAGGAACTTGCCCGCGTCGTCCCGGCTCAGGCCGAAGGTCGTCTGGGTCAAGTCGTTGGTGCCGAAGGAGAAGAAGTCCGCCTGGCCGGCGATCTCGTCGGCCGTCAGGCAGGCGCGGGGGAACTCGATCATCGTGCCGATCAGGGTCGGAACCTCGACTCCGCGCCGCTTCTGCACGTCGGCGACGACCGCGGCGATCGCCGCGCGGATCGACTCGAGCTCGGCGACGTGGTTGATCAGCGGCACCATGATCTCCGGCCGCACGTCGACCCCGGCCGCCTGCGCTTCGCACGAAGCCTCGGCGATCGCCTGGGCCTGCATCGCGTAGATCTCCGGGAAGCTGATCCCGAGCCTGCAGCCGCGATGGCCGAGCATCGGGTTCAGCTCGTGCAGGCTGTCGTTCTTCTTCTTCAGCGCCTCGAAGCCGACGCCCATGCGCTCGGCGAGGCTCTGGATCTGGGCGTCATCCTGGGGCAGGAACTCGTGCAGCGGCGGATCGAGCAGCCGGATCGTGACCGGCAGGCCGTCCATCGCCCGGAAGATCTCGATGAAGTCGTCGCGCTGCATCGGCAGGATGTCGGCCAGGGCCTCGCGGCGCCCGTCCTCATCGCTGGCGAGGATCATCCGCCGCACCGCCTCGATGCGGTCTTCGGCGAAGAACATGTGCTCGGTGCGGCACAGCCCGATGCCCTCGGCGCCGAAGCGGCGCGCGCGGGCAGCGTCTTCGCCGGTGTCCGCGTTGGTGCGCACCTTGAGCCGCCGGCGGGCGTCGGCCCAGGCCATCACGTCCCCGAAGTGGCCGCCGCTGAGGTCGGCGGGGATGCGCGGGACGTCGCCGGCGAACACCTGCCCGGAGCCGCCGTCGATGGTCAGGACGCTGCCTTCGGCGAAGACCTCGCCGTCGACGTGCAGCTCGCGCTTCTCGAGGTCGACCCGCAGGGCCGCGCAGCCGGCGACGCAGGGCCGGCCCATGCCGCGGGCGACGACGGCCGCGTGGGAGGTCATCCCGCCGCGCGCCGTGACGATGCCCTGGGCGGCGTCCATGCCGTGGATGTCCTCGGGCGAGGTCTCGGTGCGGACGAGCAGCACCTTCTCCCCCTCGGCCGCGAGCCGCTCGGCGTCGTCGGCGAAGAAGACCAGCTTCCCGGACGCCGCGCCGGGGCTGGCGGGCAGGCCCGTCGCGATCAGGCGCCGGGGCGCGTCGGGGTCGAGGGTGGGGTGCAGCAGCTGATCGAGGGAGGCGGCCGGGATGCGCAGCACCGCGGTGTCTTCGCTGATCAACCCCTCGTCGCACATCTCGGCGGCGATGCGCACCGCCGCACGCGCCGTGCGCTTGCCCGTGCGGGTCTGCAGCATGTAGAGCTCGCCGCGCTCGATCGTGAACTCCATGTCCTGCATGTCGCGATAGTGCTGCTCGAGCATCGCCATCGCGTCG
>JAUIEM010000611.1 GCA_030428695.1 bacterium
CGCTGGCGAGGACGCGCTGGACGGCGTGGTTCCAGTTCGCCTTGACCGCCGGCATGATCTTGACCGGCCCGCACCAGCCGGCGTCGAAGCTCTGCTGGAAGCGGCGGACGTTGCGCCGGATCTGGTCCTCGGAGAAGACGAACAAGGGCGAGCCGAAGCGGGCGAGCAGGTCCATCGCGTCGAGCTCTTCGATGTAGAGATGTCCAGACCGGCTGGACAGGCAGTCGTCGATGCGGGTCATCGGGCTTCCTCCCTGGAAGTCATCGTGGCGAGCAGCCGCCGCAGGCGGGCGCGCAGGTCGTCGGTGTCGGGTTGGGGGCGGGTCAGGGCGAGGATCTCGAAGCCGCGCACCAGCTCGACCAGGCTGCGCGCGTCCTCGTCGGGGCGCGGGCTGCCGAGGCCGGCGAGCACCGCCCGGACGCGGGAGAACAGCAGCTCCTCCCAGCGCGCCAGGCGGGCGGCGAGGTCGGCGTCGCGGCCGGCGGCGAGGATCAGCTCGTACTCGGTCAGCACCTGGCGCTTGTCGCGGAACTCGGCGGCGACCATCGCGCACAGGAAGTCGACCAGCGCCTCGATGCTGTCGAGGGCGGTGTCGGCGAGCAGGCCCTCGAGGAAGGCGGTGTTGCGCTCGAGGAAGTGGTCGAAGGCTTCGCGGATCAGGGCGTCGCGGTTCTTGAACCAGTAGCTGACCGAGCCGAGCGGCACCGACGCCCGCGCCGCGACCTTCCGGGCGCGGACCGCGTCGACCCCGCCCTCGGCGATGATCGCGAGGGCGGCGTCGAGCAGAAGCAGGCGGCGGGCGGCGTTCTTTCCCATGCCGCCGAGTCTACTTGCGGGTTGTACGTTTGTACAGATGCAAGTTGTACAAACGTACAACTTCGTGCCGGGAGCGCCCCAGGACGGGAGCTCCCGTTCGTCGAACAGCGTCCTGTGCGAGGGAGCCCGGAGCGCAGGTCAGGCTTCGGCGGCCGCCAGGGCCCCGACCTTCGCGACCTCGACCGGCACGCCGTTCAGGCCCGCCGTCGCGGTCAACGGATCGAGGAAACGCTCGTCGGTCAGGTCGTTCGCGCTGACCCCCGGCCGCTCGCCGGCCACACGGAGGCGCGTGCCCTCGCGGTGGTGTCCCCAGCCGTGGGGCAGGCTGACGACGCCCGGCATCATCGCGGTGTCGAGCTCGACCGCGACCTCGACCTTGCCGACCCGGGAGGAGACCGTGACCCGGTCGCCGTCGGCGATGTCCCGCGCGTCCGCATCCTCCGGATGCATCAAGAGGATGTGGCGGGCCTTCCCCTTCATCAGCCGCGGCGCGTTGTGCAACCAGGAGTTGTTGCTGCGCAGGTGGCGCCGCCCGATCAGGAGCAGCCCCTCCGGGCTGCCCTCGGCGACCAGCTCGTCGAGCCGCTCGGCGTCCGCGAGCAGCACCTCCGGCGCGAGCCGCACCCGCTTGTCCGGCGTGCCGAGCCGCTCGGGCAGGCAGGGCTGCAGGGGTCCGAGGTCGATCCCGGCGGGGTGCTTCTCGAGCGCCGCCAGGCTCAGCCCCGGATCCTGCCCGCGCAGCGTGCGCATCAGGTCGCCGAACACCGGGATGCCCGCGCCGTAGGGCCCCGTGCGCAGCGTCAGGTCGAGCAGGCGCGCCGGGCCGAGCCGCCGCATCAGGTCGAAGCCGAAGCCGTTGATCGTCGAACGCGGCGAGCCTGCCCGCTTCTCGAGCCGGGCGGCGAGCTCGAGCAGCACCTGCCAGTCGTCGAGGGCGCCCGCCGGCGGCGGCACGACCGGACCGTTGTAGCGCGCGATGTTGCGGATCGCGAAGACGTTGAAGGCCAGGCTGTAGGCGTCCCTCTCCAGGTGCGACAGCGGCGGCAGGATCAGGTCGGCGTGGCGGCTGGTCTCGCCGAGGTACATGTCGAGGCTGACCATGAAGTCGAGCTGCGGCAGCGCCCGCTCGAGCCGCGCGCCGTTCGGGGTCGACAGCACCGGGTTGCCGGCGATGGTGACCAGCGCCCGGATCTGCTCCGGACCGGGGGTCTCGATCTCGTCCGCGAGGGTGCTGACGGGCGCTTCCCCACCGAACTCCGGCAGCCCGCGCACCCGCGTCTTCCAGCGCCCGAAGCTGCCGCGGTTGCCCATGCGCGCCGCCAGCGCGACCAGGTCGGCGGCCGGCGCGGTGAACATCATGCCGCCCGGACGGTCGAGCTTCCCCCCGAGCAGGTTGACGAGGTTGAGCAGCCAGGCGTTGAGCCCGCCGAAGGGCTGCGTGCAGATGCCGATGCGCCCGTAGAAGGCGGCGCGGGGCGTCGCGACGAAGTCACGGGCGAGGGCGCGGATGGTCGGCGCGGGGATGCCGACGGCCTCGCCGACCCGCTCGGGAGGGAAGCGCCGGGCGAGCGCCCGCACCTGCTCGAGGCCGTCGCTGTAGCCCTGCCAGGGCCCCGGCTGGATCAGCCCTTCCTCGTCCATCACGCTGAGCAGGGCGAGCAGCAACAGCGGATCCCGCCCCGGCCGGATCGCGAGGTGCTCGCCCGCGAGCCGTGCGGTCTCGGTGCGGCGTGGATCGATGACCAGCACCCGCCCGCGGTCGCGGATCTTGCGCAGCCGGGCCATGATGTTCGGGGCGGTCAGGATGCTCCCATTGCTCGCGCAGGGGTTGCCGCCGATCACGACCAGGAAGTCGCAGCGCTCGAGGTCGGGCACCGGCATCAGCAGCTGGTGCCCGAACATGTGCAGGCCAGCGAACATGTGCGGCAGCTGGTCGGCCGAGGTCGCCGAGTAGCGGTTGTGGCTGCGCACCGACTTCAGGAAGGGCAGCATCGTCAGCATCGTCGAGTAGCTGTGCACCGTCGGGTTGCCGACATACACCGCCAGGGCGTGCCGGCCGTGGGCCTCGCGCACCCGGTGGAGGCGCTCGGCCGCGAGCTCGAGCGCCTCTTCCCAGGCGATCTGCTCCCAGCCCCCGCGGGTCTTGCGCAGCGGCGCGCGCAGGCGGTCGGGGTCATCATGCAGGTCTTTGAGCGCCAGGCCTTTGGGGCAGATGTACCCGCGGCTGAGGGGGTCTTCCTTGTCGCCGTGGATCGCGACGATCTCGCTCCCTTCGACCTCGACCTCGATCCCGCAGTGGGCCTCACACAGGCTGCAGATGCTCTTCTTGCGCATGACGTCCTCCCTGATGCGCCCATTGTACGGGATGGGGAAGCAAACGGGGAGCCTGGCATGGCGGCGGGCCCATCTGGTAGAACGCCGGTAGGCTGTGAGGTCCCGATGCGCCCGTTCCACCTGTTCACCTTCGTCGGCGTCCCGGTCCACGTCTCGACGTGGTACCTGGTGCTGCTCGCCTGGTACATCCTGCCGAGCAACGGCGACCCCCTGTACGGCGTGATGTGGGCCGTCTGTGTCACCGTCAGCCTGCTCGTCCACGAGTTCGGCCACGCCCTCGTCGCCCGCCGCTA
>JAUIEM010000142.1 GCA_030428695.1 bacterium
GTAGACCTGGAAGGTCTCGACGCTCTCGTCCCCTTCCTCGCTGAGCACCTTGCCCTCGACCTCGACCGGATAGACCGGCGGCACGTGGTCGGGGAGCCGCGCGTGGGGGTGGTCTTTGCTCTCGAAGCGCCCCTTGCACTCGACCAGGAAGCTCGCGACCTCGTCGCCGAGCGTCGGCTGGCCGCCCTTCTCGTTGGTCGCCGTCAGCTCGAGCTGCCACAGCCGGTAGGTATGGCTCACCGTGTACTGCTTGGTGCCCCACAGGCTGCCGGTCAGCTTGTAGAGGAAGCCGGGCAGCAGCGCGATGGTCGGATGGCGCTTGAAGTCGAGCTCGATCTCGTGCTCCGCGGCCTTGATGCGATTGGTCTCGAGGGTCTTGCGGGCCGTGACGTCGCCGGTGATCGGCGTGCGCAAGAGCACGCTGTGCACCAGGCCGCTGACCGCGTTGGAGTTCGTGATCGCGTTGGTCTTCGCGCCCTCGGTGTACGAGTTCAGGACCTCGGGGGCGTAGCGGCGGGTGTTCGGGAAGTGGACCCGTACGCTCTCGACATCGTCGCTGTGGATCAGCACCGGGCTCGTCGGGTCGCTGCGGGTCTTGAGCAGCTTGTAGGTGTTCAGGGCGCTGTCGTAGGTCAGGAAGTGCCAGAGGTGCGCGGTACGCTCGATCAGGAAGTCGTAGAAGCTCGGTCGGGGCAGCCCCTCGAAGGCCCCGAGGCCGAGGAACTGGACCGCCTTCTTCTTCGTCGCGTCGGACGAGTCGACGGTGATCTTGATCTTGCTGCCCTTGTGGTCGTCGATGACGTCCTTCAGGGTCTTGTCGACGTACAGCTGCGTCGGCCAATGCTGTTTCCAGAGCACCGTCGCGGGGTCGGCGAAGCGCAGGGTGTAGCGGCGCTGCATCACCGGATGGTCCGAGACCCCTTCGGAGACCTGCTCGAACAGCTTCTTCTCGGTGCCGATGCCCTGCAGCACCAGCGGCCAGGCCTCGTCCTGCGACTGCTCCTGGTAGGTGCTGTTCAGGGTCATCTTGACGTCGATCAGGTCGTGCTTGAGGAAGGGCGAGACGAGCAGGTCGGTCTTCGTGCCCCCGTAGGCCTTGTCGTCCTCGAGCCAGAACACCAGCGAGGCGTCGAAGCCGTAGCTCGTCAGGCGGACCGAGAAGCTCTCGACGTTCGAGGTCGGGACGGTGTGGGGTTTCCCGTCGATCGTCAGGAGCAGCTCGATGCGATAGCCTTCGGTGAACGACATCACAGATCCTCGATCTCGATCTTCGCGTTGGCGGTGTCGAAGTTGACGAAGAGCGGCTTGTCCTCGTTGAGGATCTCGCACCGCATCTCGAAGCGCAGCCGGCTCGCCATCTCCGATTCGACCTCTCTGATCTCGACGACCCGCACGCGCGGCTCGTACTCGTTGATGTTGTGCTCGATCTCCTTGACCAGGGTGCGCACGATCGCGTCGCGGCCCTTGTACTCGTTGTAGTCGCCGATGCCGAAGCCCTGGAGCATCGTCCCGAAGCCCTTCTTGCTGTTCAGCACGCAGTTGAGGTTCTCGAGGATCGACTCGAGCTTGCTGAGCTTGGTGTCGCGGTCACTGAACCGGTCGAGCAGTCCCATCAGGCTCTCCAGAACAAGAAGGCCGCCAGCTCGCTGTCGAAGCTCTCGTGCTCGTAGAACGCGACCGAGCCGTCCTTGAGCACGTGATCCCACTCTTCGCCCTCGGCGAGCCGGAAGAACTCGACCTCGGGACCGAACGGATGCTGGAAGGGGGGGCGGTCGATCTTGTTGATCGGCACGCCGTGCAGGGCGTGCCGGTGCACCGAGGGCAGCCGCTGCAGGCTGGCGACCTTCAGACGCTCGACCGCGAAGCTGTCCTGGACCCGGCTCTTCTGGATCAGCAGATAGGCCTCGCGCGCGCCACGCAGCTCCTTCGGGATGCCCTCGACGATGAACAGGCCGTTCTTGCGCTCGAAGCCGAGGTAGGGGGCCGAGCCGCGGGTGTCCTGGATCATCGCCTCGATGCTTTCGAACAGCGGCCCGAAGCACCGTCCCGGGTCATCGTGGGCGTAGGGCAGGGCCCCGTACTCGGGGTTGGCGTTCTGGTAGAAGCAGAGCTCGAGGTAGAACTCGCGCAGCGCCTCGTAGAGCAGGTAGGGATGGCAGCGGATGTGGCGCGAGATGTTGATCAGGAAGCCCTTCAGCCGGAACAGCGCCTTCAGGCAGCTCTTGGCCGACGACAGGCTCTCGCCGCTCAGGAAGCTGTCCGCGATCTTGCGCGACAGCTTGAGGTGGAACTGCTCGAGCATCTCGGTCAGGCGGTGGATGGTCTCGCCGAGGAAGGGCGAGCTGCCGATACGCAGGAGCGGCGGGATCGTCCACTCCGCCAGGGTGAACACCCCCGTCGGGTCCTTCTCGAAGCGCGCGAGCTTGACCGACTGCACGGCCGAGCCCGCCGACTTCTCGCTGCTGAGCTCGAGCCGGTGCAGGACGCGCTCGAGGACCTCTTCCTCCTCCTCGCCGACCGTCACGCTCTCCGTCTCGGCGAGCAGGTGCAGGTACACGTTGAAGTTGGTGCGCCCGACCAGGTTGAGGTTGAAGGACGCGACCTCGGCGTTGCCCGGGACCGAGATGAACAGCCCGTCCGGAAACACGACCGCCAGCCGCTGCAACGACAGGACGCCGACATCGAGCAGGCTCTGGTTCCAGATCAGCCGGCCGACCCCGTAGAACGGCACGCCGATCAGGCTGAAGCGCTGCGCGGTGTCGTTCAGCAGCGCGTTCTCCTGGGCGATCAGGTGCGCGGGAAGCAGGGTCTGGCCCATCTTCCAGTCGATGCGTGCGAGTTTGTGGTCGGCCATGGCTCTTGCTGCTCCGGGCCCACTACGGGCGGTGGTGTCGGGTTCGGCGGACGCACCGGACGCCCGGCCCGGGGTCCGCGCGCGCGGGCCCCGGGCGAGGCGTCCTGAGATCCCCCGGCGGGCGCTTCAGACCCGCCGGGAGGCAGACGGTCGGATCAGCCTTCGTCGACGCCCCACTCGCGGACGAACTTGTCGCTGCACGACACGGCCCGGTGCAGGTCCTGCTTCTCGTCGCCCGGGTCGATCACGATGCCGAACTTGTAGTTCTCGGGCTTGGCGACGCCGGTGTCCTTGTCGGTGTTGACGTAGAGCTGCAGGGACTTGCCGGACTTGGTGATCTTGCCCGTCAGTTCCTTGTCATTGCTGTGGAACGACTTGTAGTACTTCAGCGCGGACTTGTCGGTGTCGTAGGTGTAGATGCAGTACTTGAACTTCACCTCGACGCTGACCATGTCCTTCTCGAGCAGGAGGTCGATCTCCTTCTTGGTCTTGGCCGAGACCTGGCCGACGAACTGCAGCGGCTCGGTCTTGCCCATCGCCCAGGAGCACTTGCGCAGCACGGCGACCGCTTCGAACTTGCTGTCGGAGCTGGTCGGGTCGGTGACCTTGAAGCCGGTGCCCATCGACTTGCCGCCGACGCTGAGGGTGAGGAGGAAGCCGACCTGGACCTCCTGGTCTTTGCGGAATTCGAAGCCCTGCTTGTAGTCACAGTCGAGATTGAGACCCATGGTGTTCTCCTTGGAGTGTGTGAGTCCGTACGCCTCACGGAACGTCGGTGGTGTTTCCTTGCGGAACGGACCGGATCAGCACCGGTCCCGGGTGCGCCCGCCGCGCCCCGCGCGACGGGCTCGTTGTCTCAGCCGAGGCGCGAGTCGAGCTTGAGCTCGACGTCCATACCCTCGAACTGGATGTGCGGGAGGATCGAGATCGAGCAGTCGTACCAGCCCAGGGCGCCTTCGCGCTCGTGGACCTCGACCGCCGCCGCCTTGAACGGGTAGTAGCGCAGCGTCAGGTCGTCCGGGTTGGTGACGGTCGTGACGTACTCCATCAGCCAGTTGTCGAGCGACGCCTGGATGTAGGCGGCGTCCGCGGTCGAGCCGATGTTGTCGCGCATGATGCTCTTGACGTAGTGCGCGATGCGGGTGACCGAGAAGGTGTAGCTGAGGTTGCAGACCAGCTGCGAGTTCTCGCTGTCCTTCGGGTCCTTGAACTTCTTCGGCTTCTTGCACGACTGCACGCTGAAGAAGCAGGCGTCGGCCGTGCCCTTGCGGTAGATCAGGGGGATGAAACCCGAGTTCGCGAACTCGAGCTCGCGGTAGTCGGGGATCGCCAGCTCGACCGGGAGCTTGATCTCGTCTTCGCCGCGGATGTTGAAGGTGTGCACCGGCAGGCCGCTGACCAGGCCGCCGCCCTTGGGACCGCGCAGGTACTGGCACCAGCCGGAGGTCTCGAAGGACTTGACCATGTTGCGGGCGAGCAGGAAGGCCGCGTTGCCCCACAGGTACTCTTCGTCCTTGTCGCCGCGCACGGTCTCGGTGAAGTTGACCTTGCGGCAGGGGTTGGTCTCGGGGTGGTACGGCAGCCGCAGCACGTAGCGCGGGAAGGTCAGGCCGATGTAGGCGGCGCCCGGCGAGTCGCGGAACGCATTCCACTTCCCGTACTTCGGCTGGCTGAGCAGACCTTCGAGGTCCTTGATCGCCTCGACCTCGGCGATGGTCTCGCAGCCGAAGAACTTCGGTGAGACCGAGCCGACGAACGGGGCGTGGCTCGCGTTGGCGACCTTCGACATGGTCTGCAGCCAGAACAGGTCGTCGGGGGTGTGCTCGAACTCGAACAGCCCGACCATCGCGCCGAAGGGCTTGCCACCGTACTGGTCGTACTCGGAGACGTAGACCTTCTGGAAGAGCGCGCTGCCCGTGATGTCGACCGAGTTGTTCTCGAAGTCCTCGAACAGCTCGTCCTTCGACACGTCGAGCATGTCGATCATGATGTTCGCTTTGAAGTTGGTGTGCTGGATCAGATCGTCCAGACCCCGCCAGGTCGACTCGATCTCCTGGAAGGTCGGGTGATGCAGCACCTCGTTGACCTGGTCGTTGATCATCTGATCGATCGACAGCACCAGGTCCTGGACCTTGCCCTTGTCGAAACGCCCGGACGACGAGTCGACGTTGAAGAGCACCGCGGCGAGACCGGAGAGAAAGCGGTCTTCGGTGTTGACGTCCTCGGTGGCCGCCTTGAGGTTGTCCGCGATCATCGGCTTCAGGGTCTTCTGCGACGTCTCGAGCCGCATGCTCCCCAGGAAGCGATCGAGGTCGATCTTCTGAGCTTCTTCCGTCTTTTCTGCAGGTTTGGCTTCGTCTGCCATGCCTGATCCTCCTCGTTGCTATGCGGCTACTTTGCGGCTTCGTCCGCGCCGGGCAGCTTGAAGCTCTCGTACCCCTTCAGCTCCTCGAGCACCTTCTTGTAGGAGTCGGGGTTCTGGTAGAGCTCGGCGAGCAGCCGGCGGAACTCTTTCTTGTTCGAAAGGTTGGATTGGACTTCCAGGAGCAGCTTCTTCAGAAGGAGCAGGCTGCGCACCTTGGGGATGTTGTTCGCGAGCTCGTCCGGCGAGAAGGACCGCATCTTGTTGATCGGGATCTCGACCTCCATGTCCTCGTCCTTCTGGGGGTCGATCCGGTTCGGGACCGTCAGCTTGACCTTCATGTCCATGTCTTTCATGACGCCGTCGGTGTTGCGCCCGTCGAGGGAACGCAGCCGACGCTCGTCGAGATCGACCTTGCGGTCCTTCGAGGTGCCGAGCGAGAAGTCGCCCATGACCAGAAGCCGCAGCGGCAGGTTGACCGCCTCCGGCTCGCCGTCCACCTCGGTCTTGTAGGTCAACGTCAGGCGTGACTTCGGAAGTTCATCTTGGATTGCCATGGGTGTACCCCTCCCTCATGCAGAAGTCGCCGCTCGCCGCGGCTGCTCTTGAACAGACCCGGCCGGCGGCCGCTTCCTGCTCGGTTGTGCCCGATCGACCTTGCCACGGAAGATCACGGCTCGTTTGACTTTCGGTTTGCCCCCGCGCAGGGCGTCATACCCGAGCAGGCTGTCGTGGCTCAGGCGAGCCCAGCCGCTGCGGTGGCGGATCACGACGATCACCTTGATCGACAGGTCGTAGTCGGCGAGCATCGGCAGGATCTGGCCCTCGAGCCTGCGCAACGCCTCATGCGCCCAGGGCGCGCCGTTGTCGGCGCTGTCTTCCTCGGACAGCAGCTCGATGCTGAAGCCGCGCACCTTGACCCGGGTACGCCCCCCGAACACGGCGCCGGCCCCGAGCGGCGTGCCGCCGAGCTTGACGTGGCCGGGGCTGAGCTCGCGCCAGTGGCGGTCGCGGTAGACCGCGATCTCGAGCTCGGGGAAGACCATCGAGAACAGCCAGTGCAGGGTGCTCGGAGAGCTGAGCCCGAGCAGCCGCACCAGGTGCCTGCCGCTACGCTGCCAGCCCAACCCGAGCCGCGGATCGCCCTCGGGGCGCAGCGCGCACAGGTAGTCGCGGATCAGCCGGTCGGAGAAGAACTGCACGAAGTCGATGAAGCTCTGGACGTTGATCACTTCGAGCTCGAGCATCTTCAGGAAGTAGGTCGGGAGCGGCGACTGGTAGCTCAGCATGCCCATGTTGAGCCAGACGATGACCTTCTGCTCCGGGAGGAACTCGATGTCCTCGACCATGCTCTGGGCCGAGACCCGCGTCATCGCGCTGCGGAAGATCACGTCTTCCGTCCGGTATCCCATCGACTCGAGCAGGTTCAGCAGCGCGACGAGGTCGAAGTGCCGGATCCGGGCGCGGATGCTGTCTCTGCGGCTCAGCAAATCAGAGCTCCACGAAGCGTTCGAGGTCGACCTTGTACAACTGCTCCATCGCCCCCCAGGAGACCGAGTTCTTCTGCTCCATGAAGCCGGCGAGCTCGGTGATGTGGCGGGCGAGCAGCGCAAAATAGTTCGAGAAGAACTTTGGCAGGTACTCGCGGGGGTTGAAGTTGTTCATCACCGTGCCGATGTCCGAGGCGACGAGGGAGGCCTTCGCCATCTGGCCGCGCTCGATCAGGGTCTCGAAGGCGTCGAGCTTCTTCTTCAGCTCGAGCATCTTGAACCCGCCCTCGACCAGCACGCCGCCCGGTACCGCGGGGATCGCGCCGGTCACCACCGTCGCGACCGCGGTCTGCCCGGCGGCGGACGCCGCCTCTTCCTCGGCCTTCGCGGCCTCTTCCGCCGCCGCCTTCTCGGCTTCGGCCTCGGCCTCCTTGGCCTGGCTCTCACGGTAGACGAGCTGGTGGAACTCCTTCATCCACTGGACGAGGTTCTGCAAGAGGTCGAGGCCCTTGGGCTTCTCGACGGCCTGGGAGAGCAGGCGGCGGAATTTCTGCGCGCCCTCGACGGCCTGGTCCATCGCCTCGGGCGGCGTCTTTCCTTCCCAGGCGGTCCAGGTCTTGTCCTTCTTCTGCTCATGCATCTTGACCTTGCGGGTCAAGGTCTTGAAGAACCAGACGAGCGTGGTGCCGGTCAGCCGATCTTTCTTCTTGGCCGGCCCGACCGCTTCCCACTGGGCGCCGACCAGCCGCACCAGGGAATCGAAGATGCCCGCCAGCCCCTTCGGGCCGTTTTCGAGGAAGTAACCGTAGAAAAAGTAACCGATCAGGCGGATGTCGAGGATATCCTCTTCAATAACGCTCTGGGACGCTTCCGCTGCGGACGCGTACTTCCCCCCCTGGACCATCGTCGCGATGTCCTGGAAACGCGGGTCGAGCGTGCTCAAACCCGGCGAGTCGGTAGGCGTGAATTCCCTGTTCAGACAGTCGAGGTTCAGGCTCACAGCTCGCGTTCCCTTACAGACAGACGATCGGTACCGGCTCGGCGGATGGACGGATCGCGCTGCCTTGAGGTCGGTGTTTCGTAGACGTGACGTCGGATTATCCGATGGAAGATCAACGTTGTAAAGAGGGTGTACGACTTCTGCGGACAACCGCGACGACGACAAGCCGCCGCGCCAGGTCCCAGACCGCCTCCGCCCACGGGCGGCGACCTGCAAACGGAGGATCCGGTCGCTGTTGTCCGGGCGCTGGGTTTCCGATAGACTCGAGGAATGCATCTCGCGCCCGCGCCGGGCAGGCGAGCACCTTGTTAAGATTGGATCACCGTTGAAAGGTCGGGTAGTTGCGGGGTTTCATGTCCAGTCCTGCATCGGTCGTGGAGTTTTAGGCCAGACCTGGACGGCCTACCGCCACGCCGAGAAGACGTGGTTCGTCCTCAAGTTCCCCCGCTGGAAACGCGTTGCCAAGATCATCAAGGGCGACTTCTTCAAGCGCCTGCGGATCGGCCATCCCCAGATTCTCGACTGCGCGGGAGCGGGCGCGGACAAGAAGACCGGCGGCGCAATGGTCGCGTTTCCCTACATCTCCCGGAATCTGTTCAGCGTCGTCACCAAGAAACAGAGGCTCAAGCCGCGCACCGCGACGATGACCCTCAAGGTCCTGCTCAAGATCCTCGGGTCGGTCGAGAAGCGCGGCTACGCCCACGGCCTCCTGACCCCGAACAACCTGCTGATCGACCGCAAGGGCAACCTGGTCATCACCGACATGAGCCTCGGCGAGATCGTCCGCGAGCTCGACATGGGCGCCTTCCTCAACCACGTCCAGCGCCGTCCGGACAACGGCTGCCCCGAGCCCCTGCACTTCCTGTCACCCGCGCGGCGTCTCGGCTCCGAGGCGTCGATCCGGGAGGATCTGCACTCGGTGGGGTGCCTGTTCTACTACATGATGACGGGGACGGTGGGCATGGACCGGGCGCGCGGCGAAGAGCTGCACGAGAGCATCCCCGTCGAGCTCGCGCGGGTGATCCTCGCCTTGACCGACCCCGACGCCGACATCGACTGCGTGTCGGACGCATGGGCCCTGCTGGCGAGCGTCGACATGAGCAACCTGCGCTACGCCCAGGAGACCCCGGTCAGCAGCGGCCAGCCCCGCACCCCGACCAGCGAGGTCTCGAGCCAGCGGGTGCCGCGCACCCAGGGCGCCGATCCGCGCCGCCTCCGTCCGCTGCGGACGCGGCACGGGCGCCGCTCTCCGACGCGCATGGCCCGGCCGGCGTTCAAGCGCGACACCCTGCACAAGAGCCCGCGCGCGTCGGGCCGCATCCAAGGCAACCCCGACGACCCGCCTTCCGGGCAGGGCTGGCCGACGCGGCGCAAGGCGACGAGCAGCGGCGCCGCCTGGGGCGGCGATCCGACGGGCTCCGCGGCCTTCCCCGGGCTCGGCGCGACGACGAAGAAGTTCGACAAGATCGCGGGCAAGTCCCCGGCTTCTCAGAAGAAGCCCGAGAAGAAGAAGGAAAAGAAGAAGAGCAAGAAAAAGGGAGGGTACGGCGCCTACGGGCAGTGGGGCACCAGTCTGCCCCCGACCTGGGGTGAGAACGACTCCTGATCCTCCCCGGCCTGCGAGGAGCACACCGTGATCTGTGACAGATGCAGCGAGGAGGTCCATCCCTTCCTCCGCGCCCACGCACAACCACCGAGTCGGTGCATGATCTGCTTCCGCAAAGGGATGCGTGGCGGACCCTGGCCAGTCCCCAAGCGCGACCACAGCGACCGCGACGAGTATCTCGAGAAGCTCGGCCTCACTCCGCCTCCGGAGAACGCCGTGATGTCCCTGCGCTACTTCACCAAGGCGATCGGCATCAAGCGCGAGGGCAAGCTGCGCCTGCAGTTCGTCGGCGACCCGATGCACTGGCAGATGTACAAGAACCTCAAGGAGATCCTGATCCGCTACGAGTACCTCGCGGTCTGTACCGACGAGATCGTCAGCGACCGGGCGAAGTGCTTCATCCTCCGCGAGCTTCTCGAGGAGATCGCGCGGCTGTATCAGCGCAAGAAGTTCACCTACAGCCGCAAGGACGTCTGGGGGGCCTCGTCATTCCGGGAGAAGAAGGACCAGGTCCACGTCCTCGAGATCCTCGAGGACCAGGTGCTCGAAGAGCTCGAGCGCATCCGGGACGCGGTCTTCCGGCACGAGCTGCCGCCGCTGATGCTGCGGGTGGTCAAAGACCTCGAGGGGGAGCGGATCGGCTACAGCGAGCTGCGCAAACGGTACGAGGATGCCCTGGGCGACGAGCTGCTCGACTTCGCGAAGATCATGGCATCCTACAACGCCGTCAACTCGGTGTTGCCCGAGCACCTGAAGGTCAAGATGAAGACCTCGGAGAAGCTCGAGTGGATCAGCACCGGCATCAACATCACGCGCGGCTCCCTGCTCCTGGTCGGCTGGATCGGGAAGTTCGCGAAGCTCTCGACCTCGATTCCCTACATCACCTGTGTCACGTCGGTGATGGGCGTCGGCTTCGACGTCTTCCACGCGAAAAAGGACAGCAAGCATCTCAAGAACCTCGAGAAGGTGATCGAGATCATGACCGGCCCTGACCTCAGCATCGCCCACGGCGATGTCGAGCGCCGGAACAAGCTGCTGCAGGAGATGCTCGACGATCTCGCGATCGCCAGCGAGGCCCACGAGGTGACGATCGAGTACCCGGAGGATCCGAACGAGAAGATCTACAACGCGTTCGGTATCGAGGTCGCGAAGATCACCAAGACCCACACCCCCGACAAGTCGATGACGATGGAAGAGTGGTACAAGAAGTACGACCAGTACGGGGGGAAGGTCGACTGGAGCGAGGTGCAGAACCTCAAGTTCCACACCGCCTCGATCAAGCGCGGCAAGAACCTCCGTATCGCGAAGATCGTCGCGGGCAGCATCGGCGTCGCGGCCGCGGTGGCGGCGGTGATCTTCACCGGCGGGGCGGCCGCGATCGTGATCGCAGGCGTCGGGGTCGCCGCCGGCATCGCGACCACCGGCGCGTCGGCGAAGAACATCTACGACTGGACCACCGAATGGGACCGACGGTGGCTGACCGCGGGTGCGCTGCTGGAGGCGGCCAAGGCGGACGTGCTCAAGGCGCTCCGGGGAGCCCCGCTCGCGGATGCCGTCAAGCACAACAAGATGATCCGGGTCCAGTCGACCGCGCGCGACCAGTTGATGGAGCTCGGCGTGATCAAGGAAGACGAGCAGCTCCTGTTCACCTTCTTCAGCGACGGCTTCATGGCGATGCAGTACAAGCTCGCCCAGAAGATCGCGGCGAGCTGAGGAAGCACTGCCGGAGGTACTGACCTCCGCGTAGGTTCTTCCTCCTCCGGCGGGCGGGGGCGAACCCCGCCCCTACCCCCGGCAAGAACGCACATGCCGAGGTAGGCGGCGGTTCTGTAAACCCGCCCATAGCCCCGGATAAAGCGCACACGAGGTAGGGGAGGGGTTCACCCCCTCCCGTCGTTGGCCGGGAACCGACGTCCCCCTCCGGGACAGAGCCTATGCAGAGGCCAGTACCTAGCCGGAGTAGGAAGACCAGTTCAGGTTCCGGCCGTAGTCGCTCTTGAAGCTGGCGAGGGAATACACCCGCTTCGAGAAGCCCGCGTTGTACCACCAGGTATCGAGCACCAGGCCCCAGTTGGACGCGAAGGCGGTGGACCGGGTGGACGAGTTCTTCTTGCGATGCTGCAACACGTTGTAGTACGGCAGGATCAACGTCACCACGTGGGCGGTGGCGCCGAGGGCCGTCCCGTAGCCGGAGAGTCGGCAGATCGAGAAGTGCTCCTTGGTCGCCGCCGAGCAGCGGTTGTTGAGCAGGTTGATCACCTGGGTCGCTTCCCCCCCGCAGCCGACGGTCAGCCCATGGTTGATGTTCCCCTTTCTCACCTGTCCCCAGCCCTGTGAGATCTCGTGGGCGGCGTTACCGATCGCCAGGTACTCGTCGCGGCTCATCAGCTGGTACTCGCGACGGGAGTACAGGCCCTGCAACTGGTTGATGATGACCATGGCTCTCGGGGGCTCCTCGGACGCGTGGATGCGATGATGCCATTCTACCCACTGCGCAGGCGAGCCCGAACCTTCCGCTGACCCTCGGGGCCGAGTGGGTCTACGGGGCCTCGCGGTCGCCCAGCGCCTCGAGGCGCCGCGCGTGCAGCTCGTCCCCGGCGGCGCGCAAGGCGACGACCAGCTCCGTGCGCTGCGGAGGCGTCGCGCGCACGGCGCGGGCCAGCGTGTCGAGCAGGCGCGAGCCACAGGGGGCGGGGAGGGGCTCCGCGGGATCGAGGGCGCAGAGGAAGATGCGGGCGCGCTGGGCGAGCGCGCGCTCGCCGCCTTCCTCGAGGGCAGCGAGCGTGGTCGACAGCTCGGGAGCGCAGTCCCGCGCCAGCCGCAGCTCGGCGGCGAGGATCAGGCGGCCGTCCTCACAGCTCTCGGCATGCTCCAGGGCGTTGCGGAAGAAGTCGTCGGCGGTCTCCGCCTCCCCGCGGTCGCAGGCGAGCTTGCCGAGCTGCAGCTGCGCGGCGGCCATGCCCGGGAGGAACCCGAGCTGCCGCCAGAGCTTGAGGGCGGCGCCGGCGTGCTCCCGGGCTTCGGCCTCCCGCCCGCCGAAACGCGCCAGGCGCGCCTCGAGCAGGGCGAGCCGGGCCCGATCCTCGGGCGCATCGGCCAACGCGTGGGAGCGGGTCGCCGCGAGCTCCTGGGCGGCACGCGGGAGGTCGAGAGCCTGCAGGGCGAGCTCGACCTGGAGCGCGTGCGTGGCCATCCGCACCCGCGGCAGCGTGCAGCGCCGGAGCACCTGTGCGGCGTCCGCTGCCGCTCCCGGCCACATCGCCGCCCGGGCCCGTAGCCGGGCGCGTTGGAGCTGCGCGGCGACGAGCTGGTCGACGGCGCCGGCCCGGGTGCAGCGCGTCAGCAGCTCCTCCGCCGGCGCGAGGGCGACCGCGGGGCCCTGGCGGCGGGCCAGCAGGGCGACGCTACGCAGGTCGAGAGCGAGGCGGGAGCGGACGGGCGCGTCGGGACCGAGCTTCTTGCCCGCCGCCCGCAGCTCGGCGTCGGCGTCGTCCATCGCTCCACGCCCCGCGGCGCAACCCGCCAGGTGCAGGCGCAGCGCGACCTCGCTGCGCAGCTCGCGGCGGCGCTGGGCATCGCGCAGGCCCTCGCGGTAGGCCGCTTCGGCCTCGGCCGGCGCGCCGCGCAGCTCGGCGAGCCGCCCGCGCAGCTCGTAGCAGCGCGCGCGGCCCTCGCGCAGCTTGCCCGCGGCCGCGACCTCCTCGGCCTGCTGCAGCGCCTGGCGCGCGCGGTCGGGCGCTGCCGCGGCGAGGCTGATCTCCGCGAGGAGCAGCAGGGCGTCGAGCAGGGCCGGGCCGTCGCCGCTCTGCTGAAAGGCGCCGAGGGCGGTGAGCAACGCGGCCTGGGCGGGCTCGAAGTGGCCGTGGAGGAAGTCGACGAGCGCGAGGTTGCCCAGCTGGCGCGCGGCGAGCTCGCGTTCGCCCGCGGCCTTCGCTTCCTTCATCGCCGCACGGAAGCAGCCGGTCGCCGCGACGAGCTGGCTCCGGTCCTTCGCGATCAGGCCGCGGTTGCCGAGAGCCCTCGCCACGAGGGCCCGCAACCCCTCGGCTCGGGCCTGTTCCTCGACCTCCGCGAAGAGCGCATCCGCCTCTTCGACCTTGCCGCCGAGGTAGAGGCAACCGGCCTGGTCCAGCCGCGCCTCGAGCCTCTCGAGGGTCTCGTCGGAGGCCTCGGCCATCGCGGCGAAAGCCTTCGCTGCTTCCTTCCAGCGGCCTTCACTCCGCGCATTGACCGCGCGGGTCGTCATGCGTTTGCGGTCGGGCTTCACGCTCCACTCCGTGTCTTCTCGCGGCTTCTCCGCGGCAGCGCCAACGTTACGCGGCGCCCGCCGTCAGCGCAAGACCCGGAGGAGCGACACCGGGCCGGGCCACGTTTCCAGTTAGGGCTGGCCGTACGCCTCGAAGAAGCGCCAGATCAAGTCGATGTTCGAGCCGTTGTAGCGCGGATCGTCATCCTGGATCTGCCAGGCGTGGCCGCGGGTGTGGAAGGTGCACAGCCCGACCGCGGCCCCGCCGCCGGTGTACAGCTCGAGGGTGGCGTCATACCCGGGTCTGTAGACGGAGTGCGGGGTCGGATCACAGCCGTTCTCCGCCGCCCAGAAGGCGACCGTCTCGGGGACCGAGATCACGTACTGGTTCCCGTTGTAGGGGATCAGCTGGTCGCGCTTGCCGTTCATCAGCAGGATCGGCAGGGGCTGCGAGGGCGGCGGGATCTCGACGATGCCGTTGCCGCCGCCCGGCCAGAAGCCGAGGGTCGCCGAGACCGGCGCGATCGCCGCGATGCGGTCGGCCAGGGCCGAGCCGAGGCGCTGGGTCATGTATCCGCCGCTGCTGATGCCGAGCACGTAGATGCGCGCCGGATCGATGGCGAGCTGGTTCTCGAGGCGGTCGATCAGGGTGGTCAGGAACTTGATGTCGTCGAGCATCCGGGGGTCTTCCTGCCAGTTCCAGGCGTAGCCCTGGCCTCCGACCTTCTTGCCGGAGCTCGGGTAGACCGCGACGAAGCCCTCGTCGTCCGCCTTACGGCTGATCCCCTTGTCCGGGCCGTCCATGTGGAAGCCCCGATGGTTCGCCGAGTGCAGCCCCAACACGAGGGGCACCGGCACCGCCGGGTCGTAGGAAGGCGGAATGTGGATCTGGTAGACGCGGTTGACGCCGTCGACCTGCATCGTGCGGCGGTGGGTTCCCGGCGGCGGCACGGCCTGGCCGAGGGCGAACGTGCAGAGCAACGCGAGCGACGAAAGGAAGCGGGACATCGGATTCTCCTCCAACGGGTTCGACGATCCCTTGCGCAAAGCGCAGGCCAGGCGTCGAGGCGCGTGCCGCCGTGGCCTGCTGCCAGGCTCTGCATGACAGCACCGTCCCACGCCTGGAACGCATGCGGCCGGGTGAAGCGGGGGGAGCTGGATGCGATCGCGGCCCGCCGGTGCGGGCCGCGAAGGGGAGGACGCGCCGTCGGCTTGCGGCCGAGAGCGGGAGGTGCGTCCGTCGGAGCGGTCTGAGGTCGTGCCGAGCTCCTGGCTCGCTAGGCGACGTCACCGACGCCGATGGTGAGCTTTCCTCCAGCGCGCAGACGGGTACGGGTCTTCATGATGTGATTCCCTTTTTTGTGGTTTCTTGCCCGAATTCTACCGGCAGAACCGGCGATGGTCGACGCCGCGTCCCGATCTCCATAGAACCTGGCGCACTCCCACACTTCGACGCGGATACCCTGGCAGCGACGCAGGAGGCAGATGATGGGCTGGTGGAAACGTTGGAAGCAGTGGCTCGGCGCGGACAGGAAACCCGCACCCGCAGAGGAGCCCGTGGCGCCGGTCGAGGGAGAGGAGCCGCCAGACCCCGGGCTGATTCTCGGCGCGGCCGCCAGCGCCGGCGATCGAAAGACGGTCCTCTACCTGCTCGATGCCGGGGTCGCGGTCGACGGGCCCGGGAAGTCCGGCTTCCGCGCGCTGCACGAGGCGGCGCACAACGGCCACCTGACCACGGTCGACCTGCTGCTGGCCCGGAACGCCGCCGTCGACGCGCGCAGCGATGAGGGCTTCACGCCCCTGCACATGGCCTCCCTCGGGGGCCAGGCCGAGGCCGCCCTGCGCCTCCTGCTGGCCGGCGCCCCGGTCGACGCGCGCTGTTCCCGGGGCCTGGCGCCCCTGCATCTCGCGGCCATCGCCGGGGACGAGGAGGTCGTGCGCGTGCTGCTCGAGGCCGGGGCGGACCTCGACGCGCGGGACGCCGCCGAGGGACGCACGCCGCTCGATGTTGCGAGCAAGAACCCCGCGCTGGCCGAGCGCCTGCGGGAGCGCGGAGCCCGCACGGGCGAGCAGGTGCGGGAGGCCGTCCTGCGCCAGGAGCGCGCGCCGGGCTTCTATCGGGCCCGGCTGCTGCCGAACGACGCGGAGGCGCGTCCGCTCCTGGTGTTCATGGACACCCCGGGGCTGGCCAACCTGCTGCTCGAGCTCAGCTCCCTGTCCTGTGTCTACGTGACGACCCTCGCCGAGGCGACCGACGCCCTCACCCGGCACCAGCTCTGCGGCCTGGTCGCGCTCTCGCCCCCGGACGAGAGCGGCACAGCGGCGC
The DNA here is from genome assembly GCA_030428695.1 of bacterium. The sequence goes on from JAUIEM010000142.1 coordinate 15,885, forward strand.
AGGCCATCCGTGCGTTCCGGAAGCGTTTTCCCGCCGGGCTGACGGTCTACCACGGCTGGGACTACAGGCTCGAGGTGTCCGGCCCGCGCGCCCTGGCCTGTGCGGCGGATGCGCTGATCGTCGGCGGGGCGGACGTCAACGGCATGCTGCGGTTCCTCTTCACGCTGTTGCAGCGGAAGGCGGACGGCAGCCTGCCGGCCCCTTCCGTCGAGGGCTACGAGGCGCTGCTGCGCGAGTGTCTTCCCACATCCCCGTTCTGGAAACAGGCCGAGCAGCTGCGGAAGCTCGGGCGCCCGGAGTTTCCCACCGCATGATCGTCCCTTTTCTGTAAGAACGTCCGGCTTCGAGGACAGGAGGAGCGTCGAAGAACCCCGAGGAGATCTCCGATGCGTATCCGCCTTCGCCTGCGTCAGCTTCCCACGCTCCGCGCCCGACGCGCCGCCCGCCGGAAATGCCTCAGCCTGAGCCCGCGAGCGGCGAGAGCCAAGGCAGGCAGACGATGACGAGCACCATGCACAGGATCCCGAGCGGCAAGCCGACCCGGACATAGTCGGAGAACCGATACGACCCCGGGTTGAACACCAGCATGTAGGTCTGGTAGCTGGTCGGCACCGCGAAGGACAACGACGCGCCGAACACGACCGCGAGCATGAACGGCCGCGGATCGAGCGGCCCGTCGATGCCCTGCTGCGCGACGGCGGCCGCGATCGGCAGCACGATCAGGGCGGCCGACGCCTTGGACAGGACGTGGCTGAGCAGGTTGGTCGTCAGCAGCACCCCCGCGAGCAGCCCCACCGCTCCGAAGGGCAGGAGCAGGTCGACCATGCCGCCGGCCAGGAGCGCCGCCAGGCCTGAGCTCTCCACCGCCTGCCCCAGTCCGATGGTGCCGACGATCAACATCAACACGCGCCAGTCGACCTCGTGGTAGGCGGCGTCGGCGTCGACACAGCCGGTCAGCACCGCCAGCCCGGCCCCCGCCAACGCGATCAGCTCGACCGGCGCGATGCCGGTGCTGATCGCCGCGATCACCGCGACGACGAGCAGGCCGGCGATCGGCGCCTTGCGGGTCAGCGGCACGCGCTGGTCGACCTCCTCGAGCAGGAGCAGGTAGTCGTCGTTGCGCAGGCCCTCGACCGCCTTCTCCGACCCGTGGATCAGCAGCACGTCGCCGACCTCGAGCTGCACCTCGCCGAGCCGCTCCCGCATGTGGCGGCCCTTTCGCTGCAGGCCGAGGATGGTGAAGTGTTGCTGCCACCAGATCCGCGCCTGGTTGACGCTGCGCCCGACCAGCGGGGAGGCCGGTCCGACGACGACCTCGGCCAGGCGGATGCGCCGGGTCAGCACCGACGCGGTCAGCGTACCGCGCACGGCCGGAAGGTGGAGCGTTCCCTTCTCGAGGATCGCGCAGATGCGCTTCGCGCTGCCCTTGACCAGCAGCACATCCCCCTCGCGTAGGATCGAGCGGCGGGGAAAGGGCGGGAAGCCCGGGTCGCCGTCGCGGATCCACTGCAGGAGCTTCAGGTCCTTCTCGTGGTAGAAGCCGACCTCATCCAGGGTCTTGCCGAGCAGCCGGGAGCCCGCAGGGACGCGGACCTCGGTCAGGTACTCGGCCGCGAGCTTGGCCGAGGCGATGGTGGCGCGCTCGGGCAGCAGCCGGCGCCCGATGGTGAACAGGTACACGAGCCCCGCGACGAGGACGATCGCGCCGAGCGGCGCGGTCTCGAACATGCCGAGCGGCTCGCCGCCCATCGCGACCCAGCGGGAAGAGACCAGCACGGTGATCGAGGTGCCGACCAGGGTCATCATCCCGCCGAGGGTGCCGGCGTAGGCGATCGGGATCAGGACCTTGCTCGTGCTCATCTTCAGCTCCCGGCCGACCTGCTGGCAGATCGGGAGGAACACGAGCACCACCGGCGTGTTGTTGACGAAGGCCGAGAGGCCTGCCGTCCAGAGCAGGAGCAGCAGGAGCGCGGCGCTGTGGCTCCCGCGCGACAGGCGCACGATCAGCTGGCCGACCCGCTCGACCACGCCGGTGCGGGTCAAGGCGGCCGAGACGATGAACAGCGCGCCGATCGTGACGACCGCGGGGTCCGCGAAGCCCGCCAGCGCCTCGGCGGGGGTGATCACTCCGCTGAGGCCGAGCACGGCCAGGGCTCCCAGGGCGGTGACATCCGGCCGCACCCAGCCGGTGAAGAAGAGGAGGAAGACGACCAGCAGCAGACCGGCGACGAACAACACCTCGAGAGTCACATGAGCCTCGCCGACAAGGACAGCGTCCTACAGGATAGCGGCGGCGCGCCGCGGGATCCACGGACGCGGAGGGGCTCAGGCTCGAAGCCGGTGCTCCGCCAGCCGCCGGTAGTGGGGGAGGCAGGCCTCGAGGACCGGCCGCAGCCTCGCGGGCAGCGCCTCGTCCGAGGGCGGAGGCCAAGGCGAGAAGCCCGTCGAGCTCCAGACGGCGTCGTACCAGTGCGGCGCCCAGACCCCGTCGCTCTCGCGAGGTCCCGCCGGCCAGGCCAGCATCCGGGGCGAGAACGGCACGCCGAGCGCGGCGCACACGGCGCGCAGCATAGGCTCCGGCGCCGCGAGCAGGTCGCGCGCCTCGACGACAGGCGGCGTGCCCTGACGGGCGGCGATGCGGTCGAACAGCGCGGCCTGCCGGGCGACGCCGAGGTCGGCGGCGGTCACGGTCTGGCGCTTCTTGACGTAGGAGCGCAGGACCTCTGCCGGATGGCGGATCAGGAACAGATGCCGGCAGCCGTCGAAGGCCTCGAGCTCGACCTCCTCGAGCAGGTGATGGGTCATGTGCTTTTCGTACTGGATCGCCGCCCCGCCCGGCCGGCCGAGGTCGCGCACGACCGCGCGCCAGTCGCTCTCGCCCGCCGCGAGCACCTCCTCCCGGACGGGGTGGTCGAGGCCCGTGCGGGCGAGGTAGAAGGCGTACAGCGGCTCGTCGACGACCACCGTGTCCGCCCGGTTCTCCCAGGAGCGCATCAGCGCCGTCGACAGGTTCCGCGGGCCGGACCATCCCGCGATGCGGATCACCGGCTCGCCTCCTGGCTCACCCGCTCGACCAGGGCCCCGTAGAGGTTCTGCAGGCGGGCGGTCAGGGGTCCGACGCCCGGGGCGAAGGCGCGCCCGTCGACCGAGGCGACCGGCAGCACGCCGGACATGCTGCCGGTCACGAAGGCCTCGTCGGCGTCGTACACGTCGACCAGGCTGAAGTCCTTCTCCCGGTGGGGGATGTCGCTCTGCGCGCAGAGCTCGAGCACCTTCTTGCGGGTGATGCCGGCCAGGCAGTAGCGGGTCGTCGAGGTCCACACCTCGCCCCTGCGCACGATGAAGAAGTTCGTCGAGTTGCAGGTGGCGACGAAGCCGTGTGGGTCGAGCATCAGCGCCTCGTCCGCGCCCGCCCGGGCCGCCTGGATGCAGGCCTGCACGCAGACGATCTTGCTCAGGCTCATGATGCGCGGATCGCGCACGTCGGGGCGACCACGACGGCCGGCGACGGTGTAGAGCTTCAGGCCCGCGCGTCGGGTCTCTTCCGGCACGCGCTTGTGCTCGGGGATGATCACGATCGTCGGCGGCGAGACGACGACGGCCGGGGACTGGTACGGGGTCGACCGGATCCCGCGCGTCACGATCAGCCGCAGGTGCACGCCGTCGCGCATGCCGTTGGCCTCGACCGTGCGGTAGAGCTCGGCGGTCAGCTCGGCCCTGCTGCGGCCTAGCTCGAGGTCGAGAGCGCGCGCGCCCTGGACCAGCCGGTCGAGGTGCTCGTCGAGGAAGACCAGACACCCGCGGTGCAGGCGGAAGCTCTCCCAGATGCCGTCGCCGAGCAGGAACCCGCTGTCGAACACCGACACCCGTGCCTCGGCGCGCGGCACCAGCGCGCCGTTGACGGACACCAGGACCGAGGCGTTGCGCGGATCGGCCGCGTAGTCGTGCGTGCCCATGTCAGGGCTGCCGGGGCGGGCGCAGCATGCGCCGCGACTCGAAGGGCCCCGCGGTCTCGAGCAGCGGCCAGGCGGCGTCGAGCTCCGCGAGCAGGAGCTCGGGAGCGGGGAAGCCGCCCCGCGGTCGGTGCAGGATGAGCATCTCGCGGTTGAGGCTCCAGAGCGTCTCTCCGCGCCCGAACTTGACCATCCAGAAGGTCTCGTTGGGATCGGGGCCGTCGCTGACCGCGAGCCGTCGGATGCGGCTCCGGCCCGCCTCCGGCAGCTTCCCCAGCAAGCCGATCATCTCCTGGCGGCTGGGCTGGGCATGTGACCGCGGCCCCATCACCCGCAGGTGCACGGCCTTGATCGCGTCGCCGTGCCCGTAGGCGACGATCCGTCGCATGCCCTCCGAGCGATCGACCTGGTAGCGCAGGAGCGGCGTGCCGGTCTGGAAGTCCCAGGCGACGGTCAGGGGCAGCTGCTCGACCGGGTGCCTGCGCCACGACACGCCGCGCACGAAGCTGACCGTGCCGGGATGGGGCTGCAGCTGCACGACGAGCCGGTCCTCCGCCTCGCGCCAGCCGTCCTGCTCGACCTCGTCGTCGGCACGATGGGCTTCGGCCGGGCGCAGCTCGAACAGCGGCACCAGCGCCCGCAGCAGGCGGGAGCCCTCCTCCGTCGGCGGATGCAGCGCGCTCGCCTGGGCCCGCAGGTAGAGCGCGCGCGGGTCGAAGCGGCGCTCCACGCCGAGCTCGCGCCGTTCGTAGCGGCGCATCGACCGCTCGAGGAGCGCGCGGGCACGCTCCTCGTCGAGGGCCAGGGAGTGGGCGAGCCGGGTCAGCACGTCCTGCTCCCAGCGCTCGACGCGTCCGTCCCGGCACACCTCGTCGGTCGCCATCGCGTACAGCTGGGCGGGGGACAGCCCGAGCCCTCCACCGGCGCGGGAGAGCCGGAAGCGACACAGGGTCGCGCCGAGCTCGACGATGGCCTGATCGCCGAGCGGGGCCGCGTCCGCGCACCATTCGCCGTCGAGGTGACAGCCGGCCTCCGGCTCGAGCTGATACGTCTGGCCGTCGCAGGCCAACCGCGCGTGCTGGTCCTCGACGCCCGGCCCGCTCAACACCAGCTCGCAGTCTGCGGCGGAACCGATCCGCCAGGGGCCGTCGCCGGTGAGCGCGAACACCTGACCGCGGAGCGGGCCGTTGAGGATCTCGAGCCAGGCCATGTCGTCCCTCCTGCCTCGATACTACCGCAGGAGGGGACCGCCCGCGACCTCCCCACGGCGCGACAATCTGGTGTTCCCCTTCGGCCTGTTCGCTGCTCGAACTCTCAGACACTTCCCCACGTGCGGTGTGACAACACCCGGAGGATACCCCGATGACGGAGAAGATCTGGTACGTCGGCAGCAAAGGCAGGCAGAAGGGACCCTACTCCACGGCGGCGGTGCGCAAGGCCGCCGCGGCCGGCAAGCTCCGGCCCGGGACCAGGGTGTGGAAGGAGGGTATGTCCGACTGGCTCCCGCTGGCTGCGGTGGACGCCCTCGCGGATGCCCTGCCCGAGGACTCCGCCGAGGAGCTTCCCCCTGCCCTTCCCGTCCTGCGGCCCGAGGCCGGAGGCTACGGCCCGCCGCGTCCGACTGGTACCTCCCCGAAGAAGTCCGGGGGCGGAAAGCTCCTCGCCTTCGGCTGCCTGGGGCTGATGCTCCTGTCCTGTTGTGTGCTGTCGCTGCCGAAGATCGTGTTCACCCTGTTTCCGGAGATGCAGGCCGAGCTCGAGGAGAAGAAGCGGGCCGACCGGAAGGCCGCCCTCGAAGCGCTCGCGCGGGTGAGCGCGCTGCCCGCGGTCGACTTCGAGCTGCCGGAGCGCCCGCTTCCCGCGCGCTTCCGGACGGGCTCGCCGACCGTGCTGGCGGAGGTTTTGTTCGCCCATGATCGAGATCTGGCCGAGGGGCAGATCGTTGCAGTCGGTGCCGAACGGG
>JAUIEM010000143.1 GCA_030428695.1 bacterium
CCGCCCGGGAAGGCGCCCGCGGGGCACCTCGCGGACCCGCGGCCGTGGGGCCGTTCGTCGGCAGACAAGGCGACAGATGGCGCTCGATCGGGGTCCCGGTGGCGGATGATTTACGGTAAAGAGACTTGCGTAGAGGGCGCGTGGAGCCGGGGCAGCTGGTCACGACCACCGAAGCGGGTGCGCGGTCGTCGGAGAGGCGCTCGTCCGCGGGATCCTGATCGATCCCCCGCGGGGGACATTCCCCGCTTTTCGCCCGACGGTTCCATCTCCCTTTTCGCCCCGGCGCTTCCGTGGTACCTTGCGGAACCCACACACCGCAAAGGGACGCCATGGAACTGCGAACCTTCACCTATCTCGACGTGCTGCAGCCGCAGGTCGCCTCCTTCCTCGGCACCGTGTGCCAGGGCTTCCTGCCGCGCGAAGGGCAGGCCTCCCTGTACCTCGAGATCGCGCCGGGCATCGCGATCAACGGCCTGACCGACCGCGTCCTCAAGGCGACCGGGGTCGTCCCCGGCATGCAGATCGTCGAGCGCGCCTACGGGGTGCTCGAGGTGCATGACGACAGCCACGGCAACATCCGCGCCGCCGGCGACGCCGCCCTCGACTTCCTCGGCTGCGGGGAAGAGGGCCGGCTGACACCCCGCATCCTCACCCAGCAGAACATCACCGGCGTCGACGCCCACCACGCGATGCTGATCAACCGCATGCGCCACGGGCAGATGCTGCTGACCGACCAGACCCTGCTCGTCATCGAGGTGCATCCCGCCGGATACGCCTACTTCGTCGCCAACGAGGCCGAGAAGCACAGCCCGATCGAGGTCCTCGAGATCTACGGCTTCGGCGCCTTCGGCCGCGTCTTCCTCGGCGGCGGGGAGGAAGAGATCCGCGCCGCGGCCTCGGCCGTCGAGCGCAGCATCGCGGCGGTCAAGGGCCGGCCGAACGAGGCCGCGGAGAAGTTCGTGTAGTGGAGTCCCACGGCTCGGTTCGCACCCGGCGCCGCACCGAGGCGGTCGCCATCGAGCAGGCCCGCGCGGCGCGCCGGCTGGTGCGGCTGTCGCCGAGCGCGACCGGGTTCGTCCGGCTGCTCCTGCGCATCCTCGAGTTCGCCTTCCTGCCCGCCGCCTTGATCCTCGCCAGCTGCCTGGTGTTCGCGATGTACGGCGGACCGCTCGAGGCCTGGCGGCTGCTCGGCATCGGGCTGGTCGGGCTGGTCGGCCACCTGCTGGTCGCGGCGCTGCTCGTCGAGCTGTTCGACCCGGGCTTCGCGGAGAGCGGCCTGCTCGAGATGCCGCGCACCCACGCCCGCTACCTGTACTTCTGGCTGCGGATCACGAACTGGATCGCGACGATCTTCGGGCCGGCGGTGTACGTCGCCGGCCGGGCGGGGCTGCCGCGGGAGCTTCTGATCATCTGCGAGAGCGCCTGCAAGGCGGGCGTGCTCGTGACCTGCGGGGCGCTGCTGTTGCGCCGCGAGTCGCTGATGGCGCTGTTCCCCCGCGCCGACTCGGCGATCGGCAAGGCCGTCAGCCGGGTCAGCCGGGCGCTGTACCCGGTGCTCGCGACCTACCTGCTCGCGCTGCTCGCGATCTGGACCGTCGGCTACCTCAACCTGTTCAACTCGATCGCGCGCAGCACGGTGATCGTCATCGGCGTGCTGACCGTCTACCTCGTGCTCTCCCGGGCGGCGACCTGGTTCAGCAGCAAGCCCCTGCGCGGCTGGCTCGAGACCCGGCTGACCCGGGAGGTCGAGGACGAGAGCAAGGCCGAGGCGCGCGCCCGGGTGCGAGCGCTCGGCGACAGCTTCAACCAGCTGCTGCAGATCGCGCTGTTCTTCGGCCTGACGGTGTCGGCGGTGCTCAGCCTGCAGGTCGACTGGCAGAGCTTTCGCGAGCTCTTGACCTTCGAGATCATCCCGGGCACCGCCGGCGGCCCCGACCAGATCGCGATCCCGGGCATCCAGCTGCTCGACGTCTGCTACGCGACCCTGACCCTGTTCCTGTTCCTGTTCCTCGCTCGCCTGTCCCGCGAGGTGGTGCTGCGCTTCCTGCTCGGCCGCACCGAGCTCGAGATCTCGACCCGGGAGAGCATCGGCACCGGGGTGTTCGCGGCCGCGGTCGTGTTCGGGGTGTACCTGACGTCGCAGCGGCTCGGCTTCGACCTCGAGCTCCTGAAGTGGATGGCGGGGGCGCTCGGCCTCGGCCTCGGCTTCGGGCTGCAGAACATCCTGAACAACTTCTTCAGCGGCCTGATCCTGCTGATGGAGAAGCCCGTCGCGATCAACGACCTGATCGAGGTCGACGACACGACCGGCTTCGTGCACCGCATCCGGACGCGCTCGACCACCCTCCGCACCCGCGACAACATCTCGGTGATCATCCCGAACTCCGACCTGATCTCGGACAAGGTGATCAACTGGAGCCACCGCGACGTGCGCACCCGCATCGCGATCGACGTCGGCGTCGCCTACGGCAGCGACGTCTCGCTGGTGCGCAAGCTGCTGCTCAAGGTCGCGAGCGACCACGGCCTGACGCTGAAGAAGCCGGCCCCGGAGGTGCTGTTCCAGGACTTCGGCGAGAGCTCCCTCGACTTCCGGCTCCACGTCTGGACCCGCGACCTGCACGCCGTACCGCGCATCGGGTCCGACCTGCGCTTCGCCGTCGACGCCTCGTTCCGCAACCACAACATCGAGATCCCGTTCCCGCAGCGGGACCTGCACGTCAAGGAGCTGCCCGCTCCCGCCCCGCCCGCCGATCCGGCGGAGGCAGGCAAGGAGGAATGATGGACGCCCTCGCGCGCTACTGCGACTACGCCGCGACCACGCCGATCGACGAGGAGGTGGCGGCGCTCGTGCTCGAGACCGAGCGCGCCCTGTTCGCCAACACCTCGAGCCCCCACGTCTTCGGCCGGCGCGCCAGCGAGCGGGTGGAAGAGGAGCGCGCCCGCCTCGCCGCCCTGCTCGACGCCGACCGGGTCGTGTTCACGGGCACCGGCACCGAGGCCGACAACCTCGCCATCCTCGGCACGCCCCTCGGGGAGGGCCAGCTCCTGATCTCCGCGCTCGAGCACAAGGCGGTGACCCGGGCCGCCCGGAAGCGCGCGCGCAGGGACGGGCGCAAGCTGCGCGAGCTGCCGGTCGACGCCCAGGGACAAGTGCGCCTGGACGCGCTCGAGGAGGCGCTGGCGGAGCCGACCGCGCTGGTCTCGGTGATGGCCGCGAACAACGAGATGGGGGCGGTGCAGCCCCTCGCCGAGATCGCGCGCCTCGCCGGCGCGGCCGGGGCCTGGGTGCACACCGACGCGATCCAGTCCGCCGGCAAGGTGCCGCTGTCCCTGGCGGCCCTTGGCCTCGACGCGGCGGCCCTGTCCGCCCACAAGTTCTACGGGCCGAAGGGCGTCGGCGCCCTCGCCCTGCGCGGCGAGCCGGCGCTCGAGCCGGTGCTGGTCGGCGGCGGCCACCAGTTCGGGCTCCGCCCCGGCACCGAGGACACGCCGCGCATCGTCGGCATGGTCCGCGCCCTCGAGAAGATGCTCGCGGCGCGCGAGGCCGAGAACGCGCGCCTCGCCGCCCTCCGGGACGGCTTCGAGCGGCGCATGGCGGAGCTCGACGGCGTGCGGGCCGTCGGCGCCGGCGGCGAGCGCCTGCCACACATCTCGGCGCTGCTGGTGCCGCGGGTCAGCGCGAGCGCGTTGATCGACCGGCTGAGCTTCGAGGGCTTCGGCATCTCCTCCGGCTCGGCCTGCAGCACCGGCGAGCCGAAGCCGTCGGCGGTGATGCTCGCGATCGGGCTGACGCCGCGCGACGCCAAGAGCGTGGTGCGCATCTCGCTCGGCAGCCACTCCGACGAGGCGAGCGTCGCCGCACTGGAGGCCTGCCTGCGGAAGCACATCGCGGGCTTGCGTGCGCTCGCGCCGGCGTGAGCGGGGGGTACACAGCAGTACTGCGCGAATATTCGATGCTGCGGTGTGTATCTCAACGTAGGGGCGGGGTCTACCCCCGCCCGCAGAGGGGGTCAGCCGGTCAGAGCAAGCGTCGATCGGCCGACATGTGCTGTCACGCTCATTGGAAGAGTGTGGCTTTCTTCGCTGCCGAAGAGGCCGACTTACTCCGGCGATTTCGAGGCGTTGATGCGCAAGAATTACGTCAGTGAGTCACCACCAAGAATTGCTAGATCACGTAAGTCTCAGTCTCGCGTCCCCGCTGGCGACTATGACGGTCTGGCGCTTCGGGCAGGGCAGGCTCAGGCTAGTACCCCGTGCCGCATTTGCCATGTACCACGACGCAAAGAAACAGTAGTCAATAGTCAGGAGCAGAAATGAGGGGTGGGCTCGGCTTTGAGGCGACGCTCTGTTTCAGTGGATCTGGTTCTGTTCCGGTCCGGCGGGCGGGGGTAAACCCCGCCCCTACCCCGCACACAACGTACACACCGAGGTAGGGGAGGGGTTCACCCCCTCCCGTCGTTGGCCGGGAACCGACGCCCCTCCGGGTCAGGACGTATGCGGAGGTCAGTAACGGCCTCTTCCCTGGCTTGGCAGCGAGCTCTTGTACGGCTTGACACCGTTGCCGCTTGCGGCGACACCAGAGGTAGAGCCCAGCAGGGCGTTGATCAAGGGCTGGTTTCGGGAGATCTGCTGTCCCATAGCCTGCTTCGTCCATGTAGGGCCTCAGCCAGCCGTGACCGGGTGGCTCACCGACGGCGCTATTCCTCCCGCCTCAACCACTCCAGCCAGGCGGCCATCTGCTCGTGCTGGACGACGAAGCGCGGATCGACCGCGGCCAGGGCCGCGCTTGCCTCGACCGCCTGCTCGAAGCACGCGAGCGCGGCCGCACGGTCGCCCGCCTCGAGCAGGATCTGGCCCGAGCGCTGGGCGACGAAGGCGAGGGACTGCAGGCTCGAGGTCTGGCCCGCCTCGACGAGCAGGTTGATGTGCTCCCAGGACTCCGCGTAGAGCGCGAGGGCCTCGGTCGGCTGCGCGAGCGTCTCGTGGAGCTGGCCGAGCCGCGCGATGGTGTTCGCCAGGCTGCGCCGGATCCCGACGCTGTCCGGGAAGGCGGCGAGCAGCTCGGCCTGGAGGGCGCGGGCGTCGTGCAGGGAGGCGCGCGCGGCCTCGAGCTCGCCGGCCGTCTCCTGGTCGTCGGCGAGGAAGCCGAGGGCGACCGCGACGTTGCGCTGGTCTTCGACGTTGGCGCCGGGCAGGGCGACGATGCTGCGGAACAATTCGAGGCTTTCGAGGGCCGCGGACCGGGCGCCTTCGCCGTCACCGGAGCCGCGACGCAGGGAGGCGATGCTGCCGAGGGAGATCGCCAGGGTCTGGCGCCGGTCCGGATCGGCGGGGTTGGCCTCGCACAGCGCCCGGGCCAGGGCGAGCTGTTCCTCGTAGGCAGCCCGCGCGGCGCTGTCGTTCCCGTGCAGCAGTTCGAGGTGGCCGAGGTCGCTCAGCGCCTTGGTGAGGTTCTCCTGGGCTTCGGGATGGTCGGGCTGTCGCTCGAGCAGGGCGCGGCGCAGCGCGACCGACTCCCGGGTGAGGGCGAGGGCCTCGTCGGGCCGCCCGCGCAGACGCGACACCTCGGCGAGGCTCAGCTGCGCGCGGCTGAGGGACTCGCGGTAGCCGACCTCCTCCGGGAAGCGCTCGGCGAACCCGGTCAGGGTGGCGATGCTCGCGCGCAGGGTCTCGTCCGCCTCGGCCAACGCGCCCTGCTCGATCAACACCCGCGCGATGTCGCGCTCGACCGCCGCCTGCTGCGAGCCCCAGCGCGGATGCCCCGGATACAGCGCGGCGCCGCGGGCGAGCTCGTCGCGGGCCTCGCCGAGCTCGGCGAGCGCTCCCGCGAAGTCCGCGCTCAGGCGCCGGCTCTGGCCGAGGTTCGCGAGGCAGATGGCGAGGTCGAAGCGCAGGTCCGGGTCGCCGGGGTCGCTGAGCAGCTGCGCGCGCAGCAGGTCGCGGACCTCCTCGTAGGCGCGGGTCGCCCCGCTCGCATCGCCGAGGGCGCCGCGGGCCTGGGCGAGGTCGACGGTCAGCAGCCGGACGTCGCGCTGCAGCCCCCGGGACAGCCTGGAGATCTCCCCGTAGGCGGTGCGCGCTTCCTCGAAGCGGGCGATGGCCTGGGTCGGCTCGCCCCTGGCCAGGGCGATGCGGCCGAGCGCGGCCAGCTGGTCGGCGAGCTGCTCGCGGATGCCGTCGTGCGCGGGCCGTCGCGCGCACAGCTCGCGCAGGATCGCGACCGCCTCGAGGCCGCGCTGTTCCTGGCGCGCCAGGTCGCCCGCCGCCGCGTCCAGCCAGGCGATCAGGGACAGGCCGGCGGCGACCTGGGCCCCGGCGTCATCGTCCTCCGGGTCCGCCTCCCACCAGGCTCGGGCGCGTTCGAGCCCTTCCTCGAGGGCGCGGCGGGCCAGAGCGAGGTCACCGACCTCGCGGGCCATGCGGCCGACCTTGTTCAGGATGATGATGTGGTCGCTGCGCTCGGCCGGTCCGACCCCGGCCCGGGCCTCGGCGTGGATGGCGAGGGCCCGCCGGTAGTGGGCGAGGGCTTCGGCGGCGTGGCCCTGGATCTGGCGCAGGTCGCCGAGCTGCACGAAGGCGCCCGCGGCGGTCAGCGACAGCGAGTCCTCCGCGACATCGCTCGCCCGCAGGGCGTCCAGCCCGGCGAAGGCGCTCTCGAGCAGCTCCTCCCGCAGCGCCCGGCTGGCCGGGCCGGGCAGGTCGCGCAGGCGCCGGTCGACCGAGAAGATCAGCCCGTTCAGGGTCGAGCGCGCGACCTGCTCGCGCTGGTCGGCGAAGCGTAGGTTGCGCTCGGCGACGGCCCGCAGGCTGTCGGCCTCGGCGCGCTGCAGGTTCGCGACCGCCCGTTCGCGCTCGGCGGTCGCGCGCGCGCCGTCGACGAGGCTGAGCCCGACCGCGAGCACGAGCACGAGCGCCGCGGTCAGCGCCCCCAGGCCCCAGCGCAGGCGGCGGGAGCTGCGACGGGCGCGCGCCCGCTTGCGTTCCCGGTCCGCGACCGCGCTCTGTAGCGGCGCGGCCTCGGGGTCGTCGGCGGCGAGGCCGGCGATCTGGGCCCGCGCGAGCACCAGGTCGCCGCAGGCCAGCGCCGCCCGGGCGTAGCCGCGCCGGGCGCGCTGCTCGCCGGCGCGGGCGAGCGGGTTCTCCTCCCACAACAGCCGCGCCTGCTCGAAGCCGACCACCGCGGCCGCGAAGTCGGCGTACAGCGCCTGGCTGGTCTCGGGCGTCGGGCGCGCGCGCTGCGGATCGACCTCGAGCAGGCGGGACTCGCAAGCCTGGAGGCGGCGCTCGGCGCGCTCGGCGATCTCGTTGCTCTCGTGGTGGCGCAGCCAGTCCTGGACGGCTTCGCGGAAAGACGGGACGTCGGGAAAACGGTCGTCGGGATCCTTCGCCAGCGCGCGCTCGCACACCGCGCGTAGACCGGCGGGGGTGCGCGGACCGTAGCTGCAGGGCTTTGCCCGGGCCGCGGCCATCAGGGTCTCGAAGAAGGTCCTGCCGCGGTGCGGCGGCCTGCCCTCGAGCAGCTCGTACAGCATCCCCCCGAGCAGGTAGACGTCCGTGCGGGGCCCGATCCGCGAACCGTCGCCCGCCGCGAGCTCGGGTGCCATGTAGCTCGGGGTGCCGCAGGGGTTGGCGATGCGGGCGCAGTGGGGCAGGTGGGGCTGGCTCTCTCCCCAGGCGCAGGCGATGCCCCAGTCCATCACCAGCACTTCGCCGAACTCGCCGACCATCACGTTGGAGGGCTTGAGGTCGAGGTGCAGAACCCCGCGGGTGTGGGCGAAGGCGATCGCGTTGGCGACGTCGCACAGGATGCGCAGGTGGTCGAGCAGCTCGAGGCGGGCGGCGCGCGCGCGGGCCTCGTCCGTGCGGGGCGCGAGCAGGGACTTCCAGTCCAGGCCGCCGACCAGCTTCATCGCGAGCAGCGGCTCGCCGTCGGCGTCGAGGCCGAGGTCGTAGACCGGCACGATGTTCGGGTGGTCGAGCAGGCCGGTGACCCGCGCCTCGGCGAGGAACTTCGCCCGCAGGCGCGCGTCGGCCTTGAGCGGGTGGACGCGCTTGACGGCGATCGCGCGCTGCAGCGCGTTCTGCTGCGCGCGGTAGACGATCCCCATGCCGCCGCGGCCGACGACCTCCTCGAGGGTGTAGCGGGGCGCGCCGACGGCGGTCGCGGGCGGCGCCTCGTCGCCGGGCAGGGTCTCGATCCCGTCGCTGAGCGAGACCTCGAAGGCGGGCAGGGTGCCGGGCGCGGTCGCCTCGGCGCGGCCGGGGTCGAAGGTGGTGCCGGGGTCGAGGCTGTCGAGATCGTCGACGCCGTAGCAGCGTTCCCAGGTCTTGCGCAGCGCGTCCTGATCCATCGGCCCCTCCGTGTCCCTGAGGATGCGGACCCGCCCCGGGCAGCGCAAGCCCCGTGCGGTGGTCCGCGGCGGCGGCAGGGGAGAGCAGCCCGGGGTCCGGACCGTCGGGAACGCGGGACATTGTCGGGTCGACGCGACACCCGGGAGGGGCGCGACGAGCGCGCCATCCTTGCCGCGAGGCCGGCACGGGGCTTGCTCTCCCGCGGGCCATGAACACCCCCGGCCACGCGATCCTCAATCTGCTCCTGCTCGACCGCCCCGCGCGGGCCGAGAACACCTGGCCGATCGTGCTCGGCGCCTGCGCTCCGGACCCTGCCTTCCGTCGACCTCCCGGGGCAAGTACAATCCTGCCTTTGTCCCTGCCCGCAGGAGCGCCGATGTTCCGTCCCCGCCGTTGGATTTTCGCGATCCTCTTCGCCTCCACCCTGTCCGCCCAGCAGGTGGACCCGGCCGAGAAGGCGCGCGAGGACTTCGCGCGCATCGCCGAGTCGAGCTCGCTGTTGTGGGACATGAACGCGCTGCGGCGGTACGGGCAGCTCGACGACGAGGAGGTGCTCGAGAACCTGCTCGAGCTGTACGACGATCCCCCGCGCCGGGATCCCTGGCTGCAGGACCTCGCGGTCGCGACGGTGCGCTGGCGCTACGACCCCCTGTGCCGCGCGCTCGGTTTCCGCTCCGCCCAGCAGGCGCGGGTTCCCGACGAAGACGAGCTCGAGACCATCGAGGACTTCGCCGCCAAGGAGACCCGGAAGGACGTCCACGCCTGGGCGGCCTTCAACGCCTTCTGCATCCTGAGCCGCCACCGCCAGGAGGGGGCGCTGCTGGAGGCCCTCGACGGCGACCGCAGCGTGCTGCGGCGGGTCGCCGCCCTGACGGCGATGGCGGAGCACGGCGACCCGCGCCTGCTCGAGCGCCTGCCCGGACTGCTCGCGGAGACGCCGCGCAAGAAGGAGGAGCGGGTCTGGCTGCAGGAAGCGAGCCTGTGGGCCGCCGCCGACGCCGTCCGGGCCCGCCTGGTCGAGGACACCGGGCACGTCTTCAGCGACGCCGAGCGCGACCGCGCCCGCGCCCTCGGCGAGGGCATGATCGCGGTGCTCGAGAACAAGAAGACCCTCCCGCGCACCGCGCGCCACGCGCGGCTCGCCCTGCAGCACGCCCTCGATGCGCCGCGGGCCTACCGGGAGGCGGAGAGCTGGCGCCTGGCCCTGCAGGACGCGCGGGTGCCGGAGCGGAACCCCGACGAGGGGACGGTCGTCCGCTTCATGGGCATCGAGACCACCGGGACCCGCATCGCCTTCCTGCTCGACGCCTCGGACTCGATGCTCAACCCCCTGACCGACGCGGAGAAGGCCGCCCTGGAGGAGCTGTTCGGACCGCGCGCCCTCGACGCCTCGTCGACGCGCGAGCGCGGCGATCCCCTCCGGGTCGACTGGGAGGGGGTCGAGACCCGCTTCGACGCCGCCCGCGAGCACCTGCGCTCCACCCTCGCCGGGATGGACGACGAGCGGGAGATCGCGGTGATCCTGTTCGGTGACGAGGCGCGCACGCTCGACGAGACGCCGGTGTTCGTCGCGGCGGGCGAGAAGCAGCGCCGCGCGATCGCCCTCGCCCTCGACGCGATCGAGGCCGGGCCGGAGAGCGACTACCGGCCGCACGGCACCCTGCGCGGCCAGACCAACCTGCTCGCGGCCTTCGAGCTCGCCTTCCGGCTCGGCTCGAAGGGCACGGCGCCGCCGGGGACCCGGCTGTTCACCGACGACAAGGCGCTCCTGCGCGGAGTCGATGCGATCTACCTGTTGTCCGACGGCAAGCCGACCCGTGACGGCCACGGCGGGGAGTCGCCCGTGATGACCATCGGCGGCTACTGGCGGGAGGCCTACGAGGGGGAGACCGTCGACCCCGAGACCGGCACGCGGCGCAAGATCCAGTACGACCGGGCCTGGATCCCCGAGCGCACGCAGGCGCTGCGCTACGTGTACGGTCCCTACACGCAGACCGACCCGCTGCTCGTCGAGCTCTCCCGCCTCAACCTGTTCCGCAAGGCGATCGTGCACGTGATCGGCATCGGGGAAGCCGACCTGCGCCTGCCGGAGGAGATCGCGCGGCTCGGCCGCGGCCGCTGGATCAACTTCGGGAGCGGGGAGGACGAGGAGGATGAGGAGGGAGCGGCCGCGGACGGGTCCGACCAGCCCTGAGCCTCGTCCGTCTGGCGCGCGACGGGCGGGGCTGGCGGCAGGCGTCGCCCTCAGGGCACCTGGGGCGCCAGCACCGAGGAGAAGCGCTGGAGCAGGAAGCGCAGCGCCTCGGGCTTGTTCGTCGGGGTCCCGCCGCCGAGCTGGTCGCTGCTGTTGACGCCATGGCAGGAGGCGCACACCCGGACCTCGCCGGGCTGGAAGGTCACCCACACCCGCTCGCGCACCACCGGCGTCCCGGTCGGATCGGTCAGCTGCCAGGCGAGGGCCCGGCGGGCCGGGACGAAGGCGGCGACGGAGCCGTCCGGGGCGACCGCCACGCTGCCCTCGGGCGCTCCGACCAGCGGCGGGTTCGCGGCGGTCGCGGCCGGGTCGTGCAGGAAGCGGGCGAGCACGCGCCGGCCCGGACGCGGGCTGCTGGTGCCGCCGATGCCGCGCACCTGATCGCCCTGGACGATCTGCAGGAAGCCGAGGTCGTAGACCGTGCCGGGCTCCGGGATGCTCGACACGCCGCCGGGCACGCGCAGGTTGAAGGGCTGCTGGCGGTCGCCGTCGTCGCGGTTGGTCACGTCGCGGCTGACGATCAGGGCGAGGTCGTTCTGGACCAGGTAGGCCTTCAGGGCGGCGAGGGACACGCCCTCCTCGCTGAAGACGTCCGCCTCGGGCTGGGGCAGGCTGCTGGTGCGCGGCGTGGGGCGGGTGCGGACGCGCACCTCGACCGGCGAGAGCTCCCACAGGCTGCCGTCGGTCGTGACCAGCACGTCGGGGTCGTAGTAGCTGACCTGCTTGGTGATCCCTGCGGTCAACAGGCCCGTCGGCTCGAGGTAGCCGTTCGGACCGGCGGCGAGCAGCGTCAGGCGGAAGTCGTAGCGCGACTCGGGGAAGGCGCGGCTGCCCTCGTTGTTGTCCGCCCGGGTCTCACTGGTGTGCACGGCGAGCAGCTCGCCGCCGCTCAGGGGCACGATGCGCCGGAACAGGCCGCTGTGGTCCGTGCTCGGCGTGTCGCTCGGGTTGCGGGTGTCCGGGTGGCTGAGGTACTCGACGACCAGGGCGTCGGCGGCGACGCTCGGGGCGCCGTACAGGCGCACGGCCTGACCGCCGGTGTGGGTGCCGAACTCCGGCGCATCGACGCCGTAGTACCAGCCGGGCTGGGTCGGGTGCTCGACGATGTGGAACATGTTGCGCAGGGGGTTCGGGTTGGCGCGCCCGGCGGGGTTGAGCTCCTCGAGGTTGGGGTCGTCGGTGAAGGTGCGGGGGATGAAGGTGTGCAGCTCCTGGCGGCCGATGTGGTTGAGGGTCTCGAGCTGCTCGCCGTTCTCGTCCATCTCCCAGGGGAAGAAGTGGTTGACGTTGTTGCCGTGCAGGTTGGTGCCCGCCAGCAGGTCGCCGCGCTGGCTGCGCGGCTCCGGAAAGACCTCCAGCCGCTGGCCGCTCGTCGTCGCGGTCAGACTCTCGTCGCTGAAGTCGAAGGTTCCGTAGTTGCCACCCCCGTCGTCGGCATCGGCCTGCTGATCGCGCTGCAGGTGGTCCCAGCGGGTGAAGACCACGCGGCCGAAGCTGTCGACGAGCGGGGTAAAGTCGCCGGAGGGCGAGTGGTCGAGCAGCGCGAGGGCGCCGCCGACCGGGTCGAGCTTCCACAGGCCGCTGTTGGTCGGCGTGGTCTCGTACTCATCGAGCTGGGGGTAGAGGTGGGCCTCGCCGGTGCGGGAGCGGTCGCTGACGAAGATGATCTGGTCGTCGGTCGTGTAGATCGGCGCGACGTTGTTCGCGTCCGTCGGCTGCTGCGGGACCTTGGTGATCGTCACGCTCTCGTTCTGGCCGAGCCCGCTGACCTCGTACAGCTGCCAGAAGTAGTCCTCGTACTGGTACTGGGCGGGCGCGCCGATCACCATGCTGAACAGCGCCTTCGCGCCGTCCCAGTGCACGTGCGGATCGCGGACAGCGATCGCGCCGGCGCCCTGCAGCCCGACCTCCCCGTAGCCGGCCTCGGCGGTCAGGTTGCGCAGGCTGCCGTCCGGGTAGCGGATGTACAGGTCGCCGCCGCGCCCGGCGGAGGCGATGCTGCCCTCGTGGTTCGCGAAGGTCGAGCCGATCGTCGCGAAGTCCGCCGGGATCGGGACCTGGGTGACGAACAGGACGGGATGGGCGAGCTGGCCGGGCGTGCCGGTGTTGCCGGTGTTGCCGGAGTTGCCGGAGTTCCCTGCGTTGCCCTGGTTGCCGGTGTTGCCGGTGTTGCCGGTGTTGCCGGCGTTGCCGGCGTTGCCGGCGTTGCCGGCGTTGCCGGCGTTGCCCTGGTTGCCGGTGTTGCCTGCGTTGCCGGTGTTGCCTGCGTTGCCCTGGTTGCCGGTGTTGCCTGCGTTGCCGGAATTCCCCGAGCTGCCCCCGCTGCTGGCCGGCGCTCCGCCGGACGATCCTCCCGAGCTGCACGATGCCGCGAAGGCCGTGAGCACCACGACCGCCAGAAGCCTTGTCCACCTGCGCATGTTCTTCCTCCACTGCGTCCATGGGGGAAGTGCCGGGCGCGGTTGGGATCTGACAGGAACATGAAAGATATTTTCAAAAGACTCCGGCGACCTGTCCGGATCCCTGACAAGCCCGTCCCGGTCCATTCCCAGCCGGGGAGGCCGTCGAGGAGGAGTGGATCGAAGCCGAGCCGGAGCGCGGGCCGGGCGAGCTGGCGGTGCCCGCGGAACCGGCCGAGCTGGCGGAACCGGCCGAGCCCCGGGACCGCGCCGCCTGAGCGGCTCCATCCAAGGCCGGGACCGAAACGGCGAGGCCGAGCTGCGGCAGGCGTCGCCGTCCCTGCCCAGGACAGCTCCGGGCTCAGTGGGTGCATGATGCTGGGTGGCGCGCGTAGGATGCGGGTCAGGTAACCTGCGGTGTCGCATGAACGAACTGTCCCACACCTCTGGAGCCCCGGCCCCCGACGAGGGACCTGCGCCTCGCTCGTACGCGCCGCTCAAGGCGCTGACGGCTGCCGATCCAGCGGATCGGCGACGCGCCGCCGAGACGCTCACGCGCGCGGCCGGAGACCTGCCACGCGACCTCCTCATCGCGTCGCTGGACGCGGTCCGTCGACGGCTCGACCTTCCCGACCCCGAAGAGAACCGTGCCGTGCGGGTCGCCCTGTACGTGGCGGGCAAACAGCTGGCGATGGCGCGGATTCTGCGGTTCGGCTCGCTGATCCCGCGGGCAGACGAAGACCCCACTGCGAGCGAGATCGGGCACATCTTCATCGCCGCAGACCTGTCGGCCGACCGTGAGGTTCTCCGGGTCGTGCTCGACCACTGCACGCCGGGGCAGGTCGCGGCCTTCGCGTTCCAATGGACGACCTCGGAGGTCTGCAACGGCGGCTTCCATCAGTACTTCTACAACTCGACGGGGGTCCTGTGTTGTGAGGCGAGCGCAGGTTGCCGCCTGATCGGTGCGGACGACCTCGCCGCCATCATCGAAGCGGCCTGCGACAGGTTTCCCGACGGTACGGACCTGGGCGACCGCGAGGCGCGGATCGAGGCGCTCGAGGGGGAGGACCTCTCGTTCGACGACCTTGACCGGCAGCTCTACCGGCGGCTTCCCCGTGCGCGGGGGCTGATGGAGGCCTACATTCGGGATCACCCGGAGGAATTCTTCGAGGCCTGACAGCGCCTGAGTAAGGCTCCCCGCAAGAAGGTGTCCCAGCTCCGTGGTGGGCATCGACAAACGCCCGCCCGGCTTGCAACCCAAGGTGACTGGCTATGGATCACGGTTCGTCCGGGGTTGTAGTCGCGGAGCGTTCGATTTCAACGCAGAGGCGCAGAGGCGCAGAGGCGCAGAGAAGAGGGGTCAACGTGACGGAGACGAGATCAGCGGAATCCTCGTGGATGCAGCGATCGAGGTCCATCGACGCTTGGTGGCCCAGGTCTGCTCGAGAGCGCTTACGAGGAAGCGCTCGCTCTTGAGCTCGCGCTCCGCGGGCTGAAGTCCCGGAGCGCCAGAGAGAGGTCCCCGTCATCTACAAAGGAAGGCGGCTCGCCTCGAGGCTGCGATGCGAGTGCCTTCCTTATATCTCCCCTTTCTTGTCCCCTCTTCCCGCTTCCGCAGACAAGCCTGCCGACCCCGCAAACCACCCACCCAGCTCCAAGAGGATCCGCCCTCCGACTTCCTCCGCCGTCGTGTCCGGCCCGACGGGCACCGGCACCAGGTCGGGGAAGCTGTTGAACCAGGTGCGCTGCTTGCGCGCGAAGCGCCGGGTGTCGCGGACGATGCGCTCGATCGCCTCCGCCTCGGTCGCGATCTCCCCCCGGAAGTGCGCGAACAGCTGGTGGTAGCCGATCGCCTGGGAAGGTCCCCTGGCGAGGGCCTTGCCGCTGGAGAACAGCGCCCGCGCCTCGGCGACCAGCCCGGCCTTGACCATGCGTTCGACCCGGGCGGCGATGCGGGCGTCGAGGTCCTCGCGCTCGCGCACCAGGCCGAAGATGCGCCGCTGGACCCCCGGGCGCAGCTTGCCGAACTCCTTGCGCAGCTCGAGGATCGAGCGTCCCGTCGCGCGCTGCACCTCGAGGGCGCGGATCAGCCGCTTGGTGTCGTGGGGATGGATGCGCTCCGCCCCCGCCGGGTCGACCTCCCGCAGCCGCACGTGCAGGCTCTCGCCGCGTGAGGCCGCTTCCCGCAAGGAAGCACGGAAGGCGTGGTCGGCGGGGGGTCCTTCGAAGATGCCTTCGGTCAGCCCCTTGAGGTACAGCCCCGTGCCGCCGGAGAAGAAGGCCCGCCGGCCCCGCGCCGCGCAGTCGGCGAGCACCGCGTCGGCCCGCGCGACGTAGCTCTTGACGTCGAAGGGGTCGGTCGCGTCGAGGATGTCGAGCAGGTGCCAGGTGTGGCGGGCGCGCTCGGCGGGGGAGGGCTTGGCGGTGCCCTTGTCGAGCCCGCGGTAGACCTTCATCGAGTCGAGGGAGATCAGCTCGGCGTCGAGGGCGTCGGCCAGCCACGCGCTGACCGCCGCTTTGCCGCTGGCGGTCGGGCCGAAGATCGCGAGGATCTTCCGCACTCAGTCGCCCTCGGCTTTCCGCTGCTTGATGTACTGGATCTTGCACCGACCGCCGCACAGGTAGACGTCCGGGCGGTCTTCCCAGTGGCGCTCGCCGGCCGGGACCGGGCCGCCGCAGACGAAGCAGGTGTGCTCGTCGGCGGGCAGCGGCGCGTCCCAGGCGATCTCGGCGTAGTCGGCGGGCACATCGAAGACCTCGTCGGGGATCGTCGCGCCGGGGACGATGCCGTTGGCTTCCGCCTCGAGGGTGAAGGCGAGCGCGTCGCCGGTGTCGAGGCGGATCTCCATCGCGAGGGGGAAGGTGTCGATGGCGGCGAGGGCGGCCTCGACCTCGTCGGAGAAGGAGTTGATCGCGGTGTAGGCGCCGAAAAGGCCGTCCGGCCGCGGCAGGTCGGCGAGCCACAGGGTCGCGATGCGGATGTCGTTCTCGTACAGCTCCTTCTCCTGGGTGGCGAAGCCCGCGATGTCGCGGCGCCGGCCGGTGGCGACCACGCGCGCCTCGACCGAGCCGTCGCGGCGCAGGCCGTTCTCGGCGAGCAGCGCGTCCTGCTCGCTCGCGTCGATCGGCATCGCCAGGATCTTCGCCAGCAGCGAGGCGCGCTTGGCGGCGCGCTCGGACTTCGCGGTCAGGGTCGCGATGTCGCGGACCTTGTACAGCTTGTGCTCGGGGTAGAGCAGGTAGAGCTTGCCGGTGTCGAGGCGCACGATGCTCGCCGTGAGCTCGCCCCCGGTCTCGGCGATCTTGAACTTGTCCGCCGTGATCCAGACCCGCTGGTCGAGCAGCTCGCCCGCGTCGCTGCGCCCGGTGCCGGGCGAGCCGTTGGCGACCTGATCGACGATATAGTCCTGCCCGAAAAGCAGACAGGTCAGGCTAAGAAGGATGGTGAGAGTGCGCATGGAAGGTCCTCCTTCGGGCTCGAGTCTAGCATCACGGGCGTGGGCGCCCTATGCTTTTCTCGGCTCTCCAGACGCCCTCGCTCGACCGAACATTCACTACTCCGCGGAGGTCCGTCATGCGCCCCTGGTTCCTGTTGCTGCTGTTCGCCCTGCCCCTCGCGGCGGACGAGAAAGACGATATCCGCGACGCCCTGCGCCGCGCCGGTCAGTACGCCGACCAGGGCGAGCAGATCGAGCAGATGGTCGGCGAGTACGACGCGACCGAGATCTGGGTGCGCAAGGCGATCATCCTCGTCGAGTTCGCCGACATGCAGGACCGGCGCGCGATCCTGCCGCTCGCCCGCGCCCTCGAGGACAAGAAGTTCGGCCACGTCGTTGGCTTCGCCCTGCACGGCCTCGCCCGGCAGTCGGCCGAGGATCTGCGCAAGGGCGGCGGGGTCGAGCTGGTCGAGCTCTTGATCGACGCGCTGAAGATCAAGCGCAACTACCACCGCCGGGTCGCCCGCGAGGTGCTGACGAAGATCGTCGGCGAGGACCTCGGCAGCAAGAGCACCAAGTGGAAGGCCTGGCTGCGCAAGAACGAGGAGGGCGAGGCCCTCGCCCTCGACATGGACGCGGTCGTGTTCGACGAGCGGCGCTTCGACCCCGAGCTGGTCACGCAGGTGATGCAGGAAGGCTACGACGCCGGCACCCAGCTGCGCGACCGCATCCCCGATCCGACCACCGCGATCGAAGAGCTGAACGAGTTCGGCCTCGACGTCGCCCTGTGCCTCGACCAGACCAGCTCGATGGAGAGCGTGATCGAGGCCGCCAAGGCGAACATGACCACCCTGGTCACCGTGCTCGGCGAGGTTGTCGAGGACTACCGGGTCGGCGTCGTCACCTACGACGATGCCGTGCGCAAGAACGAGCCGCTCAGCAGCAACCCGCGGGCGATCCGGGAGATGATCGCCGGCGTGCGCGCCGAGGGCGGCGGCGACATCCCCGAAGGCGTCGACAAGGCGCTGATCGCGGCCCTCGACCCGGCCTTCGGCTGGGCGCGCCGCTCGACCAAGACCGTCGTCGTGCTCGGCGACGCCCCGCCCCACGCGGTCGACCAGGCGGCCACCGAGGACCTCGTGCAGCAGGCCCACGAGCAGGGCAAGGTGACCACGCACTGCGTGTCGACCGGCTTCTCCGCGGTGATGGAGCTCAACGCGATCGCCGAGAAGGGCGGCGGCCAGGGCCTGACCCTGTCGTCGCCGGCGGCCCTGATCAGCGAGGTGCTGCTGCTGGTCTTCGGCGAGGGCATGCGCCCCTCGATGGAGCGCTTCGTGCCGGTGCTGGTCGAGATCCTCGAAGAGGAGTGAGCCTCACTCCCGTCCCCCGTCCTCCTGTTCCCGGCACGCCCCGAGCAGGGCGAGCAGCGTGCGGCGCTTCTCTTTCGAGATGTGGCTGAACAGCCGGTGCAACGACGCCCCCTCGACCCGCTCGGCGCGGCAGTGCTCGACGAAGCGCTGCCACAGCCCGTCGAGCTTCTCCGGCAGCCCGGGATCCCCCGCCTCGCGCGCGAGCTCGGCGGGGTCGCTGCGGTCGACGATCCAGCGCAGCAGCTGCGCCCCGGTCGCCCTCTCGGGGCCGGGCAGGGCGGCGACGAAGCGGGCGAGGCGCTCCTCGCAGGCGGCGATGGCGGAGCCGTGGCGCTCGAGGGCCGCGTAGTCTTCTGGATGGAAACGGTTGCGCACCCAGGCGGCGAACGCCTCGACGGCGCGGCCGAGGATCTTCCGCACCTGCCGGTCGCTGACGCAGAAGTAGTCCGCGAGCTCCCGTTGGCGCTGGCCTTCGACCACCCACTTGTACAGGGCCTCCGCGTTGCGCTGCTGCTGCCGGGCGACCGGCTGGTCGACGAGGAACTGCTGGAAGAGCTCGCTGCCGCGGGCGATCAACAGCTCGAGCTCGTCCTCTGCCTCCTCGGCGGGCCCGCTCCGGGCCTCGGCTTCGAGCCGCTCCCGCAGCCGGTGCTCGCGCTGGCGCTGGCGGTAGTAGTCGAGGCAGTGGTTGTCGATCACGCGGCGGAAGTAGCTGCGGAAGCGGCCGAGCGCCGGCTTGTACTTCTCGATCACCGAGGTGTTGAGCTTGATCAACAGCTCGCTGGTCAGGTCGTCGACATCGTCGTGGGGGATGCCCTTCTTGCGCAGCACGATCGCGATGGTCGGCCGGTAGCGGACGTACTTCGACGGACCGCCGTGGAGCTTCGTCGAGGCGAGCAGCTCCGCCTGGGTCGTCGGCCAGATGCTCTTCGGTTCCGCCATCGCCTGCCCCCCTCTTCCTCGATATGCCATCGCCCGGCTCCGTGTATCTCCAGGGGCGGATACGCCGCCGCCGCGCAGAACCGGTCCTCCGGCGCGACCCTCCTCAGGCCAGGATCAGCTCGAGCTCGTCGCGCAGCTCGCGGGTCGCCGCCCGGTCCCCCCCGGCGAAGCCGCTCAGGGCCTCGGTGTAGACGTCGAGCCAGCGATCGAGAGCCGCGCGCACCGCGGGCTGGGCGATGTCCGCGACGGCCCGCAGGCGACAGCGCGGGTCGCTGAGCACCTCGCGCGCGGCCCGGCCGAGGCGCGGCCAGTCGAGGCCCGCCTTGGCCTCCGGGGCGAGCTCGAGGGTGTGCAGCAGCAGGTCGCCGACGATCTCGTCCCGGGCGGCGACCAGCGCGCGCTTGACCGAGGCGGTCGAGAGCTTCTCGCGCGCGGCGATCTCCTTGTAGGACTTCCCGTGCAACAGCCGCCCGGCGAGCACGTGCACCGCCCGCAGCCCGGTCTCTCCGGCGTCGAGCTGGCGGTCGTGCCAGCGGCGGAGCGCGGCGAGCACCTCGGCGACGAGGTCGACGGTCAGGGTGTCGTGCTCGGTGATCTGCGGCAGCTCGCCGATGTGCTCCATCGGCCGCAGGCGCCGGGCCCGCTTCCAGCGCGCGAGCACCTGGTTGTGGACGACGCCGCGCAGGAAGTCCCGGAAGCGGCCGCGGCTCTTGTCGTAGCGGGCGAAGAGCTGGGAGCGGATCGCGAGCAGGATGTCCTGGACCAGATCCTCGGGGTCGTCGACGAAGCCGCGCGCATAGCGCACGCGCAGCAGGATGCGCAGCGGCTCGCGGTAGTCCTCGACGTCGCCCCAGTCGGGGACGCGGCTGTCCCGCAGCGCGCTGCAGGTCGACTGCCAGAAGGCCCCCATGCTCTCCCTCCGTCTGGCCAGTGTAGCGCGTCAGGGCAGGGGGAGCACGGGCCGCACCGACGCGGCGGCGGCGAACGGCGGCGCGGGGCGTCGCTCCCCGGGCGCCCCGCCGGCGAGCACGCGCTGGCTGCCCCGCTCCGGCCCGCGGGGATCGACCCCCGCGGGGAGCGCGGGCCCGTAGCGGTCCCCGCACCACACCGCCGGCGGGAGCGCTCCGAGGCGCTGGCGGGCCGCTTCCCACTCCGCCTCGGTCGGCAGCCGGAAGCCCCGCGCCCCCTGCCGCATGTCCACATGCGCCCAGAGCAGGCGGCCGGCCGGGTCGCGTTGGACGCGGCCGAGCACGTATGCGCTGTCCAGGCCGGCCCGCGCCGACAGCGCGTTGCAGACCGCGACCGCGTCGAACCAGCTCAGGGCGCTGTCCGCCGGCACGCCGAGCCCGGTCGCCTGCGCGGGACCGAGCGCCTCGCGGGCGATGGCGTAGGGGCGGGTCAGCGTCACGCTGCGGCCGTCGATCAGCACCGTCCCCGCGGGCAGCTCCACAAGGGCGAGCCCCGCGACCGTGCGGGTGCGGAGGGGCGCGGGGGAGGCCCACGTCCAGAGGAGCGCTCCGGCGGCAAGCGACACGGCCGCGACCAGCAGCGCGAACGCGCCGCGTCCGCCGCGCCGCGGGGGCGGAGGAGCCGCCGCCCAGGCCGCGCGCAGGCTCGCGAGGGCGGGGCGGTCCTGCGGCTCGGGCGCGAGACAGCGCAGCAGCAGCCGCTGGCTGTCGCGCCCGACCGTGGCCGCCTCGAGGGCGAAGATGTCCGGCCGGCCCCGGCGCGGGGGACGGCCGACCAGGCACAGGTGCCACAGGGCCGCGAGGTTGTAGACCCGGGCGGCCTCATCGCGGGCGCAGGCCTCCCCGCATTCCGGTGCCGCGAAGGGCGCGCGGCAGGGCGACGCGGTGCGCGGCGCGCCGTCGGCGGCGAGCTGCTCCGGGTCGAGGCAGCCCGTCCCGGCGTCCGCCAGGCGCGCGCACAGCCGCGCGGCCTCGGCCTCGGTCAAGGGCGCGCCGTGGACCCGGGCGGACAGGGATGCAGAGGAGTCGGGCATCGCACGCAGCGGAAATCCGTATCATCAGGGCATCCACGGTCCGCCGCAAGCGAGGGTCCACCGATGCCGCTCGACGACGCCACCACCCTGCCCGATCCCCGTGGCGAGGGCGCCCCGGCACCCGCTCCGTCCGCTCCGCGCTATCCCCACGGCGAGGAGCTCGGACGCGGCGGCATGGGGGTGGTGTACCTCGCCCGCGACCGGGTGCTCGAGCGGGAGGTCGCGAAGAAGACCCTGCGCGCGGACGACGCCGTGCGGCGCGCCCGCTTCCTGCGCGAGGCGCGCATCCTCGCCCGCCTCGAGCACCCGGCCATCGTCGCCGTCTACGACTTCGGGTCCGACGCGGCGGGCGCGCCCTTCCTGACGATGCGGAGGGTGCGGGGGGAGACCTTCCGCACGCTGCTCGACGCCGGCTGCGAGGGCCACGAGGCGCTCGAGATCCTCACCAGGGTCTGCGAGGCGGTCGCCTTCGCCCACTCCCGCGGCATCATCCACCGGGACCTCAAACCGGCGAACGTGATGGTCGGGCGCTTCGGGCAGGTGCAGGTGATGGACTGGGGGCTCGCCAAGCGGGTCGGCGACAGCGACGAGACCTCGGGGAGCGGGGGCGCCGCGGATCCCGGCCTGACCGCGGACGGCACGCTGCTCGGCACGCCGGCCTACATGGCCCCCGAGCAGCTCGACGGCCTGCACGCCAGCCTCGGCCCGGCCTGCGATGTCTACGCCCTCGGGGCGGTGCTGTACCGGGTGCTGTTCGGCCGGCCTCCCTACCCGGGCCGTGATGCGATCGCCATCCGCGCGAGCCAGCGGTAGTAGAAGACGATCGCCGCGATCTCGAGCACGAACCGGAGCGTAGATCCACGAGGGATCGAGGCAAGGGGAGGCAGCGCCCCCGCCCCCATTCGTGCACGAGCGAGTTCGCCAGCCGAACCCCGTGCCGCGCTCGCGACTCGACGCGCCCGCGACTCGACGCGCCCGCTACTCGACGCGGAGGTAGCCGCCGGTGATCAGCT
>JAUIEM010000144.1 GCA_030428695.1 bacterium
AGCTGAACCTGCCGATGATCGCCGCCTTCCTGACGATCGTCGGCTACTCGCTGAACGACACGATCGTCATCTTCGACCGCGTGCGCGAGAACCTGCCGCGCGTGAAGGGCTCGCTGCGCGAGGTCGTCAACCTGTCGATCAACCAGACCCTCTCGCGGACGGTCATGACGTCGATCACGACGCTGCTGACCCTCGTGATGCTGTTCCTGTTCAGCCGCGGGACGGGCAGCGTGCTCGAGGGCTTCTCCTTCGCGATGATCGTCGGCCTCGTCAGCGGGACGTACTCGACGATCTTCATCGCCACGCCGGTGTTCGTCTGGCTCGAGACCCGCGCGCGGAAGAAGGCCGCGGGGGCCGAGGACCCGTCCAAGAAGGCGACGGCCACGGCGGCCAGCTAGGCGGAGCCGACACGGGCCGCCGCGACCGGCGGTCCCCTCCGGCCGGGGCCCGCACCGCCGCTGGCGGCGCGGGCCCCGGCCTGCTAGAAGACCCCCATGCGCCTGCTCGCCGGCTTCGTCCTGCTGCTCGCCCTCTTCGGCGCCGCGGCCCTGTGGCAGTCGCGGACGCTCGCCGGCATGCGCGAGCAGCGCGCGCTGGAACAGCTGCGGGACGACGGCGTCTCCGACCGCGTCGCCGCGGCGGACCTGCCGGCGGGCTGGGGCCTCGTGGTCGTGGGGCGTCCCTCGGGCGCCGAGCCCGTGGCCGCGGGGCCGCAGACGCTGCCCGACGCCGCCCCCGCCGACGCGGACGCGGCCTCCGCCCCCCCCACCTTCGAGGGCCCCGCCGACGCCGAGGCCTGGATCGCCGAGCGCGCCGCGGCGCTGCCGGACTTCGAGCTCGAGGTGCGCGCCGGCCAGACGCTCTCCCAGATCGCCCTGGACCACTACGGCCGCTGCGGCGAGGACCTGGTCGACCGCCTGGCGCGCTACAACGGCCTGGCCTCCCCCGACGCCCTGCGCGCGGGCGACGCCATCCTGCTGCCCGAGCTCGAGCGCCTCGAGGCGGGCGGCGCGCCCTGAGCGTCGCGCCTCAGTCCACCTCGTGCCGCCATCCGGGCTCGTCGGAGTCCCAGACCCAGTCGGCGAACCAGAAGTGCGCGTCCTGGTCGGGGAACGTCAGCTGGAAGCGCTCGACCCCGCCCCAGTAGAACCGCTTCCACCGTCGCAGTCTCCGCGGGGGCGGCGGCACGTCGGCGAAGCCGTCGAGCTCGTCGAGCGCGGCCGGGTACGCGCCGTGCTCCGCGCGGTGCGCCTCGAGCAGGGGCACGAGCGACTCGCAGTGGGCGAACGCCGCGTCGAGCTCGCTCCGCGAGAGGGCCACCCCCGGGAAGGCCGAGAGCGCCGCGCCCGCCAGGGCGAGCGTCAGCGCAAAGGCGGCCCCGGCGACGGCGAGGGCGCGGCGCTCGAGCTCCGTGGAGAGGGTCTGCAGGCCGACGGCGGCCGCGGAGAGCCCCAGCAGGAACGCGAAGGCCCCCGCGTGAATCGCCAGGAACGCCAGCACGAGATGCCCGATGGAGCCCCGCCCGGCGTGGGCCATGCCGACGAACAGCAGCACGGCCAGGGCCGACCCCGCGCAGAGCCACGCCGGCAGCGCCCCGAGCCGGTCCCGGGATGCGGGGGCGGGCCTCGGCGCTCCGGTCATGGCGCGCCGGGGGCGGCTACGACTCCATCGCCCGCGCCAGCGGGCGGTACTGCAAGGCGTAGAACATCTCGAGGTACTTGCGCGTCTCGGTGCGCTCGAGGTTCGTGGCGTGGCGCCAGAACCCGTAGAGGCGCGACAGCGTCATGAGGCGCTCGGCGTAGCCCTTCCACGTGTAGCGGGCCTCGACGCGCGCCAGCGCCCCGTCGGAGATCGCCTGCCACGCCGCGGGGTCCTCGCGGCAGCGCTCGAAGAAGGCCGCCATCTTCGCGGCGGCGGCGGCGCCGTGGTACGGGTCGATGTGGAAGCCGGACACGCCGTCCTCGATGATCTCGAGCGGGCCGCCGTGGCAGGTGGCGAAGGTCGGCAGGCCGCTGCTGAGCGCCTCGATGACGGTCAGCCCGAAGGCCTCGAACGTCGCCGGCTGGACGAAGCCGCCGCGCGAGTCGGCGACGAAGCGGTACAGCTCGCCGTTGCGCTGCGGCGAGACCTGGCCCTCGACCCAGCGCAGGTTGCCGTCGAGCCCGTGCTCGTCGAGGACGGCGTGCATCTTCTCGATCTCGGCGCGCTCCTCCACGTCGTCGGACTTCGCCGGGTCGAGGTAGCCGGAGGCGACCAGCAGGTTGACCTCGGACCGCAGCGCGTCCGAGCACCCGAACATCTCCGCCAGGCCCGTGATGTTCTTCACCTTGTCCATGCGGGCCATGGTGAAGAGCAGCGGCTTGCTCTCGTCGGCGAAGGTCCCGCGGTACGCCGAGCCGGCGCCGTCGCCGTAGACCAGCTCGCGGATCTCGCCGTGCAGGTGCGTCAGCCGCCGGGCCTCGTCGGTCGGCGGGAAGTACAGCTCGGGGTCCGCGCCGGGCGAGACGATGTTGAACTTGGGGTCGTAGACGTCGACGCCCTGCAGCACGCGGTAGAGCCCCGGCATCGTGAAGAACGAGTAGCTCTCGTATTGCCCCAGGCTGCTCTCGGTCCCCGCGATCTCCTGGTAGCTGCTCGTCACGATCAGGTCCGCCGCGTTCATCGCGATCAGGTCGGCGGTGAACTGGCACGAGAAGTGGTAGTGGTCGTCGAGCTCGCGCCACTGCAGGTCGGAGTTGGCGTACTTCGACTTCTCCAGCGCGTGGGCGATCGTGACCAGCGTCACCTTCAGACGCGTGGCCAGCAGCGTCGCGACGATGTTGCCGTCGGAGTAGTTGCCGATCACCAGGTCGGGGCGGCTGCCCAGCTCGGCCACGAGCTCCGGGCCGGCCTCGTGGGCGAAGCGCTCGAGGTACGGCCAGATCTCGAAGCGCGAGACCCAGCGCGGCACCACGGACCCGCTGGCGTCGCGGAACGGCACGCGCAGGATGCGGGCCCGCTCGGCGCCGGCGATGGGCTCGAGGCGCTCGTCGGAATGCGTGCCCTCCGCCTCCGGGATCAGGCGCGTCAGCACGACGATCTCCGGCTCGACGTGCAGCCCCTGGCGGTGCAGCCGCTGGCGCATCTCGAGCTCGAGGGCGCGCACCTGGTCGAGGATGTAGACGACCTGCCCGCCGGTGTCCGGGCGGCCGAGCACGTCGGACTGCCCGAACCAGCCGTGCGGCGACACGATCGCCACGCTGAAGATCATCGGGATGCGCCCGAGGAAGGCCTCGAGCTGGTCCGGCGAGGGCGCCTCGAGCAGTTCGAGCAGCATCTGCATGGTCTCGCGGCAGCGCGCGGCGTCGTCGCCCCAGCCGACCACGAGGCCCCTGCGCGCCAGGCGCGGCTCGAGCTCCTGCCACGGCGTGTCCGGCGCGACCTCGCCGAGCATCCCGGTGGCGTCCCGCAGCGCGCGCCGCAGGTCGTCCACGCCCTCGATCTCGCCGCCGACGAGCAGCTGCTGGCCCCGGTGCCGGTGCACCCGCAGGAAGTCGACCAGCGTGCTCGTGCCGCGCTCCCGCCCCATGAACATGCGGCCCGACAGAAGCCGGTTCAGGTGCTCGGCGCCGCGGCCGATCGAGCCGGGCTCCTGCATCTTCGGCAGGTTGCGCTCGAACGGCGCCAGGTCGATCTCGAGCGGGAAGTCGTCGTCCGGGACGGGGGCGGCCCCCACGCGCTCCTTGAGGCGCAGGAACTCGCGCACGGGGATCTCCTCGACGTCGAGCGTCTCCCGGTGGATGCGCAGGAAGCCCCACTTGCCGATGCGCCGCCGCGAGGCGAAGGCGATCCACGAGCCGTTGACCAGGCCGACCTGGGCGCGGGCCAGCAGGCGGGCGAAGGCCGTGCCCGAGAGCGCGGGGTCGTCCTCGAGCAGCTCCTGGAGAGCGTCCTGGATGTCCCCGCCGGACAGCAGGACCCCTTCCCCGCGGGCGAGCAGGTGCAGGATCTTGCTGGCCGTGGAGCGTTCGGCCTGGACGTAGTCGCGGAGGTCGGCGAGCAGTTGGGGGTCGACGGTCATGCAGAGTCCCAGCGGCGCAGGAAGGGGGCGTAGAACCCGCGGTCGGAGGTCGTCGCCCCCCGCAGGCCGACGACAGCTTCGGCGAACTCGAGGCCCCGGGAAAGCGTCGTCCCGAGCTTCCAGCCGCGCGTCTCCCCCACGACGAGCACCGCCGTCAGGGCGTCTCCGGCCCCCACCGTGTCGACCACCTCGGCGCCGCCCGCCGGCGCGCCGGTCCACGGCCCCTCGTCGCGGTCGACGGCCAGCGCGCCCCGCGCGCCGCGGGTCACGACGATCCGGCGCGAGCCGCAGCGCTCGAGCAGGGCGCGGGCCGCCGCCTCGACGTCGCCCGGCCCCTCCAGCTCGGCCAGCTCGCCCTCGTTCAGCTTCAGCACGTCGGCGCCGCGCGCCACGGCCAGGACGGCGTCCCGGCTCCACCAGGGGGCGCGCAGGTTGACGTCCACGAGGCGGCCGGCGCACGCCTCCCGCAGCCGGCCGAAGGCCGCGCGCGAGGGCTCCGAGCGCAGGGCCAGCGTGCCGTGCGCCAGCCACGCCCCGGGCGCGACCGCGGGGAGCCCGGCGGCGTCCACGTGGTCGTACGCCTGGTCGGGGAGGATCTCGTAGCTCGGCTCGCCGTCCTCGAAGCGCACCGCGACCGCGCCGGTCGGGTGGCCGGGGTCGACCTGCACGCCGGCGGTCTCGAGGCCCCACGCGCCCATCGCCGCGAGGACCTGGCGGCCGAGCTCGTCGTCCCCCACCCGGCTGACGAACAGCGGCGCGAGCCCGAAGGCCTGCAGGTGCCAGGCGACGTTGAAGGGCGCGCCGCCGAGCACCGCCTCGCCGCCGGGGAAGCGGTCGAAGAGGACCTCGCCGAACAGCACGGGTCGCGCGGCGCTCACGCCGGGCCCCCCGGCGGACTCGCGGCCAGCTCGTCGAGCGTCGCGCGGTCGGCGGGGTGGTAGTGCACCCAGCCCTCGAGGATGCCGGCGGCGTAGTTCCCGTTCATGCCGAGGAGACCTCCGCGGGCAGCATACAGGTTCGCCTCGTGGCCGCGCTCGCGCGCCTCGTGCAGCGCGCGCGCGCGCACCGCCTCGTCGGCGTTGGCGACGAGCACGGACGGCAGGTGGCTGACGAGCACCTCGAGGTCGTTGCCGCTGTCCCCGCAGAAGACGACGTCGGCGGGAGCGAGGCCGCGGTCGGCCAGCAGGAACTCGAGCGCCCCCAGCTTGGTGCCGCACGCGGGCAGGACGTCCACCAGGCCCCGCCCGGCGGCCTCGTCGACGCTGTGCACGACGGCGGACCGCAGGCCCGCCTCGGCCAGCGCGGCGTGCGCCCGGTCGAGGAGCGCCGGCGCGTCGACGTCGAGCGAGGCGAAGAAGCTCAGCTTGAACTCGCCCTGGGCCGCGGGCTCCTGCAGCTCGAGCGCCGGGTCGCCGCGCAGCAGCGGCGCCACGTCCGCGGCCCGCCGCCCGCCCCAGTCGCGCGCCAGCCGCTCGGACCAGGCGCGCGAGCGCTCCCAGCCCCCGCCGCGGGCCAGGTGGAGCGTGGTGCCGACGTCCGCCAGCACGAAGTCCGGGCGCGGCAGGGCGTACTCCGCCAGCGCCTCCTCGACGAGCTCCAGGCGCCGGCCGGTGACGTAGGCCAGCAGCAGGTCCAGCCGCTCCGCGAGCGCGGCCAGCAGCGGCCGCGCGGCGGGGTCCTCGCGCTGCGCCCCGTTGGGCAGCAGCGTGCGGTCGAGGTCGGTCGCGAGCAGCCGCCTCCCCATCACGTCGCGGCGACCGGGGGGCTCCCGAAGAAGTCGTAGTGCTCGAAGGCCTCGAGGATGCCGTCGGCGTGGGGCTGCCGCGCGAAGTAGATGCGGTCCACGTCGACGAGCTGCGACAGCTCCTCCTGGTGCCGGTTGGCGACGACCACGCCGAGCGTGTTCCCGCGCATCATGTCCTCGTCGGCGCCGGAGCCGCCGGCCGCGAGCACGTTCTCGAGCGGGATCTCCCACTGGTCGGCGACGTAGCGCAGCGCGGCCCCCTTCGAGGCGCGCGCCGGCAGCACGTCGAGGTAGCGCCCGAACGATAGGAACACGTTGGCGCTGAGGTCGTTCTGGCGCAGCAGGCGCACGACGTCCTCGGGGTCGAAGCCGCGCTGCGGGTCGACCACGGTGTAGCTCAGCTTGAACACGCTCTGGTCCTCGAGCGGCTGCGGCACGAGGTTCTCCTGCTCGCCCAGCAGGCGCCGGATGGCGCGCGAGTTCCACTGGTGGTCGATGTGCTCGCGCCAGGCGGTGTCCGCCACGAGCTTCGGCGCGTAGTGGATCGCCGTCCCCAGGCCGGTGATGAGCACGTCGGGGTCGGGCAGGTGCGAGCGGCGCACGAACTCCATCGCCCGGCGCAGGTTGCGCCCGGTGGCCAGCCCGAAGACGAGCCCGGCGCGGTTGGCGAGCAGCACCTCCCGGAAGCGCTCGATGGACCGCGCGCTGCCCAGCAGGTTCTGGTCGATGTCGGTGAACACCGCGCGCTTCGGGCGGCGCGGCCGGGGCGCCAGGCCCGGGGCGGCCGACGGCGTCACGCCGGCGGGCAGCGCGCACAGTGCCTCGACGTACCGGGACGCGTGCGCCTCCCAGGAGTAGTGCTCGCGCACCCCGGCCAGGCCGTTGCTCGCGAGCTCGCGGTGCCGCTCCGGGTCGGTCACGGTGGCCAGCAGCGCGGCCGCGATCTCCTGCGAGTTCATCGGGTTCACCAGCGTGCCGTTGCGGCAGTTCGCCAGGATCTCGATCGGTCCGCCGTCCTCCGTGGCCACGATCGGCAGCCCGCAGGCGGCCGCCTCGAGCAGCGTCAGCCCGAACGGCTCGGTCAGCGCGGGGTTGACGAACACGCCGCCCAGGCGCGCCGCCAGGCGGTAGTAGCGCGGGACGTCCGCGGACGTGTGGTGCTTGGGCAGCGCCACGTGGCCGTAGAGGTCGTGGGCGTCGACCGCCAGCAGCAGGTCGGTGTACACGTTGCGCAGGGCCTCCTCCTGGCGGCGCACGTCGTCGCGGTTCCCCGCCACGATCACCAGGTTGGCCGTCTCGCGCAGCGCCTCGTTCTCGCCGAAGGCGCGGATCAGGATGCGCAGGTTCTTGCGCTCGTCGGGCCGCGCGATGGCCAGCACCATCGGGCGCTCGGGGTGCTGCAGGAAGCGCCCCAGCTCGCGCAGCAGCCCCTCGGCCTCGGACGGGTCGCCCTCCGGATCGAAGCGCTCGAGGTCGAGCCCCGGCGGCGTCACGCGCATCACCGACGGCCGGTAGCGGTCGTACGAGGCGTACTGTTCCTCCAGCTCCTGGTGCGTGCTCGTGATCACGAGGTCGGCGGCCTCGAGGGTCTCCTCCTCGGCGGCGATGCGGCGCGAGATGCTGTAGGCCTCCTCGATCTGCGCCTTGCTCTTGCCCGAGGCCAGCAGGCGGCGCTGCTTGATGCGCCCGAGCGAGTGCCCGGTGAACACGAGCGGCCGCCCGAGCTGCTGGGCCACGCGACGCCCCACGTAGCCGGCGTCGGCGTAGTGGCCGTGGACCACGTCGGGGATCCGCTCCTGCGCGCGCAGGAAGTCGAGCATGTTGTCGGAGAAGCTGTCGAGGTGGTCCCACAGCTCCTCCTTGCGGACGTACGCCTCCGGGCCGGCGTCGATGCGCACGATGCGCGCGCCGGGCGCGAGCTCCTCGACCGGCTCGGCGTAGTCGGGCCCGACCTCGGGGTCCACGATCCGCCGCGTGAACAGGTCCACCTGCGCCACGCCGGGCGTCCGCGCCAGCGCGCGGGCCAGCTCGACGACGTACAGCACCTGCCCGCCCGTGTCCGGCTCACTGCCCAGCTCGAGGTTGGTGCCGCGGACCCGGCCGTGGACGCTGATGAGGGCGAGGTAGAGACCGCGCTCCTCGCGCACGTCTCCGATCCTCCGGTCCTCCGTGTCGGTCGCTCGCATGGATCGACGCATTCCTCCTGGTTCGGGCGGGGTCGCGCGCCGGCGGAGCGCGGCGCGGAGGTGGGGGTCCGCCCCGGACATCCTACGGAACCGCACATCGGCGGATCCGTCCCTACCGTTCAATGCGTAGCCCGTGCTCGCGCGGTTCGGAGGGCTCCGCTTCCCGCGTGGGGGACGCGCGGCGCCGTCAGTCCGCCGAGAGCAGCGGCTCGCGCGCCGGCTCGATCACGTCGATGCCGACCGTGGCGCCGTCCGCCAGGCGGCGGAGGTGGCCCAGCGCGCCCTCGGCGATGCGCAGGCGCAGGCGCAGCAGGGTGTCGTCCGCGACCACGTCCTCCCGCTCCACGCGGCCCAGGCGCCGCGCCGCGGCGGCCAGGCGTCCGTCCGCCAGCGGCAGCGTGACGTCGACGAGCGGGGAGCGAGCGTCGAGGTGCCGCGCCACGAGCGCGGCCAGGCGGTCGAGTCCCTCGCCGGTCCTGGCGGAGATGCGCACCACCTCCCGCGCGCGCCCCTGGGGCAGGACCGGGCGCGAGGCCTCGGGGTCGACGTTGTCGAGC
Organism: bacterium; assembly: GCA_030428695.1. Next base: position 8,548 of record JAUIEM010000144.1, read on the forward strand.
TTGTTCAGCACGAGCACGTCGGCCCCGTGGGACGTGGAGAGCTCGGCCAGCACCGCGTCGACGGCCTCCACGTGCGTGGCGGCGTCGGGGTGGGAGGCGTCCACCACGTGCAGCAGCAGGTCGGCGTGCAGCGTCTCCTCGAGCGTCGCGTGGAAGGACGCGACGAGGTGGTGGGGCAGGCGCTGGAGGAACCCGACCGTGTCCGACAGCAGGACCACGCGGCCGTCGGGGAGCCGCCACTGCCGCGTGCGCGTGTCGAGCGTCGCGAACAGCATGTCGGCGACGAGCTCCTCCGAGCCCGTGAGCCGGTTGAGGAGCGTGGACTTGCCCGCGTTCGTGTAGCCGACCAGCCCCACGGTGAACTGCTCCGCGCGCGAGCGGACCTCGCGGCGGCGGCGCGCCTCGATCCCGGCGAGCTCGCGGCGCAGGTCCGTGATGCGCTTGCGCAAGAGCCGGCGGTCGGTCTCGAGCTGCGTCTCGCCCGGCCCGCGCGTGCCGATCGCGCCCTCGGTCCGCTCGAGGTGCGTCCACATCCGGCGCAGGCGCGGGAACAGGTACTGCACCTGGGCCAGCTCGACCTGCAGCCGCGCCTGCCGCGTGCGGGCGCGGCGCGCGAAGATGTCGAGGATGATCTCGGTGCGGTCGAGCACCCGCGTGCCGAAGAGCTTCTCCAGGTTGCGCAGCTGGCCCGGCGACAGGTCGTTGTCGACCGCGACGGCGTCGGGCTTCTCGCGGCGCACGACCTCGGCCACCTCCTCGGCCTTGCCGCGCCCCATCAGCGTCGAGGCCACCGGGCGCGCGGCGCGCTGGACGATCCCCTCCCCCACCACCTCCGCGCCGGCGGCCCCGAGCAGCCCGCGCAGCTCGGACAGCGGACCGGCCTGCTCGACCGGCTGGTCGGGGAAGACGACGCCGCAGACCACCATGCGCTCGCGCGGCTGGCGCGTCGGACGCGGCTCGCGGCTCATGCGGTCGGCACGGCGCCGCTGACGGCGGGCCGCGTGGCGCGGACGCTGACGATCCGATCGCCCTCGCGGACGGCGGTGAGCGCCGAGTGGACGCGCCAGGCCTCGGAGGCCTCGGGGAAGTCGCTGCGGAAGTGGACGCCGCGGGACTCCTCGCGCTGGAGCGCCGACCAGGCCGCCAGGCGGGCGACCGTGAGCATGTTCATGAGCTCCCAGGTCGACGGCTCGGCGGGGCCCAGGTCCCGCACGGCGCGGGTCCAGAACGCGATCTTGTCGAGCGCGTCCTCCATCAGGGCGCTCTCGCGCGTGATGCCCATCTGCCGCCACATCAGCGACTTCAGGGAGTACGTCATGTCGACGATCGACAGGCGCGCGTCGGGCGGCGTCTCGCGGCCGGCGCCGCGCGGTCCGTCGAGCGGCTGGGGCACGTCGCCCACCTCCTCGGCGGCGTTCTCGCCGACCAGGCGACCGAGGACCATGGACTCGAGCAGCGAGTTCGAGCCCATGCGGTTGGCGCCGTGGAGGCCCGTGCTGGCGCACTCGCCCACGGCCCACAGGCCGGGGACGTTCGTGCGGCCGTCGAGGTCGACCTCGACGCCGCCGACCTGGTAGTGCGCGCCGGGCCGCACCGGGATCGGGTCGCGCGCGATGTCGATCCCGAAGTACCCGCAGATGCGGCTGATGCCCGGGAAGAGCTCGTGCGGGTCGCGGTCCAGCTCGGACAGGTCCAGGTAGACGCTGGTGTCGCCCGTCTGGACCATGCGGTCGAAGGCCGCCCGGCTGACCACGTCCCGCGGAGCCAGCTCCGCGCTCGCGTGGTAGTCGGGCATGAAGCGCTCGCCGGAGCGGTCGCGCAGGACGCCGCCGGCGCCGCGCACGATCTCGCTGATCAGCACCCGCGCGGCGCCCGCGATGTAGAGGCACGTGGGGTGGAACTGGACGAACTCCAGGTCCCGCACCGTGGCGCCCGCCCGGAAGGCCAGCGCGACCCCGTCGCCGGTGGCGATCTCGGGGTTGGTCGTCTCGCGGTAGAGCTGCCCAGAGCCACCCGTGGCGAGGACGACCTGGGAGGCCTGGAAGACGACGAGCTCCCCCCGCTGCGTCCGGCACAGCACGCCGACCACCCGCCCGGGGCCGTCCCCGGACGCGTCCACGGGGCGCGTCAGCAGGTCGATGGCGCGGGTGTGCTCGAAGCAGACGATGTCCTCGTGGGCGGCGACGGCGCGCGCCACCGGCCGCTGGATCTCGAGCCCCGTGGCCGCGCCGTGGGCGTGGACGATGCGGGGGTGCGAGTGGCCGCCCTCGCGCGAGAGGTCGAGCTCGCCCCGCGCGTCGAGGTCGAACTGACCGCCGAGGTCGACGATCGCCTGGATCGCCTCGGGCCCGCCGCGCACGACGCGCTCGACGGCCGCCGGCTCGCAGAGGCCGCAGCCGACGCGCAGCGTGTCCTGGATGTGGGACGCGAAGGAGTCCTCGGGGTGGAGGACCGCGGCCACGCCCCCCTGCGCGTAGAGCGTGTTGGACTCCTGCAGCGTGCCCTTGGCGATCACCGCGACCGACAGGCCGCGCTGGACCGCCGCGAGGGCCGCGAAGCCCCCGGCTCCGCCCGCGCCCACGACGACGACGTCGAACCGGTACGTCGGGAGTCGTCGCGCGCGCGCGGGGACCAGGTACCGGTCCAGCTCGATGTCGGGAATCGCCGTCAACTAAGGAGGGGCGCACGTCCTCCCGCGCGCACCGCGCCATTCTAGGACCGCGCTGCCGGAGTGCAGTGCCCGCCGTGACCGGAATCGCCCGGGCGCCGCGCCCCCGGCCCTGCGCCGGGGTGGCGCCGGGAGGGGGGGCGTGGACGGGGAGGATCCGAACCCGGGGGGCGCCCGGGACCCGGGGCGCCCGGCACCCGGGGTGTCCAGGCCCAGGGCAGGTCGAGACCGGGGGAGGCCGGCACCTGGGGTCTTCGGGACCTGGAAGGCCGGGGACCTGGAAGCCCGGGACCCGGGGAGGCCGAGACCCGGGGAGGCAGGGACCGCGGGAGGCTGGGACCGCGGGAGGCTGGGACCGCGGGAGGCTGGGACCGGGGGGGGGCTGGGACCAGGGCGGGGCCGGACCGAGGGCACCGGAGCGGGGTGGGCCGCGCCGCCCGCGCGCGAGGCCGCGCCGGGCGGGGGCAAGACCGCGCAGGATCGAGGGGCCCAGGGCGGGGGTGGACGGGCCGCGGAGAGGCCCCCCCGGAGGCCGCAGACCGCCCTGACGTGGGGCCGCCGCCAGTGCCCCTAACGGCGGCCTAACTTTTCACGGATTGGAAGGACACTCCGGCGAGCTGGGCCGATATCTTAGGTGCCTGTTAGGGACCAGGACCTCCCCATCCCGCCCTCACGGCACCGGCGGAGGACGAGCCTCCCCTCGCCCTCCCCGGATCGTTCTCTCGCCCCGCGAATCCGAGCCCCGACCCCGACCGCCCTGGTCGGCGGGCCTCGACCCGGCCCCGCCCGGCCCTTGCCCGGAACCGGCTCGCCCCGGTCCGCATCGGCCCGCATCGGTCCGCATCGGTCCGCATCGGCCCAGCCGGGATCGGGCCCGGACTCGCCCGGCGAACCACGTTCCGAATCCACCCACGCCTCGACCCCTCACCCTCCGGAGACCGCCATGGCTCGCATCCGCGATCTCGCCCTTCAGGAAGCCGCGACGGCCCTGTTCTTCGCCCTCCTCTTCGGCCTGACCTTCGTCCTGTAGGCGCCCCGTGTCTCAGCCGCCGCCCCTCACCCGACGACAGCGGGACATCCTCGAGTTCATCCGTGCCTACACGGAGGAGCACGACCTCAGCCCGACCCTGGAGGAGATCGCTCAGAACTTCGGGGTGAACAAGGTGACCGTCTTCGGGCACGTCGCCGAGATGGAGCGCAAGGGCGTCCTGCAACGCCGCGGCGCCAAGGGTGCGAGCCGGAGCATCCAGCTCACCGGACCGGACTCCGAGTCGACGGGCCCCTCGGTCCCCATCCTCGGCAACATCGCGGCCGGCGCTCCGATCGACACCATCGAGCACCCCGAGCCGTTCGAGCTCTCCACCCTCATCCCCCCCGCGAAGGACGTCTATGCCCTGCGCGTCCGGGGTCAGTCGATGATCGAGGACGGCATCCACGACGGCGACCTCGTGCTGGTCGAGCGCCGGCAGAACGCTCGCGAGGGCGAGATCGTGGTGGCGGTCCTCCCCGACGAGGAGGCGACGCTCAAGCGCTTCTACCGCGAGGGCAAGGGCTACCGGCTGGAGCCCGCGAACGCGGACATGGAGCCCATCCACACCCCCGAGCTCGAGATCCGGGGCGTGGTGATCAGCGTCATCCGCCGCTTCTGACTCCTCTCGACCGCCCCCCCTGGCCCCCCATCCCTGCGCCAACGGGCGCCCGGGCCCCCGGTGAGGCTACGCGCGCTCAGCGCGACCGGCGGACCAGGAGGAACGTGAGATCGTCCGGCTTGCACGGACCGCCATCGCCCGGGGTCCTCATGCGACGCCCGGCCGCTTCCGCCAGCCGCTCGGCGGCGCGCTGCAGGGGGCCCTTGCGGACCAGCTCGACGATCTCGTCGGTCGTCAGGTTGTCGGCCAGCCCGTCGGACGCGACGACCAGCGTGTCCCGGCGACCGACCGCGACCGGCGCGCCGACCTCCACGGACATGCCCTCGTACCCGACGTAGTTCGAGACGAGGTGACGATCGTCGTGCACGAGCGCCTCCGCCTCGTCCAGCAACCCCGCCTCCACGGCGTAGCCCGTCGGGGAGTGGGCCACGGCGTCGAACTTGACCCGGCCGCGCTGGCCCACCAGGAGGATCATCGAGTCGCCCACGTGGAAGGGCTGCAGCGTGCCCCCGGCAAGGACCACGGTCGACAATGTGCTCCCCGCCCCGGTCCCGAGGCCGACGACCGCGCGGTGCGCCTGCTCGATGCCGTCCATGACCGCGGTGCGGATGCTGGAGCCGGTCCCGGCCTCCTCGACGCTCGCGGCCAGGGCCCCGACGACCTTCTTGCTGGCCCGGGCCCCGTCCTGATGCCCGCCCATCCCGTCGGCGACGGCCAGCACGACGCTCTCGCCGGCGCCGACGACCAGGGCGGCGTCCTCGTTGCGCTCCCGGGCCGGCGAGCACGCGGAGAAGGCCACGACCTCCCAGCCGGGAAGGGGAACCGCCTCCGGTCCCCGGTGGGACTCGTCCCGCAGGACGACCTGGCTGGGCGGCGGACTCATCGCTCGCGGATCGCCCCTTCCCGCGCCGCCCGGAACTCGCGGAGCATGGGAACCGCCGACGCGAACCGCCGGGGCTCGTCGACCTCCGTGGCCTTCCGGACGAGACGGATCATGCGGGGGCTCCAGGCGCGCTGCACCTCGGCCGCCCGCGGGTAGGGCCAGCGGAACGGCCACTCGGGCAGCTTGCCCCCCATCAGCCGGTACATCACGAGTCCAGCCGAGAACACGTCCGAACGCAGCGTGGGTCGGCCGAGGGCCTGCTCAGGGGCCAGGTATCCGATCGTCCCCGAGCCGGACCCCGCGATCGTCCGCATCGCGAAGCGCGCGAGACCGAAGTCGGCCAGCCGCAGGCGTCCCTCGGGGAAGAGGATCAGGTTCTCCGGCTTCACGTCGAGGTGGACGATCTTCCTGCGGTGGGCGCAGGCCAGCCCCTCGAGCAGCTGTTCCATGTACGACAGCCGCGTCGCCCGGGCCATGCGGCGCCCGAGGCGCTCGGCCAGGCTCTCGACCCCCAGCGGGGTCACGATCACGAACCGCCCCCCGATCATCCCCGCGGTCTTGATCTGCAGGATGCTCGGGTGGTCGAGCCGCGCGGCGAGCCGCACCTCGCGTCGGAAGGTGTCGATCGTCGTCGCGTCGACGTGATCCTGAACCGGGATCTTCAGCGCGACCCGGATGCCCTCCACGGTGTCGTAGGCACGGTAGACCTCCGCGAACCCGCCCGAGGCCAGCCGGGACTCGATGCGGTACTGTCCGAAGAGTTGCCGGCGGCGAAGCGACCGTGCCATCACGAGGGGGAGAGGATGCGGTGCGGGCCTTCCGTGCTGGGGGCGAGCCCGGGGGCACGAACCTGTGCCCACAAACAAGAACGCCCGCGGACCGAAGTCCGCGGGCGTTGGGTGAAGACCCGGCGATGACCTACTTTCTCGCGAATGCAATATCATCGGCGGCCCCTGCTTGACGACCGTGTTCGGGATGGGAACGGGTATGGCCAGGGACCTATCGTCGCCGGGAGTACTCGACGACCGCAGGGCGGTCGAAGTGGAAGAAAGGTGAATCGGGAAGGCGGCGACCACGCCAAGGAAGACCTTCTTCCAAGCATGGCACGCGGGCCGTGCATGGGAAAAGGTGGTTAAGCCGATCGTCCGATTAGTACCGGTAGGCTGAGCACATTGCTGTACTTACACCGCCGGCCTATCAACCTGATGGTCTCTCAGGGGACTGATTGGGATGACTCGTCTTGGAGAAGGCTTCGCGCTTAGATGCATTCAGCGCTTATCCGTTCCGATCTTAGCTACCCAGCTGTACCACTAGCGTGATAACTGGAGCACCAGAGGATCGTCCTCCCCAGTCCTCTCGTACTAAGGGAAAACCTCCGCAGTCATCCTACACCCACGGCAGATAGGGACCGACCTGTCTCACGACGGTCTAAACCCAGCTCGCGTACCGCTTTAATTGGCGAACAGCCAAACCCTTGGGACCACCTTCAGCCCCAGGATGCGATGAGCCGACATCGAGGTGCCAAACCGCCCCGTCGATATGAACTCTTGGGGGAGATCAGCCTGTTATCCCCGGGGTACCTTTTATCTGATGAGCGACGGCCCTTCCACTCGGAATCCGCCGGATCACTAAGGCCCACTTTCGTGTCTGCTCGGGCTATTTCCCTCGCAGTCAGGCGCACTTGTAGCCTTACCCTCTTCGTGCGATTGCCAACCGCACTGAGTGCACCATCGCGCTCCTCCGTTACCTTTTAGGAGGAGACCGCCCCAGCCAAACTACCCACCTGACACTGTCCACGAACCGGATTCACGGACACGTGTTAGGAACCTATCATGCCGAGAGTGGTATTTCACCAGTGACTCCACCCGACCCGAAAGCCAGGCTTCAACGTCTCCCACCTATCCTACGCACGACATGACAAGCCTCAATGCCAGGCTGTAGTAAAGGTCCACGGGGTCTTTCCGTCTTGCCGCGGGAATGTGGCATCTTCACCACAACTACAATTTCGCCGAGCCTGCTGTTGAGACAGTGCCCAAGTCGTTACGCCTTTCATGCGGGTCGGAACTTACCCGACAAGGAACTTCGCTACCTTAGGACCGTCATAGTTACGGCCGCCATTCACCGGGGCTTCGATTCAGAGCTTCGCCGAAGCTAACCCCTCCTCTTAACCTTCCGGCATTGGGCAGGCGTCAGTCTGTATACAGCGTCTTTTGGACTTAGCACAGACCTGTGTTTTTAGTAAACAGTCGCCTGGGCCATTTCTCTGCGACCCTCCACAGCTTCTATCGAAGAGATTTACACCGTAGAGGGCACCCCTTTTCCCGAAGTTACGGGGTTAATTTGCCGAGTTCCTTAACAGCAGTTCGCTCGAGCGCCTTAGGATTCTCACCTCACCCACCTGTGTCAGTTTTGGTACGGACACCGAGGTCACTCCCTAGAGGATTTTCTCGGCGGTCGGTCCGATCACTTCGCCGCAATTGCAGCTCGCCATCACCTCCGGGCTTCCGCATGCGGATTTACCTACATGCCACCCTCGGGCTTGGACACACATGGCTAGCAGTGTGATGACCCTTCCTTCCGCGTCCCCCCGTCGGTAGTAACGCAACCCCAGTGGTACGGGAATATTAACCCGTTATCCATCGACTACGCCTTTCGGCCTCGCCTTAGGGTCCGACTAACCCTGGGCGGATTTACCGTGCCCAGGAAACCTTGGGTTTTCGGCGAGCGGGATTCTCACCCGCTTTCTCGCTACTCATTCCGGCATAATCACTTCCGAGACGTCCAGGCGTCGTTACCGTCGCCCTTCACCCGTTCGGAACGCTCCCCTACCCCTGCAGAGCATCAACGATGCTCTACAAGCCGCGGCTTCGGTTGCAGACTTCAGTCCCGTTCATTTTCGGCGCAGAACCTCTCGACCAGTGAGCTATTACGCACTCTTTAAATGATGGCTGCTTCTAAGCCAACATCCTGGCTGTCTTAGAGATTCCACTTCCTTTAAGACACTTAGACTGCATTGGGGACCTTAGCCGGCGGTCTGGGCTGTTTCCCTCTCGACTACGGACCTTATCGCCCGCAGTCTGACTCCCTGGATACGGTCAACGGTATTCGGAGTTTGATTGGGTAGGGTACCCCGAGGGGCCCCTATCCCATTCAGTAGCTCTACCCCCGTCGACTATCACCAGAGGCTAGCCCGAAAGCTATTTCGGGGAGAACCAGCTATCTGTGAGTTTGATTGGCCTTTCACTCCTATCCACAGGTCATCGGAACAGTTTTCAACCTATACCCGTTCGGGCCTCCACGGATTGTTACATCCGCTTCACCCTGCCCATGGATAGATCACTCACTTTCGGGTCTACTCCGCCAGACTTGAGTCGCGCTATTCACACTCGGTTTCCCTTCGGCTACGGACCTGAGGCCCTTAACCTCGCCTGACAAAGTAACTCGCCGGATCATTATGCAAAAGGCACGCCGTCAGCCATTGCCCCGAAGGGCCATAGGCCTCCGACAGCTTGTAGGTGCATGGTTTCAGGTACTATTTCACTCCCCTAACAGGGGTACTTTTCACCTTTCGCTCGCGCTACTATTACGCTATCGGTCGTCCAGTAGTACTTAGCCTTGGGGGGTGGGCCCCCCGGATTCACACCAGGTTCCACGTGTCTGGTGCTACTTGGGATGATCACGGGAGGTTCATGGTTTTCGACTAAGGGGCTCTCACCCTCTGCGGCTGGCCTTCCCATGCCATTCGTCTAACCAAGAACTTTGTAACTCCCTTGACCTATTACGGATTGGTCTGTGAGTCCCACGACACCGATCCAGCAACGCCCGTACGCTTGGCACTGCATCGGTTTAGGCTGATCCCCGTTCGCTCGCCGCTACTGGGGGAGTCGAGGTTTCTTTTCTTTCCTGCAGGTACTTAGATGTTTCAGTTCCCTGCGTTCCCGCTGCTTGCGCAGCGCCAGGAGATGAGTCCTGGCCGGTTTCCCGATCTCGGACACCTCCGGATCATAGCCTGCTTAGCGGCTCCCCGAAGTTTATCGCAGCTTAGCCACGTCCTTCATCGGCTCTGGACGCCAAGGCATCCACCGTGCACCCTTTGTAGCTTAACCACATCCTTGTTCGCTCGATACCCCGGCCGGAGACCGGCCGGAGCACTTGGCTCGCTGTGGCTGCCACTTCCCGATTCACCTTGTTCTCAAAGAACTCGGCGGACGCCAGGTCCGCCGTGAACGATTCCCTTCCCGGCCGAGGAGTCCTCGACCGACTCGAGTGACCCCGGGCCCTTTCCACGCGTCTTCGCCGCTCGCATGCGCTGGCGGCTGCCCGTTCTGCCGGCACCTGGTGGAGGCGACCGGATTCGAACCGACGACCGCCTGGTTGCAAACCAGGTGCTCTACCAGCTGAGCTACGCCCCCGGCTTGCCCGCACCCGCACAGCTCGTGGCGGTCGCGGACCGGAGCCACCCTCGAGGGGAGGGATGGTGGGCCTAAGTGGACTTGAACCACTGACCTCCCGCTTATCAGGCGGACGCTCTAACCAACTGAGCTACAGGCCCACACGGTCTGGGAACCCGGGCCCCAGTCAGAGTCGTGGAAAGAGTGAAAGGTAAGGGTGACCCCGTCAGTGAGCGCCGCTTCGAACACCCTATGCTCGCCCTCGTCGGTTCCCCTGCGCGTAGCAGGGGGACGAGGTCTAACAAATCCGTTAGAAAGGAGGTGATCCAGCCGCAGGTTCCCCTACGGCTACCTTGTTACGACTTAGTCCCAATCACGGAGCTTGCTTTCGGCGCCGCCCTCCCGAAGGTTGGGCAAAGCGACTTCGAGCACTCCCCGCTTTCGTGGCTTGACGGGCGGTGTGTACAAGGCTCAGGAACATATTCACCGCGTCATGGCTGATACGCGATTACTAGCGATTCCGGCTTCATGCAGGCGAATTGCAGCCTGCAATCCGAACTGAGGCCCAGTTTAGGGATTGCCTCCACCTCGCGGTCTCGGGACCCTCTGTCTGGACCATTGTAGCACGTGTGTAGCCCTGGCCATAAGGGCCATGATGACTTGACGTCATCCCCACCTTCCTCCGTCTTGACAACGGCAGTCTCCCTAGAGTCCCCGGCATTACCCGCTGGCAACTAAGGATAAGGGTTTCGCTCGTTACGGGACTTAACCCAACATCTCACGACACGAGCTGACGACAGCCATGCAACACCTGCACATGTTCCACCTCCGAAGAGGCGTCACTCCCCTTTCAGGGAGCTAATCCATGCATGTCAAGGCCAGGTAAGGTTCTTCGCGTTGCTTCGAATTAAACCACATGCTCCACCGCTTGTGTGAGCCCCCGTCAATTCCTTTGAGTTTTACCCTTGCGAGCGTACTCCCCAGGCGGGGCACTTAACACATTAGCTCCGACAAGGAAGACCATAGGCATCACCCTTGTCTAGTACCCATCGTTTACGGCTAGGACTACCGGGGTATCTAATCCCGTTTGCTACCCTAGCTTTCGCACCTCAGCGTCAGATGCGGTCCAGTGAGTCGCTTTCGCCACCGGTGTTCCTCCAGATATCTACGCATTTCACCGCTCCACCTGGAGTTCCACTCACCCCAACCGCCCTCGAGCCTGCCAGTATCAAGTGCAGTTCCCCGGTTGAGCCGGGGGCTTTCACACCTGACTTAGCAGACCGCCTACGTGCTCTTTATGCCCAGTGATTCCGAACAACGTTTGCACCCTCCGTCTTACCGCGGCTGCTGGCACGGAGTTAGCCGGTGCTTCCTTTCGCCTAGGTCATGTACGGCGCTATTAACGCCGCACGGTTCCTTCAGCGTGACAGCAGTTTACAACCCGAGGGCCTTCATCCTGCACGCGGTGTCGCTCCGTCAGGCTTTCGCCCATTGCGGAAGATTCTCGACTGCAGCCTCCCGTAGGAGTCTGGGCAGTGTCTCAGTCCCAGTGTGACTGGTCGTCCTCTCAGACCAGCTACCCGTCATCGCCTTGGTAGGCCGTTACCCCACCAACAAGCTGATAGGCCGCAATCCCCTCCCCGAACAACAGCAGAGCCGCCATTTACCCAACGGATGATGCCATCCAAAGGGACTATCCGGCATTACCCATCCTTTCGAATGGTTATTCCGGTTTCGAGGGTAGGTTGATTACGTGTTACTCACCCGTTCGCCGCTTTACTCGCCCGAAGGCTTTCGCGCACGACTTGCATGCCTAATCCACACCGCCAACGTTCGTTCTGAGCCAGGATCAAACCCTTCAATTATTGAATGTCTGATCGTTGGTTTTTGGGATCGCGCGGCGAGATGCCGCACTTTCCAATGCTCGCACGAATTTCAAGGGTCACCCTGATTGTCAAAGAGCTGGCTGGATCGTTGGTCCGCCCGCAGGGGGCATTCCGAGACCATCCGGCTGTGCTGAGAACTGGGTCGAGGGCGCCCCGATGGGCCAGTCGTTCCCTCAACCGCGGGGGAGGATGATAGGCCTTTTCGGGGGCCCGTCAAGCGCTGGTCCAGTTTTCATGAGAAAGCCCCAAACCGAGACACAACCCCCTACCAGACAAGCACTTGGAACTAGAGTGATCGTACGGGTTTGCCCGGTGCCTTCGACCTAGTGCACGGAAATCGGCGAATCGAGGGGCAGGATCTCGAACAGGACCGCCACATCCTCGTTCCGCAAGCGGATGCATCCGTCCGAGGCGGCCAGACCGATGCTGTCTGGATCGTTGGTCCCGTGCAGCCCGTAGCTGGTGGCACGGCCGCCCTGGAACCAGCCGATCCAGTGCGTTCCCAGGGGGTTTCGAGGGTCTCCGTAGGCCACGGGATCCTGCCCCTTGGGGAACCACATGGGCTCCTCCAGCTTGTTGCCGGCCGTGAACTCCCCCACGATCGTCTCCTCGCCGGGGCGGCCTACACCGACCTCCCAGGCCGCGGCAACCTCGTCCCCGAAGAGGTAGAGCACGTAGCGCTTGTCGATGTCGACCACGACGCGCACGGGGTCGGTCGGAATGCGCAGCCGATCGCCGGGATGGATGAAGCCGCGGATGCGGTTGACGCGCTCGATCAGGCCGGTGCAGAGGAGTCGATCGGGGTATTCGGCCAGGTAGCGCGCCCGGATCGTGCTGAGGCTGTCTCCGGGCTCCACGGTCATCTCCACGGAGGGCCAGCTGCCCCGGGGACTCCAGCGGTAGTGCTCCTGGGCCGTCTCCAGGCCCTGGGCCCAGGCGTTGCGCTTTTCGCGTCCCTCGGTCCACGGCGCCCCCAGGTCGTGAATCAGGGCCCGGGAGAAGGCCTGAGCGGCCTCGGGATAGCGCCGCTCCGCCAGGAACGCCCCGGCGCGCATGGCCTCCAGGGCCACCCCCATGGCCAGGGTGACGGGGGCTTCCCGACTGGCAGCCTCGACCGCTCGCACCTCCTCGACGTCGGCCTGGAGGGCCAGACGCAGAAGACGCTCCTCCTCATCCGCCACCTGGCTCCAGTCGATGTCCCGGGCCCACTGAACCGCGGTCTCCGAGCGGCCTGCCAGGGCCTCCACGAAGGCCAGGATCAAGGTTCGGCGATCGACGCCGATCCCTTCGGTGCGGTCGAGCAGGGCCGACACGCGCTGGGGCGTGCCGTGCAAGATCGCTTCCGCCAGCTCGACCTCGGAACGCTCGGCGCTCCCGAGGCGCTCGGCCTCCTCGAGCCATTCGGGAGCGGCCTCCTGCGCCGGGGCCTGCACGGGAGCCTGGATCGTGGGCGCCTGAACGAGGGGTTCGGGCTCCTGCAACGGCGGCTCCTGGAGCCGTGGGCGCTCGAGGAAGCGCGCCTGGGAGGGCTCGGCCGCCGGGGCGGGAGCCTCTCCGGAGGGGGGGGCCCCCTCCACCTCCGAGTCCGGATAGAACTTGAGGAAGAGGAAGACGGCCAGGAAGAGAATCAAGATGGAGAACCAAGCGCGCATGACCAACCTCGAAGGGGACTTCGAGCGATCATAGCCATCGCCCTCTTCCATCCAAGCGGCGAACGCTTTCGGGGTAGGC
>JAUIEM010000145.1 GCA_030428695.1 bacterium
AAGTCGAGCAGCGTCACGCGGTTGCGGGGGCCGATAATGATGTTCGAGGGCTTGATGTCGCGATGGATGATCCCGCGCTCGAAGGCGTGGGAGAGGCCGCGGGCGACCGACATGCCGATGTGGATGATGTCCCCGAAGCTCAACGGCTTCTTCTCGAGCAGCCGGTCGAGGGGCTGGCCCTGGAGCAGCTCCATCGCGAGGTACAGGTTGCCGCTCTCGGGGTCCTTCCCGGCGAGATAGATCTGCACGATATTCGGATGGTTGAGCGCGGCGATCGCGCGGGCTTCGACGAGGAAGCGCGCGCAGAAGCTCTTGTCCGTCGCATAGGAGTGGGGGAGGATCTTGAGGGCGACCTTGCGCTGCAGCGAGATCTGCGTCGCCTGGTAGATCACCCCCATACCGCCGCGGCCGAGGCACTTCCCGAGCAGGAAGTCCCCGATCTTCTTCGCCGACGACGAGGAGGCGGCGACGGACCCGCGCCGACGGCGCGGCGTCGGGCCCTCGCCGGACGATGTCCCCGCTCTGTTCAGGCTCAAGGTTCTTCCCCGACCCTGCCAGACACAGGGCCCGCGCCGGATCCAGTCTGCGCGAAAGGGGATGGGATTGCAAACGTCGCCGAGGGCCCGCGGGGGCGCCTGGCAGGGGGGACAGGCCCCAGCCTCCACGGCACGTTCGTCCGGGGCTGTTGAGGTTCCCGCGCGCGTGGGTGGGAGGCGTTGACAGAAACGTCGGCTCTGCCGCTGGAACCAAGCGCTCGGCGACCTGCTCCCCCCGGGCGTTGACCTGAAACGTCGGATTTCCTCGGCGCGGCGGGGTTGCAGCGGCTACCCTTGCGCTTGCGACGGGAGGAGAGACATGGTGGACGAAGGCAATCGCTGGGCGGTGTGGGTGACCGTCGGGCTGCTCGTGCTGGTGCTCGTCGGGCTGCTCGGCTTCTTCGGCCTGATGGCCTATACGCGGCGGGAGAACGAGCAGCGGGCGGCGATGAGGGCGAAGATCGCGGAGGAACGCGCGGCCGTGCTGCGGGCGCGAGCGCAGCGGGGGGATTGGTCCGCGCTCGAAGAGCTCCTCCCCACCGCCGACGTCCCCTTCCTGCTCGCCGTGGTCGGGGCCGGCTACGAGAGCGGCCGGCGCTACGCCCCCGAGCACCTCGCCCGGCTGGTCGAGAAGCTGCCCCAGGAGGCGCCGCGGATCGTTCTGCAGCAGCTGCGCGACGAGCTCCCCGCGCAGCTCAACAGCGGCTTCCCGAGCGCCGCCATCACGCTCTATCGCGAGCTCGACAAGCCGGCGGAGCTGCTCGCGCTGCTCTCGAGCCGCGAGGACCCGGCGCTGTACCGGAGCTTCATCCTGCAGGAAGCGCGAGCGCTGGCCACCGCCGACCGCCACGCGGCCCTCGAGCTGGTCGCGCCGCTGCTCGTCCGCAGCGACTCCACCTCCAGCGGCTTCACGCGGGAGCGCCCCGACGGGACGGAGCAGACGTACGTCCAACGGGTCGGGGACCGGGCCCTGGAGGCGCTGTCCGGGCTGCTCCTCGAGACCCCCTGGCAGCTGCCGGAGGGCGACGCCTTCTACGATCCCCAGGCCTGGCGTGCGGTCCGTGACCAGGCCGCGCGCTGGTGGGAGGAACAGGGGCGTCACACCGCGCTGCCGCCGGCCGGCCTCGTCGACCTGCGGGTGCGCGGCATGCCCCGCGACGCCGAGGGCCGGGGCGATGTCGCGGTCCGCGTCGAAGGCACCGACGAGTGGAGGGGCGCCAGCGTGCCCGCGGACAGCCCCGAGGCGCGCCTGGTGCTCGGACCCTTCCCGGCCGGCAGCTACGCCGTCGAGGTCGGGGAGTGGAAGGACGGTCGGCTGGTCGACGGGCAGCTCTTCGAGGTGACGCTCGAGGGCGAAGGCTGCCAGCGGCTCGAGGTCGACCTCGGCGGCTGACGCTGCGCTACTCTTCCGGCGGAAACTCCACATCCGCCAGCGCCTCGCGCAGCGCCGCCGGCCGCCCCTGCCGCGAGCCCTTGCGCGTGCCGGGCGGCGCGGGCTCGGCCAGACCGGCGGCGACCAGCCAGCGCAGGCAGCGCTTGGCCAACGGCCGGGGGAGCCCGAGGTAGGAGACCAGGGTCTTGTCGTCGGCGTGCGCGGCGGCGAGCAGCCAGCGGGCGACGCTGCGCAGGCTGCCCCGCCACACTCCGAGCCGCGCGGCCGCTTCCACCAGCTCCGGCCGCACCTCCGAGAGAGGGCGCGGCCGGCCCGCGGCGTCGCGCACCACCCACAGCCGCCGCTCCCAGCGCGCGAGCTCGGCCTTGCCCGGCAGGCCGCCGGCGCGCAGCGCTGCCCAGGCGGGGCGGTCGGCCTCGGGCATGTCCTGCAGCGGGTGGGCGGCGGCCGCGTCGCGGGCGGCGGGCCAGCTGAGGAAGCCGCTGCGGCCGCGCAGGAAGCGCCCGACGTAGCAGGCGCCGGAGGCGCTGAGCTCCGCGCGCAGGGCGTCGGGTTCCGCGCAGCCCTGATCGAGACCGGGCAGGGCGTCGTCGCGCGGGGCGTGCAGCAGGAGGAACGAGCGCTCGGCCAGCCAGGTGAGGACCGCGTCGGCGTCGGAGAAGGGCGGCATGGAATTTCCTCTGCACGAAGGCGTTGGTTCGCCGGCTAGATGCGAGTGATACGACTCACCGTTCGGAATATCGTCGAGGAACCGATGCCACGTACCGCCTTGACCGCGCTGCTCGTCCTCGCCTGCCTGCTCGGCTGTGAAGACAGCTCGAGCAGCAGCGGAAGCTCCTCGAGCACCACCCCCACCAACTCGACAGGCACGCCGTCGACGCCGGCACCGACGCCGACACCGACGCCGACGCCGATGCCGAACCCGGCGCCGACGCCGACCGGGCCCGACTTCGTGGTCGCCCCCTGGCTGCCGTACTGGAGCACGACGGCGACGAAGAATTCCTTCTACCAGAACATGGGCACGATCACGACCGCCCACGTGTTCTGGTACTACGTCAAATCCGACGGCACCATCGGCACCCACACCTCCGCCTGGGACCAGCAGCTGATCGACGACGCCCGCCTGGCCGGCATCGAGATCATCCCCTCGATCGCGACCGGCGACGCGCACGCCCGCCTGAGCACGGTGATCGCCGACCCCGTGTCGCGGGCCGCCCACGTCCAGGAGATCGTCAGCCTCGTCCTCGCCGAAGACCACGACGGCATCGACATCGACTACGAGGGCTTCGCCTCCACCGACCGCGACAACTTCAGCCTGTTCATGGCCGAGCTCAGCACCGCGCTGCACGCCTACAACAAGCTCGTCACGGTGTGCGTGATCGGCAAGACCAGCGAGCCGGGCGGCTGGGCCGGAGCGAAGGCCAACGACTACGCCGCCCTCGGCGCGGTCGTCGACCGGGTGAACATCATGGGCTACGGCTACGGTTACAGCGGCGGCCCGCCGAACCCGATCGGCCCCGTGCACTGGCTCGAGCGGGTGGTCGACTTCGCGATCTCGCAGATGCCGCCCCACAAGGTCATCATGGGCACGAACTTCTACGGCCGCGACTGGCCGTCTGGACAGAACGGCAGCGCCGTCCTGCACAGCAACATCCAGAGCCTGATCGCGACCCACAATCCGGTCATCAGCCTCGACCCGAACGACGGCGAGAGCACCTTCCAGTACACCGCTGGAGGCGTCAGCCACACCGTCTGGTATCCGAACCCCGCCGGTCTGCAGCACAAGCTCGACATCGTGACCAGCCGCGGCATCGGCGGTCTGGCGATCTGGAAGCAGGGCGGCGAGGACCCTGGCATGTGGCCGGTGATCCACCAGAACCTGCGCCCCTGACAGCCCCTGAGCGAGAGACACTTCCCCAAACCGCGCGCGGCCCTTCCGGCCGCGCGCTTTTTCTTGCGGCCGCGACTGTCAGCGCTGCCGCGCCCACTTCCGCGCCCGGGCGAGCACGTCCTCGCGCAACAGGAAGCCGAAGCCGGCCTTCTCGAGGCGCAGCATCAGCTCCTCCGGGCGCTGGCGGAGCGCCTTCGCCGTGGCCTCGAAGTCCCAGCCCGCGGCGGACAGCTGCTGCAGGAGGTAGGCGCGGCGGACCTGGGCGGCCGACAGGCGGTAGGTCTTCAGGTAGGCGACGCTGCCGTCCTTCCGCAGGATGCACTCGCCGAGGTGGTTCGGCCGCGACGGCTGCAGGTCGGTCAGGAAGCGCCACAGCTCGAAGGGACCGAGCCGGTAGACGCGTTCGCCGCGCAGGGAGCGGCGGAAGAGCTCGTCGGTCAGCCCCGCCTGCAGCTGCGACTGCTCGGCGCGCAGCCGGGACAGGGCCGCGCGCAGGTCGGCGAAGCTGGTCGCCTGGTCGGCCTCGAGCTGCAGCTGCAGCTCCCCCACGCGCGCATAGGACGAGGCGTAGAGCATGATCAGCGCGCCGAAGAAGTCCTCGACCAGGCTGCGGTGCAGGAGCCGGTAGTCGTCGGGGTGCGAGACGACGAAGGCGCTCGCGAAGGCGTCGGCGACGTAGACCAGCGCGCCGCACTGGCCCTCGTGGATCTCGAACACCCGCAGCGCGTCCTGCAGGCCCGGCAGGAAGCGCCCCGGCACCGAGCGCTCGAGGCGCGGGGACAGCCCGCGCGACAGGGCCCGGGAGGAGTAGACCTCCGAGACGAGCTCCGGCCCGCCGAAGGACTGGGCGAGGAAGCCCTCCATCGCGAGGTGCAGCGGCAGCAGGCGCAGCCGCCGGCGGTCCTCGCGGCGCGCCATCCGTGCGGCCAGCCGCACGCTGACCGGCCCCCGGGTCAGGACCCGGCCGTCCTTGCGGAACAGACGGGTCGCAGGCGCCGCGGCCGGCTGCCCGCCCGTCGCCCGGGACACGATCAGGGCGTGGGGGATGTAGCCGAAGTAGCTCGTGCGCTTGCCGACGGAGATCTCGGCGAGCTCCTCGTCGTAGCCGCGCAGGGCGAAGCGCAGGTCGGCGATCGGCTCGCGCAGCACCGGCACAATGCGCACCGCCCCGTAGACCTGGGAGGGGGCGAGGTGCAGGCCCTCGAAGTTGGCGGCCAGGCTCTGCTTCACGGCCCCTCCTGGCGGGCGAGCAGGTCCCGCACCCGCTGCCCGAGGTAGTCCTCGAGGGCGGTCAGGCTCCCCCGGCCCTCGACGTAGCGGGCGAAGCGCAGCATGGTCGGCAGATCCTCGGCGTCGCGCACGCCGACCGTCGGGATCGCGGGGCCGAGGGTGCGCGGCTCGAAATGCTCGGCGTCGAACACCGGGTTGACGTGGATCACCGACGCGCGGCCGTCGAGCTTCTCCCGGTACAGGCCGACGAGTCGCGCGGCCGTCGCCGGCGGGTCGTTCTCGAAGCCGTCGGACACGATCACGACCAGCTCGGCGCCCCACTCCAGGGCGTCGAGCAGCGGCCCGGCCAGGTCGGTCTGGCCGCGCGGCGCGACGAGCAGCGCGTCGGCGCAGGGCGGCGTCCAGAAGGCGCGGAACGCCGTCGACGCCTCGCGCAGGAGCACGCTCGAGGCGAGGGCGACGGCGAGGGGGCGGCGGCGCTTCTCCGCTGAGCCGCTGGACGAGTAGCTGCGGTCGAGCACCGCCGCGACCCGCCCCCAGCGGGTCGGCGCCCGGGCGAGGGCGCGGCGGGCGGCGTTCCGCAGCGCCTCCTCGAGGGTGCCGCGGCGGGCCTCGCGCTCGGCGAGGGGCAGGGAGAGGATGTACAGGGCCAGCCGCGTCAGCCCGACGCGGCCGAGGTCGATCGGCAGGTCGACGCCCTTGTCCCTCGCCGCCGCCCGCTGCAGCCGCAGCCGCTCGCCTTCGGTCAGCCGCGGCGCGATGCCCCGCAGGAAGTCCTCCCGGGCGATGCCGTGCTTCTGCGCCAGGCCCTCGGCGATCGTGTAGGGCAGGGCGTACACGGCCTGGGCGCTGTAGTGGGCCGCCCGGAACTTCTCGAACAGCTCGGTCGCAAAGGACTTGCGGCTCCGCCACTCGAACAGGAAGGGCCCGAGCTCCCCGGGCAGGGACAGGTGCGCGTGGGCGGCGGCGGCGCGCACCCCGCTGCGGTACTTGACCGCGTCGAAGGCGCTGTCGGGCCGGCCGGCGAGGAAGTCCCGGATCACCGCGCGGGTGCGCCGGTTGTTGACCCGCTCCCGGCGCAGCCGTCGGAACAGCCGCAGCACCCGTTGCGGCGGCAGCTCGCGCAGGGCGGCGCGCACGAGGGCGTTCTCCTCGGCCCGGAAGCCCGGCGGCGTGTCGCGGCCGGTGGCGAGCAGGTGGAACACGATCTCGGCGCGGTTGAAGTGGTTGACGCCGGCCGCCAGGGTGCGCGCGTACAGCCGTCGGTAGTTCCCGAGGAGGTAGCGGTGCAGGAAGGCGAGCGCGACGCCCTGGCCGCCCGCGTCGCTGTAGAACTCGTCCTGGCGGGTGCAGGCGAAGCAGGCGTTGATGAACAGCACGAGATCCTCGCGCGCCACCCGCTGTGCGTTCGCTTCCTCCACCACGACGGCTCCAGAAGAAGTGCCCGGGGAGTAGAGGCACGACCAGCTCAGACAGCTTCACAGGCTATGTTCGGAAGTCGCACCGGAGTCCCACGGGCCCTTCGATGGTAGAGGCCGCCCGCCCGTCAGGCAAGCGCTCAGGGGGTGTCTCCGCCCTCGAGCACGGCCCGCAGGGTGTGGCGCAGGGCCGCGAGCTCGTACGGCTTCTGGATGAAGCCCGCCAGCCCGCGCTCCCGGAGCGGTCCGGCCTCCTGTTCGGAGTAGCCGCTCGACAGCACGACCGGCACCTCCGGACGCAGGCTGTGCATCTTCTCGAAGGCCTCGACGCCCCCCATCGCCGGCATGTGCATGTCGAGCAGCACGCAGCGGATGTCCGAGCGCGCGCGGAAGCACTCGAGCGCGTCGACGCCGTTGCGCGCCGTCTCGACCACGAAGCCCATCCAGCGCAGGGCGCGGGCCGCGACCTGGCGCACGCCCGGCTCGTCGTCGACCAGCAGCACCAGGCCCGAGCCGCGCCAGCTGCGGTCGCTGTCGCGGGGCCGGGGGAGCGCCGGCCGGGTGACGTCGGCGGCCGGGAACCAGAGCCGGAAGCGCGTGCCCTCCCCGGGGGCGCTCTCGATGTGCACCGCGCCGCCGTGGGAGCGGACGATGCCGCGCACCGCCGACAGGCCGAGGCCCCGGCCGGTGAACTTGGTGGTGAAGAAGGGCTCGAAGACCCGCGACCGGGTGTCCTCGTCCATGCCGCAGCCGTCGTCCGTGACCTCGAGCAGGACGTGCTTGCGCTCGGGCTGCGCGAGCTCGGGAGGATGCTCCGCGGGCGAGGCCTCCCCGGTGTGCACGCTGACGCTTCCGAAGCCGTCCCCGATCGCCTCGGCGGCGTTGGTCACCAGGTTGAGCACGATCTGGCCGAGCTGGGTGCTGTCGCCGGTGATGTACGGCAGCTCGGGGGCGAGCGAGAGGCTGAAGCTGATCTTGCGGGGGATCGCGCTCAACAGCAGGCTGTGCAGGTCGCCGATCAGGGCGTTGAGGTCGAGATCCTCGACGACCAGCTGGCTGCGGCCCGAGTAGGCGAGCATCTGCCGGGTCAGGTCCGAGGCCCGGCGCACCGCTTTGAGGATCTCGGACACGAAGTTGCGGCCGTCGGTGTGGCGAGGAAGGTGAACCAGCGCGAGCTCGGCGTTCCCCATCATCCCCATCAGCAGGTTGTTGAAGTCGTGGGCGATGCCCCCGGCGAGGACCCCGAGGCTCTCGAGCTTCTGGGCCTGCAGCAGCTGATCCTCGAGCCGCTGGCGCTCCCGCTCGGCGCGGTTGCGCGCGGTCACGTCGTGGAGCGTGGTGAAGCGGCAGCTCTTCCCGCGGTACTGGATCATCCGGCCGCACACCTCGATCTCCAGCCGGGTGCCGTCCTTGCGCAGGATCCGGTGCTCGTAGGGCTCGTCGTAGCCGCTGCGGATGTTCTGGGCGACCAGCTCGCGGTCCTCGGGCGCGACGACGTCGCGCACGGGCATGCCGATCAGCTCCTGCCGGGTGTAGCCGAGGAGCTCGACGGCGCGGTCGTTGACGTCGACGATGACGCCCTTCTCCGAGATCGCGACCCCTTCGAAGGCCGACTCGTAGAACGCGCGGAAGCGCTGCTCGCTCTCCCGCAGGCGCCGCTCGACCGCGCGCAGGGCGCTGATGTCACGGGAGATGCCGAGCAGGCCGAGGATGTTCCCGGCCCGACCGCGCCACGGCAGCTTGCTGGTCGACACCCAGCCGAGCTCGTCGGAGCCCTCGATGCGGCCGATCAGCGGCTCGCCTGTCGCGATCACGCGCCGGTCATCGGCGATCGTGTTGGCCGCGATCTCGGGGGGGAAGAGGTCCTCGTCGCGGCGCCCGATGATGTCGTCGAGGTCGCGTTGGAACAGCTTGCAGAACTGGCGGGACGCGACGACGAAGCGGCGCGCGCGGTCCTTGAAGTAGACGTAGTCGGGGACGGTGTCCAGCAACGCCTGCATCTGGTGCCGGACCTGCGTGGTCTCGGCCAGGCGCGTGCGCAGCGAGGCGAGCTCGGCGAGCAGCGCCTCGCGGGAGGGCTCCTCCGCGATCCCGTTGTCGCCGACGGGCGGCGGGAGTTTCCCCTTGGCTGGACCCGACACACTGGCTCCCGGACGGGAGCGCTCCCGATCCTGTCTCGAGGATACCCGAAACGGGGCCTCCGGCAAGGTCCTGCCGGGCGTGGCGCTGTTTCAGGCCCGCACCTGCACCCCGGTGATCACGGTGCGCAGCGCGGCGACCGCTTCCTCCGTGGTCTCGCCCCGCACCAGGGCCCAGCCTTCGCCCTCGTAGGAGGTCGCGCGGGCCTGCCCGACCCGCGGCCAGCGCGCGCGGACCAGGTTGTCGCCGAGCTTGCGCGACACCTCCTCGATGCCGCTGACCTCGCGCACCGCGCGCCCCGGGCCCTGGGCACGCAGGAAGGCGCTGCCGGCGGCGCAGCTGCGGGGCGGCGCGGAGAACTCCCCGAAGATCTCGACCCGGAGCCACTTCTCCCACACGTCGATGCCGTGGGCGATGCCCATGATCGCCATGATGTTCGCCCCGGGCGGCCGCGCGCCGACCTCGCTGATCACGGGCGAGCCGTCCGGGCGGATGAACCACTCCATGTGGGCGATGCCGGTGACGAGCCCGAGCGCCCGCAGCGCGCGCGTGTTCAGCTCGGCGAAGCGCTGCACGTGGGGCCGCTCCTGCTCGCGCGGGAGCAGCACGCAGTACTGCATCCACGGCGTCTCGAGCACCTTGAGCGGCCCGGGCAGGTAGTAGGTCGAGCTGCGCCAGACCGGCTCGCCGCCGACGAAGACCGTCTCGAGGGTGTGCTCCTCGCCGATCACGAACTCCTCGCACTGCACCGGGCGCGAAGGGCTCGGCATCAGGCGGTTCAGGGCGCGGTACAGATCCTCCGGGCGCGAGCAGCGCTGGGTGCCGATGCTGCCCATGCCGTCGATCGGCTTCATCACGACCGGGTAGCCGACCTCCTGCACGAAGCGCAGGGCGTCGGCCGGTCCGTGCACCCGGACCTGGCGGGCGACCGGCAGGCCTGCCCCGCGCAGCACCTCTTTCATGCGGTTCTTGTCGCGGAAGTTGCGGGCGGCCGCGCCGTGCATGCCGGGGATGCCGAGCCGCTCGCGGGCGTCGGCCAGCGGCACCTGCATCTGCTCGAGGTAGCCGACCAGCCGGTCGACCTTCCCCCACTCCTTCTGGAAGGCGCGGACCGCGCTCGCGAGCTGGCCGACCGCGAGGCAGTCGTCGACCTGGTAGTGGCCCGCGAGGGTCTGGCGCAACGG
The DNA here is from genome assembly GCA_030428695.1 of bacterium. The sequence continues at coordinate 9,792 of JAUIEM010000145.1, forward strand.
GGCGGGCAGGGCGGTCAGGGCCTGGCTGCTGACGATGCCGACGCGCACGTTCATCGCGCCGAGATGCGCGATGCAGTGGACCATGTTGGCGCCGAACCAGGGCGCGACGAAGACGACGTTCATCGGTGCTCTCCGTGAGGTGACGCGCCGATTGTACGCTTTCGGACGCGGCGGGCGATCTTCGCGGTGGAATTCGGGGGCGCGCTGCTCCGCGGCGGCCTTTCCCGACTTCCCGGGAGCGGTTACCCTGCGGGTCGCCGCACCACCGGAGAGACCGATGCCGCGCCTGCTCTTCCTCCTCTGCGCCGCTGGCTTCGCGGGTGCGCAGACCGTACCGGAGACCACGCTCGTCGCGAGCTTTACCACGCCGACCGAGGGCTGCGTGCTGCGCGCCCACGGCGGTGGCTCCGCGCCGCGCCTGGTCGAAGGCAGCCTGTCGCTGCTCGACGGGCGGGGGAACAACTCCGCGGCCTGGCAGGTGTGCGCCGACGGGGGCTACCGGCGCATCGAGGCGCGGGCGGTGGTGCGGCTGGAGCCGGGGCTCCGGGGCTTCTCGTTGATGCTCCTGCACAGCAACCACTTCGGCGCTTCAGGGCCGGCCTTCGAGCTGTACAAGCCCCTCGCCCTGCCCGGCGCGCCCGCCCCCGCCGCCCCGACCTGGGACGAGCCGAACCTGTGGGGCAGCTTCGCCCTCGCCCTCGACACCCACAACCCGCCGAGCGACGACCCCTTCGACGCGAACGGGAACATCCACGAGCGGCCGGAGCGCGAGCTCAGCCTGCACTTCGACGGCCGGGAGGTCGCGAACGCCTTCTGCCCGGTCGAGCTCGTCACGGGCGCCGCCGTGGCGGTCGAGCTCGCCCTCGAGCTCGTGACCGGCGGGGCCGAGGTCAGCGTGACGGTCGACGGAGCTGCCGTCTACGACCGGCACTTCATCCCCCACCTGATGCCCTACGAGTCCCGCGTCGCCGTCGGCGCCTACGGCCCGGAGGGCGGGCGCTGCGTCCTCGACAGCCTGTCGGTCGCCTGGATCCGCCCCGCCGCCCCGAGCCCCCCGCCGGTCACCGTCGCGGTGTTGTCCCGCGGCGGCCCGCGGGCGACCGCCCGGGAGCTCGAGCTGCTGCCCGCCGAGCTCGACTTCGAGCGGGTGATCCTGCGCTACCACCTGCGCCCCCTCGTCCGCCGCGACGAGTGGGACCGGCTCGGCTGGCTGCGGGTCTTCGACGGCGAGGAGAGCTTCGAGCTCGCGCGCATCCTGACGCCGTTCTCGATGTGGGGCGCCGACTACCCCTACGAGGTCGACGTCAGCGACTTCCGCTGGCTCCTCTACGGGCGCAAGCGTGTCGACTTCGCGCCGCGGCGGGGCTTCGTCACCGACCTGTCGCTGATCGGCTACCGGCGCCCGCCCGACGTCGCGCCGCGGCCGCGGGTGCTGGCGATGGACAACGTCTGGCAGGGCGTCGCGCGCTTCAACGACCCGGACAGCGTCACCCGGACCTTCGGCGTCCGCACGGTCGAGGTTCCGCCGGAAGCGACCGGCGCGAAGCTGCGCATCTGCGTGACCGGCCACGGCGGCAAGGGCGAGTTCACGCCCCTGCAGCGCACGGTCCGGGTCGGCGGCGCGCGCTTCGAGAACACGCTCTGGACACGGGACGCCTACCTCAACCCCTGGCGCCCCCAGTTCGGCACCTGGAAGTACGACCGCGCCGGCTGGGGGCCGGGCAGCCTCGGCCGGGTCTGGGAGCTCGACCTCGGCGGACTGATCGAGCCGGGGCAGCCCCTCGAGCTCGAGTACACGACCGAGACCATCGAGTCGGACAGCTGGGACAACCACCACGTCGAGTCGCAGGTGATCTTCTACGCGGACTGAGCGGGGGCGGCGGCATCCGCCTCTCGCCCCGCGCCGAACCAGCCGACGGTCTTCTGGCACACCCGCACGAGCAGCAGCATCAGCGGCACCTCGATCAGCACCCCGACCACGGTGGCGAGGGCGGCGCCGGACGACAGCCCGAACAGCATCGCGGCGGTGGCGATCGCGACCTCGAAGTGGTTCGAGGCCCCGATCAGCGCCGATGGTGCGGCATCGCGATAGCTCAGGCCGAGAACCTTGGCGAGTCCGTACGCGACGGCGAAGATCAACACGGTCTGGAGGCTGAGCGGGACCGCGATCCACAGGATCGTGAGGGGGTTCTGCACGATGGTCTCGCCCTTGAAGGAAAACAGCAGCACCAGCGTCACCAGCAGGGCGGTGATCGTGATCGGGGTCAGGACGTGGAGGAACTTCTCCTCGAACCACGCCTTGCCCTTCGTCGCGAGGATCGCCTTGCGCGTCACCATGCCGGCGATCAGAGGCAGGGCGACGTAGGCGCCGATCGAGACCAGGAGCGCCTGCCAGGGAACGGGAAGCTGTCCGACCCCGAGCAGGAAGCCGCCGAGCAGCCCGTAGAGAACGAGCATCGTCAGCGAGTTGATCGCCACCATCACCAGGGTGTGTCCGTCGTTCCCCCGCGCGAGGAAGCCCCACACCAGCACCATCGCCGTACAAGGGGCGATGCCGAGCAGCAGGCAACCCGCGAGGTAGCTGCGCCAGAGCGGGACCTGCAGCCACTTGACGCCCTCGATCAGGACCACGGTCCCGTCGCCGTGGGTGGCTCCGACCGGCAGGTCGAGGCCGAAGGGCATCTTGACGAGGTCGACGGCCTCGGGACCGATCAGGCCATGGAAGACGGTCCCGAGAAAGAAGGCGGCGATCGCGTACATCGTGAACGGCTTGACCGCCCAGTTCACGAACAGGGTCAGGGCCACGGGCTTCGTGCTCTTCCCGGCCCGCACGACCTCGGCGAAGTCGATCTTCACCATGATCGGGAACATCATCAGGAACAGGCAGATCGCGATCGGGATCGAGACCACCGGCGCGTCCCCGACGTAGATCGCGAGGCCGTCGAGGGTGGTGGCCACGCCGGGGGCGATCTTCCCCAGGCCGATGCCCGCCAGGATGCAAAGGATGACCCAGACCGTGAGATAGCGCTCGAAGAACCCGAGGCCCTTCCGTGGGCTGCCATCACACCGTCCGTCACGGCTCTTTTCACTCATGGTCGTCTCCTGTCCGGTTCAGGCTCTTCTTCTCGGGCCCGGGGCTCGGTGGACAGCACCCCCCACCCGCGCGAAGGCGCATGGCGCGCTCCGCATCGGTGCGCAGCGCGGGCACTTCCTGGAAACAGCTCCCGAGACAGTCGAGCAGCTTGCGGTGGAACGTCGTGCCGGGTTTCGCGAGCGAATAGAAACTCCAACGACCGGACCGGCGGACCTCGACAAGCTGTGCTTCCCGCAGGTACCGCAGGTGGCGGGAGGCGGTCGGCTGCGGAATCTCGAGGATGTCGACGAGATCGCCGACGCAGACCTCCGCGCCGCGGAGCAGGTGGAGGATGCGCAGCCGGGTCGGGTCGCTGAAAGCCCGGAACATCAGATTGATCGCGTCGCCAGACATCCCTGCTCCGTCACATGTATTCGCTTATGCGAATATGTATGGGCACGGTGCAGCGTCAAGCTTTGTCGTGGGTTGCGAGGCACCCTCAACGCTGTGGAGTCGGTATCTCGGTGGAGATCGAGACGGGTCCGCCCGGTCTGCGCGCGATCCTCCCCGGCGGAGGGCTCCTGCGAGAGCAGACAAGCCTTCCCTTCGATCGGGAGACGCGACGACAGGTCACGCCCCTCGGGTGGCCCGCACCGCCCGGAGGTGGACGCGCCGGGCTCAGTAGCTCTCCGCCTCCGCGTACTCGCCGAAGACGTCGCGCAGGGTGGAGCAGATCTCGCCGAGGGTGGTGCCGGCTTCGACCGCCTCGATCAGCGGCGGGATCAGATTGTCGCTGCCCCGCGCGGTCTCCTCGAGACGCGCGCGGCAGGCGCGGACGGCGCCGTCGTCGCGGGCGGCGCGCAGCTTCGCGAGGAGCTCCCGCCGCTCGGCCTCGACGCCCGGATCGGGACGGAAGAGCTCGAAGGAGCTCAGGTCCTCCTCCTCGACGTAGCGGTTGACCCCGACCTGCACGAGCCCGCCCTCTTCCAGCGCGCGCTGGGTCTTGTAGGCCTGCTCGTGGATCGCGCCCTGCTGCAGGCCCTGCTCGATGCCGGCCAGGGCGCCGCCGACGTCCTCGATGCGCTGCATCAGGGCGCGGGCCTCGGCCTCGAGCCGGTCGGTCAGGGACTCGACGTAGTAGCTGCCCGCGAGCGGATCGACGGTGTCGGCGACGCCGGACTCGTGGGCGATCACCTGCTGGGTGCGCAGGGCGAGCTTGGCGGCCTCTTCGGTCGGCAGGGAGAGTGCCTCGTCGCGGCTGTTGGTGTGCAGCGAGTTGGTCCCGCCCATCACGGCGGACAGGGCCTGCAGGGCGACCCGCACGACGTTGACGTCCGGCTGCTGCTGGGTCAGGGTCGAGCCGGCGGTCTGGGTGTGGAATCGCAGCCGCCAGGAGCGCTCCTTCTGCGCGCCGAAGTCGTCGCGCATGATCCGGGCCCACATGCGGCGCGCGGCGCGGAACTTCGCGACCTCCTCGAAGAAGTTGTTGTGGGCGTTGAAGAAGAAGCTCAGCCGCCCGGCGAAGGAGTCGACCGGCAGCCCCCGCGCGACCGCCGCCCGCACGTACTCGATCGCGTTGGCGAAGGTGAAGGCGAGCTCCTGCACCGCCGTCGAGCCCGCCTCGCGGATGTGGTAGCCGGAGATCGAGATCGGGTTCCAACGCGGCAGGTGCTCGCTGCAGTAGGCGAAGGTGTCGACGATCAGCCGCAGGGACGGGCGCGGCGGAAAGCGGAAGGTGCCGCGGGCGATGTACTCCTTGAGGATGTCGTTCTGCAGCGTGCCGGCCAGGCGCTCGAGGGGGACGCCGCGCTTCTTGGCCAGGGCGACGTAGAAGGCGAGCAGGATGGCGGCCGTCGAGTTGATCGTCATGCTGACGGAGACCTTGTCCTGCGGGATCTCCGCGAACAGCTGCTCCATGTCCGCCAGGCAGCAGATCGGCACCCCGACCTTGCCGACCTCACCGCGGGCGATCGGGTCATCGCTGTCGTAGCCGATCTGGGTCGGCAGGTCGAAGGCGACCGACAGCCCGGTCGTGCCCTGGGCGAGCAGGTAGCGGTAGCGCTCGTTGCTCGCCTTCGCCGAGGAGAAGCCGGCGTACTGGCGCATCGTCCACAGCCGCCCCCGGTAGCCGGTCGGCTGCACGCCACGGGTGAAGGGGAAGCTGCCGGGGAAGCCGAGCTGCCCGACGTAGTCGTGCGGCCGGGGCCCGTAGACGCGCTCGACCTCGATGTCGGACAGGGTGCTGAAGCGCTCCTTGCGCTCCGGCACGCGGCCCAGGGCCTTGGCGAGCGGGCCCTTCTGCCAGGCCTCGAAGGCTTCGCGGTACTCCACGGCGGTTCTCCCGGGTTCAGTCGGTGACGAGCGGCTCGATCAGGTCGCCCGCGTGCAGCTCGCGACGCCCCTCCGCCGTCTCGAGGATCAGGCTGCCGCTGCTGCCGAATTCGGCGGCGCGCCCGCGGATCGTGCCCGCGGGCGTCGCGACCTGCACCCGCCGGCCGAGGGTCTCGGAGCGCTCGGTCGCGAGCCGCAGGGTCTCGCGCGGCCGCGCCCGGCACAGCGAGAGGTTGTACAGCACCCGCGCGACCAGCTGGTTCGGGTCGACCCCCGCGCCGTAGACCTGCCGCACCGAGGTCGCCCGCCGGCGGATCTCCGCGGGCACCTCATCGGGCAGCGGCTCGAGGTTCAGGCCGATGCCGAGCACCAGCCGCGGCTGCTCGCGCGGCGCGCTCTGCAGCTCGGCGAGCACCCCGCACAGCTTGCGGCCGTCGAACACCAGGTCGTTCGGCCAGCGCAGCTGCAGCGCGACCCCCGGGGCGAGCAGATCGTCGAGGCTGCGCAGCACCGCGGCGGCCGCCGCCAGGGTCGGCGAGCTCTGGCGCAGCTCGTCGCGCGGCGGGCGCACCCCGACCGACAGGTACAGGCCCGTGCCGGGCGGGCTGTGCCAGCTGCGGCCGCGCCGTCCGCGGCCGGAGCTCTGCCGCTCGGCCAGCACGCACAGCCCGTCCGGCCAGCCCTCGGCGAGGTACTTCAGGGCGAGGGCGTTGGTCGAGCCGACCTCGGACATCACCGTCACCGCCGTCAGGCCGAGCCCGATCTCGTCGGCGGCGCGCCAGATCGCGCGGGTCGAGAGAGCGCTCATGCTTCCGCCTCCGCCGCTTCGAGCCAGGCCCGGGGGATCCCGATCGGGACCACCTCGACCCGCCCGCACATCGCCGGCCCCGCGCCCCGGGTGAAGCCGGGCTTGGCCGCCGCGAAGGTCGCCGTCACCGTCGCTGGCACACACACCCCGAGCACCTCCCCCGTGTCCGCGTCCAGGCCGGAGGGGATGTCGACCGCCAGCGTCGGCACCCCGCGCTCCGCCCGCTCGGCCATCGCCGCGAGCAGCTCCCGGGCTTCCCCGCGCACCGCGCCGCGCAGGCCGGTGCCGAAGACCGCATCGACCAGGAGCTGCAGCCCCGCGAGGTCTTTCCTCGGCTCGACGACGCGCCGCATCGGGATGCCGAGCCCCGCGGCGACCCGGTAGTTCGTCCGGGCGTCGCCGGTCAGCCCGTCCGGGTCGCAGGCGAGCAGCAGCTCGACCGCCCGGCCCGCTTCGGACAGGAGCCGGGCCAGCGCGAAGCCGTCGCCGCCGTTGTTGCCCTTCCCGCACACGATGCTCGCCCGCCCGGGGGCGAGCCGCCGCGCGATGCGGGCGAGGCCGAGGGCGGCGTGCTCCATCAGCACGATGCCCGGCAGGCCGAGCTCCTCGATGGTGCGCCGGTCGAGGGCGCGCACGGTGGCGCGGCTCAAGGGAGCGGCCATCACGGCTCCCTCAGCCCGTCGAGGAAGTCGTCGTAGGCGACCTGCATGTCGTCGCGGCTGTTGAATTTGCAGGCCTGGGCGAGCTGGCGGAAGGTCGCGCGGCCCGGCTCGACCTCGATGGAGGTGTACTCGAACAGGCCTTCGGGGTGACGGGTCAGCAGGAAGAAGACGAGCAGCTCGGAGGCGCCGTAGAAGCGTCCGTTGTTCTCGCCGAGCACGTCCTCGCTGGTGCCCTGGTAGAGGCGCTCGATGCGCGTCCAGTCGGGGTCCTTGCGGTCGTAGACCAGCGACGCTGCCTGCTCGGAGCAGCCGTCGATCAACCACTTCCCGTCGGCGAGCCGGCCGGCCTCGAACAGCGAGGCGACCCCCTCGCTGAACCACGGATTCCAGCGCGGCTTCTCGATCGCCGTGCCGGCCTCGAAGTGGTAGTGGACGAGCTCGTGGAAGACGATCTCCTCGCGCCGGTCGTCCCGCGCGTAGTACACGATCTGGGCGGAGATCGGGTCGTGGTAGCCCGAGCTGTGCGGCAGGTCGACGTTCTTCTTGTCGCGGGCGTAGGCCATGAAGGCGTCTTTCTCCGAGAACTCGAGCACCTTGACGATGCGCGCGCTGCGGTCGAGCCCGAACTGCGCGCCCCAGCTCGCGAAGAAGGCGTCCTGGAAAGCGTTGATACGGTCGATGAACGCGCGCGCCTCGGGCTCGCTCTGGGAGGTGTAGAGCTTCAGGCTGCCGGCCTCGTACAGCCGGTAGGAGGTGTCGCCGCCGGCCCGGTCGAGCCGCGAGGCCTCGTTCATCTCGGCCAGGATCTGCTGGTTGGCGAGATCCCCGATGTTCGAGCGCACCAGGACGAACAACCCGACGCACGCCAGAACGGCGGCGCTGGCGGCGGCGATGCGGAAAGTCCTGACGCGCAATCTGTGCTCCGGTGGGGGGTCAGCCGGGGGGCCGGGGGACGGTCAGCGCTGCCGCTCTTTGTACCGGCGGCTCGCCTTGTTGAGGAACTCGCGCTCGTCGGGCTCGATGTTGTCGAGGCCGACCTCGCTGATCTTCGCGAGGATCTCGTCGACCCGCGCGTCCAGCTCTGCCCGCTCGATCTGTTGTCGCATCTGCTCTTTGTTCTCCAGCCTCTGTTCGAAGGCCAGCCAGCGTTCGATCAGCCCGCCCTGGTAGCGGTGGAAGAGGAATCCGAAAAAGGCCCCGCCGAGGTGGGCGAGGTGGGCGACGCCGCCCTGCGCGTTCGACAGCCACATCACGACGTCGATGCCGACGAGGATCACGCACGCGACCCACATCTCCATCCGCAGGATGAACATGAACATGATCTGGCGGTGCGGGAACTTGAACGTGAACGCGACCAGCATCCCCATCGCGATCCCGGAGGCCCCGACGACCGGCGTCGCGTAGTTCTGCGTGTACATCACCGTGATGTGGCTCAGGCCCGCGATCACGCACGAGCCGACCATCAGGATCAGCAGCCGACGCCAGCCGTACAGGCGCTCGAGCTCGCGGCCGACCCACCAGATGATGAACAGGTTGAAGAGGATGTGCCACTTCGACTCGGTGTCGTGCAGGAAGGCGTAGGTGACGATCTGCCACAGCTTCAGCTCGGTCCAGAAGCCCTCGGGGGAGAGGCCGAGGGGATCGCTCAGGCTGGCCTTGAAGGCGCTGCTGTAGATGAGCTGCACGAGGTACATGACCCCGCAGAGGGCCATGAACAGATAGACCGGGCTGGCGAGCTTGGAGCGCGGCCGGTTGCCCTCGGTCCAGTATTCCCTGTATTCCAGCATTCGCGCGATCCAGAGGCAGCGCCCCCCGCGGGCGGACCACACCGAACGGTACACCCTTTCGGGGGAGGTTTCAAGCGCTACCCGCGCCGTCGACCGTCGCTCCGGTCACCCCCTCGATCGCCTCCCGGATCTTGTGGATCAAGGTACGCAGCTCCCACTGCGCGATCGACAGGGGCGGCGTGATCAGCACCGTATCGCGATCGACGTCGACCAGCACGCCGAGCTCGCGGGCTTTCCGCTCGAGCGCCTTGCCGATCTTCCGTTCGCGCGGGAAGGGCGTCCGGTTCTCTTTGTCCCCGACCAGCTCGATCGCGATCAGCAGGCCCTGCTGGCGTACCTCGCCGATGTTCGGATGGGGGCGGATCAGGTCGAGCTCTTTGGCCGCGACGCTCGCGAGCACCGCGACCCGGCCGAGTGTGCCCTCTTCCTCGAACAGGTCGAGGCTGGCGATCGCGGCCGCGCAGGCCAGGGCATTGGCCGGGTGGGTCGGCTCGACATGGCGCATCGGCGTCGCCTGCTCGAGCTTCTCGATCACCCCCTTCGAGACCAGCGTCGCCGCGAGCTGCATGTAGCCACCGGTCAGGCCCTTGGCGCAGACGAGGAGGTCGGGGTCGCCGTCCTCGAGCTGGCAGGCGAACATCTTCCCGGAGCGCCCGAAGGCGGTGGCCGTCTCGTCGGCGATCAGCAGGGTGCCGGTCTCGCGGGTGACGTCCCGGGCGGCGCGGAAGTAGTTCTCCGGGTGGACGATGCCCCGCCGCCCGTGCACCTTCGGCTCGATGACCAGGGCGGTCGCGCGCTCTTTGCGGACCGTGGTCTGCAGCTCGATGATGCACTCGCGGGCGCAGCTCGTGATCTCCTTGCCCCAGGGGCAGCGGTAGCAGTTCGGCCCGCGCACGGGCTTCAGCTCGACGCCCTGCGGCTGACGCACACGCTGCACCCGGGACTCGAGGCTCTCATCCCCCTCCTCACGCACGAACAGGACGGTCGCGTTCCCCTCGGTGCCGGCGACCGCGGCCGCCGCCTCGAGGGCCGCTTCCATCGCCAGGGTCGCCGAGGGGCTGAAGAAGACCTTCTCCAGGGACGGGGGGCTGAGCTTCGCGAGCTGGGCCGCGAGCTGGATCGCCGGCACGTTGGTCGCGCCCTGGTCGGGGGAATCGGCGACGCGGTCGAGCTGGGTGCGGATCGCGGCATCGATCACCGGGTGCCGATGGCCGTGGATGTTCGCCCCGGACGAGGCCGAGCCGTCGATGTAGCGGTTGCCCTGCGCGTCGGTCAGGTAGACGTGATCGGCCTCGGCCACGATCGGGAAGTCGTCGCGGAGCGCGTCGGCGCCGGACGGACGCCAGACGGATTTCCGGTACTGGTCGAGCAGCCGTTCGTGGGCGGAGGCCATCAGGGTCCCTCTCTGTAGACGTCGGAAGGCTGGCTTCGCGGCGCACGCCAGGCCTGCTCGTCGCGGTCCGGGGAGTGCGAACAGGCGGGGATTCTACCAGAGGCCCACGTCAGAGGCCACCACCGGCGCCAGCTCGGCAGGATTCCTCCGCCCTACCCGGGATCCTCCGGGCCGAGGGGCCCGACGGGTACGACGTAGACGCCCTCCTGGGGCAGACCGAAGGGCGAAGGCTCGCGCACCATCAGCCCGCGGCCCGGCGTGACCAGGATCGTGGTCGACAGGCCGTGGCTGCCGGCGACCGAGATCACGTAGCCGCTCGGCTCGCGGTCGACGACGTACAGCGAGGCGCTGACCGTGTAGCGGCCGAGCTGCAGGGTGTCGGGCTCGACGAGCTCATGCCACGAGGTCGAGAGCGAGTCGGCGAGGACCCGCAACACTCCGGGGAAGTTGCGGGGCACCACCCGCGCGTCCTCGGCGAGGGGGCCGGTCGCGTTGGGGAAGATACAGCCGGGGTTGCCCGAGGCCCGCCACAACAGCTCGAGATGCTGATTGCCGGGCTCGGCCCACAGATGGGCGAGGCGCAGCCGCACGGGTGCGCGTCCGATCGTGCACCCGGCGAGAACCGCGACGAGCAGGAAGCTCAGACTTCGTTGAAGAAGTACTTGGACAGGCACTGGATCTTGCTCTCGTAGCCATCGGGATCGATGAACCAGGCCGCTGCCGAGGCCGAAGAGAGCAGGGAGTTGCCGTCCTGGGGCGTGAAGCAGAAGCCCGCGACCTTCCTGCCGTCCTCGGAGACGTACAGGGAGGGCAGGCAGACGACCGTCTGATTGAAGATGCGGCCGAAGAAGCCGTGGTCGCGACCGAAGCTGAACACACTGTTCGCGGTCATCTTGTAGGTGACCGCGACCCGATCGGACTTCTGCAGGCTCTCGATCACCTCGTCGCGGGTGGTCGGTTCGTTGAGCTGCAGGTCGAAGTAGATCGTGTGCATGTACTGGGTGTTGAGCTTCAGGGCGCTCGAGAACACCGACTTCAGCTCGATGCCGAGCGTGCTGAACAGGCGGAAGACGTCGCGGGCGTGGTGGGTGCCGAAGCGCGCGTCCTTGTGCTTGCCCGCCTCGGGCGAGGGCAGGAAGCTGGCGTCCTGGCTGACGTCGTTGCTGCGCCGCATGCACAGGAAGGACGCCGACTCGAGGCGGTCGATGTTGCGGTTTCCGCCGAAGCCGACGATATCGACGAGCGCGGCGAGGTTGTGGGTGTTGCAGGACACGACCTGGATGTACTTGTCCTCGCCGCGGACCAGGGCGGAGTCGTTGTAGCCGCGCGCGTAGGGCTTGCCGAAGCCCGCCTCGCTGCCCTGGGCGATGAAGCCCTGGGTGTTCGCCTCGTACTTGTGGTAGATCTTCTCTTTGCGCGCGTTGCCCTTCGGCGTGCAGTCGATGACGACATCGGCCGTCTCGAGCGCTTCGTGCGCGTGCATCTTCGGCTGCATACCGAGCTCGACGAAGGAGTCCCAGCGGTCTTCGTCGACCGCGAGATCGACGCCTTTGCTCAAGGAGTCGAGGACCTTCGACCGGTCGGTCAGAAGGGGGGTCCGCTTGTGGAAGGAGATCTTCTCGAAACCGAGATCGTGGCGATGGGCCTGCAGCAGATTGAGCAGAGGCTCGCCGATCGTCCCGGTCCCGACGACGTGGATATGCGGCATGACAAGCCTCCGGGTTGGCGTGGGCGCACTGTCCGGATTCTATCCCTGCGACGCGTCGCGTAAAGCTTTTTGCTGATCCTTCGCTTCAAGGCCCTCCCCTTCGCCCTGCCCTGGATGGAGGCGCGGATGCCAGCGCGCGAGGCGGCTCTGCATCACCGCGACGGCCTCGGGGTTCTGGTCGATCAGCACCG